>JBEIDC010000003.1:0-89810 GCA_040383665.1 Caulobacter sp.
CGCGTTAGGCGGAAGTGTACGCGGTTCCGCCGCCCGAACGCGCTCTAAGTGTTTGAATCTAGAGCATGCTGATCCGGGTCAGATGATTCCATCTGACCCGGGCATGCTCTAGTCGGCCGGCTTCGGCAGGTCGCCCTGACGCGCGGCGACCATGAAGCTGAGCGCGATCGAGAAGACGCCGATGGCGGTCGAGTACAGGTAGAAGACCATGTAGCCCGTCCCCAGGGCCGCCGCCGTGACCTGCGACTTCTCCATGGCGGTGGCGTAGCTTTCGGGCGGCACGCGGTCGAACAGGCCCTTCAGCGCTGAAATCGGCCCGCCGGCGTCGGCCGCGCGCGCCGTCGATTCGACGATGCGGCCGGACTGGCTGGCCAGCAGCTTTCCGGGCAGGGCGTAGAGCGATGAGAAGAGGGCGTACTGTGTCGCGGTAAACCCGACCGTCGTCAGGCTCGACATGTAGGCGATCAGACAGGTGCCGGCGATGCCGCCCGCGACATTGTCCATGGCGATGGCGACGAGGAGCGCGAACAGGCTGTGGCCCTGTGTCGCCAGCCAGGCGAAGGAAAGGTTGCTCAAGGTGCCGACGAAGGCGCCGATGATCAGCGCCCGCATCAGGCCGAGCCGGATGACCGCCAGTCCGCCAAGGGCGACGCCGATGACCGACATCACAACCCCGAACACCTTGCGGACCTCGGCGATCTCCAGCTTGCTGAATCCGAGATCGACGTAGAAGGCCCCGTTGATGTTCAGCACGAAGTCCGAGACGCGGTAGAGGCAGATCAGGGCCAGTATCAGGCCCGCGATCTTTCCGTAGCGGGTGAAGAAGTCGGTCAGGGGCTGCCCCAGAGCGCCCGACAGATAGGCGCCGGGCCGGGTCTGCACCCCCGGGACCCGGCGCGCCGCCAGCGCGATGATCCCGAAGCCGGCGATGACCGAAAGCAGCTGGAACCAGATCCTGTTGTCCGAGGCCCAGGCCGTCGTCAGGGTCTCGCCGAGCGCGCCCGCGCCCAGACCCGTCAGAATGTCGGCCAGGAAGGTGACGCTGGCCGCCAGGCCGGAGCCGACCAGAAGGCCGCCGGACACCAGAACGACGAGCCGCACCGTCCACTCGACCGCTTCGGCCGCCGGGCGTCGCGGGGTGTCGCCGACGTCGATGGGCCGGACGCTGTGCGCCGCCTCACGCGGCGCGGCGAAAACGGCGGCGACGCCGACCAGCATCAGGGCGGCCATCGCGGCATAGGAGAGGTTCCAGCTGTAGGCTTCCGCCAGGATGAGCGGAACCGCCCCGGCCACGATCATCGCGATGCGATAGCCCCACTGATAGGCGGCGGCCATCGGCCCCTGCCGCGCATCGTCGGCCGCCTCGATCCGCCAGGCGTCGATGACGATGTCCTGGTTGGCCGAGGCGAAGCCCACCATGACCGCGAACACCGCCATCAGGCCCAGGTTGGTGGCCGGGTTCACCCCGGCGATGAGCCACAGGCCCAGCATGATGACCGCCTGCGAGACGAGCATCCATGAGCGCCTGTGGCCGAACAGCGTCGTCAGGAACGGCACGCGCGTCCGGTCGACCAGCGGCGCCCACAGGAACTTCATCGCCGTGGCCAGGGTGGCGAGGCCGAAGATGCTGATCGTGGCCAGCGACAGGCCCGCGTCCCGCAGCCAGATCGACAGGGTGTCGAAGACCAGCAGGTTTGGCAGCCCGGCCGAGAACCCCAGCACGAGCATCACGAGCGTGCGGCGTTCGCCGAAGGTGGCCAGGGACTGAAGGAAGGTTGGCTTCGCCCTGGGCTCGGCGGCGCTATCGGCTTCCGTGGTCATCTGGCGCTTCCCCCGAAACGGGGCGAGGCCCCGCAAATCAGGAGGCGACCTTGGCCTCTCGCGCGGCGTCCGTCCAGCCGACCCAGCGGGCCAGGACGGCGCGCAGGGCGGTCTCGGTCAGGGGCTTGGTGAGGAAGTCGTCCATGCCGGCCGCCAGACAGGCGCGGCGGTCGTCCTCGAACGCGTCGGCGGTCAGGGCGACGATGGGCGTGGTGACACCCCGCGCCCGGATCGCGCGGACCGCCTCGACGCCGGACATGCCGGGCATGCGCACATCCATCAGCACCAGGTCGTAGCGGGCGGCGGCCAGGGCGGCGACGGCCTCCTCGCCGCTGCCGGCCCGGTCGACGTGGGCGCCCTCGCGCTGCAGCAGGGTGCGGGCGAGCAGGGCATTGATCGGATTGTCCTCGGCCAGCAGCACCCGGGCGCCGGGGGCGGACGCCTCGGCGATCCGTTCGTCGTCCTGGGGTCGGGCGTCCGATTCTCCCGCGCCAGGGGCGGCGAGCACACGGGCGGCGATCGAGGCCGGCCGCAGCGGCTTGATCAGATAGCCGGCGAACCCGGCGGCGCGGCTGCGCGCGATACGGCCCCGCTCATCGGGCCGCAGCAGGATCAGGCAGGGGCGTCCGGCCGGAGCCCTGAGCGCCTTGCGGCTTGTCGTCAGGGCGTTGTCGATCAGCAGAACCGCCTCGGGCGGGACAATGGCCAGCAGATCGTCCAGGTCGGCCGCGACCGCCGCGATGCCGCCCAGCGCTTCGATCTGCCGGGCCGCCACCTCCCGCAACAGGGTGTTGGGCGAGGCCACGCCGACCACCCGGCCGGCCAGGGGTGTCTCGTGAGTCGCGGGCCCGGCCGCGGGCAGGGGGGCTTCCAGCCAGAAGGCCGCGCCGCCGCCGGGCGCGTCCTCGACCCCGACTTCGCCGTCCATGGCCCGGGCCAGCCGCTTGACGATGGCCAGGCCCAGGCCCGCGCCGTTCAGACCGGTCCCGCCGTGCGCCGGGTCGGCATGGACGAAGGGCTCGAAGATCTTCTCGCGCACCGCCGGCCGCACGCCGGGCCCCGTGTCGCGCACGATCAGCCGCACCCGTCCATCCGGCGCCGCCTGCGCCGACAGCAGCACGCCGCCGGTCTCGGTGAACTTGATGGCGTTGCCGGCGAAGTTCAGCAGCACCTGCCGCAGCCGGCCTTCGTCCGCCATCACCGGCGGCACGTCGGCGGCGACGGTCCAGGCGATCTCCAGGCCCTTTTCGTGGGCGCGCGGGCTCAGCAGCTCGCTCACCTGCCGCAGAAGATCGGCCAGGTCGCAGCGGGCCGGATGCAGCTCGATCTTGCCCTCGCCCAGGCGGGCCAGGTCCAGAACGTCGTTGACCAGCGCCAGCAGGTGGTCGCCGCTTTCGCGCAGGGCCGAGACATAGGCCTTCTGCTCGGCGCTCAGGCGGGTCCCGTCCAGAAGCCTGGCCATGCCCAGCACGCCGTTCAGCGGCGTGCGGAACTCATGGCTCAGGGTGGCCAGCTGTTCAGGGGTGATGGCGCGGGTGCTCGACATCCGGAGATGCTGACACAGCCAGCTTAACGGTCGATCAAGTCGCCAGAGGGTCATTGACCATCGCCAGGCAGGGGTCCGGCGAGAGGCCGTACAGGTTACCCATGAACTCGACGGACGCGCGCTCGATCAGCGAACGGACCCCCAGCTGCAGGGGCTCCAGCTCCCCGTTGCCCGCGGAGATGTCGATCACGTTCGAGCCGAGGAAGCTGAAACCTCCGCCGCCGACTTCGCGCCCCAGAATCTGCTTCTGGTAGGACACCACATCGACGACCCGCATGGTCCGGGTGTCCACCAGCCGCAGATCGACGCCCACGTTCATGACGTAGGATTTTCCGCCGATGACCAGGCGGCCCGACTTGGCGTCCGCGCCGCCGACGCCGGCCTCGGCCGCCGTGGAGCGGATGTTGTAGTTCAGCTCGGTGATCCCGCCCGTCAGGACGTAGTCCGAACCCAGGTACTGGCCCTGGCGGATGGGACGATACCCGGACGGCGGGCCGGCGGCGTCGCCGATCAGCTTGTTGTTGGCGAAACGCAGTTCCATTTCCGGAACCGAGGTGTCGAAGCGCTCGACGATATCGGCTCCGGCTTTGGCCAGGGCCGAGATGGCCATGAGCGACCCGCCCTGGGTGAGCTTGGGCCCGCCCACGTTGTCTTCCTGCTTGCCGGTGTAGTCCGAGATCCTGCCGACCGCGATGACCGGCGACGGCCGGCCGGAGCGGCGGGCCTGTTCACCGATGCAGAACAGGGCCCGCGAATAGGGCGTGGCGTTGCTGGTGGCGGGGGCGGACCCGATGGGGCGGGCGTACAGCCCGCTGGGGCCCACGGCCGGCCCGGGCGAGGACGCGCAGGCCGCGACCGTCGACAGGAGCGCCGCGCAGAGCGCCGACCGGGTGAAACTGGGAATCCTGTTCATGGCGTCTCGCTATCGGGGCTGGCCGGCGCGGGCTGAGGCCGCTCCGGCGTGGGCGGTGATGTCACCGGTGTTGGTCTGGACGGCGTCGACGATGATGATGTTCCAGGAGCCGCCGGCCTGGACGGTGAGCTGGTTGCCCAGCGCGACCGCCGTCTGGCCGAAGCCGCCGCCGCTGCTGGCGCCGTAGCCGGGCTCGAAACCCGCGTCGGCCTTAAGCTGGCCATTCACGATGATCAGGTTGCCCGAAGAGTCGCGGAGGGAGAAATCGGTCGGAGCGCCGGTGCTGGCCCGGGCGCCGGAGTAGCCGGCCGCCATGCCGCCCGCGGTCGGCAGCTGACGGGCGCCCTGGGCGGCGGCGGCTGTCGCGGTGAGGCTGACGGCGATCGCCAGGGCGGCGGAGAAGCAGTGTGTCATGGGTCGCATGATGGTCTCCCGGGAAAGCGATCCCGGACGCCCGCCGAGGAGTGCGGACGTCCGGGACAGGGTCAGAAGCCCTTGATGGTCAGGCTGTTGCCGATGGCGGCGGCAGTCGCCTGCACGGAGGCTTCAACGTCGCGGACCGTGACGGCCGCGCGCGCGTTGACGGCCGCGCCGTTCATCTGGGTCGAACCGAGGTAGCCGAAGTCCCCGTCGATGGTCGCCGAGTTGCTCAGCGCGGCGGCCGTGGCGCTCACGTCGCCCGTGACGTCCGAGATCGAGGTGTTCAGCGTGGCGGTCGGATCGATGCTGGCGATCTGGTAGTTGCTGATCGAGGAGGCCCAGTCGACGTTGATCGTGGCGCTGTTGGCGATCGCCGCCGAGGTCACGCTCACGTCGCCGCCCACGTCGGTGATGGTGCCGTTCAGTTCCGAAACGGCGTCGCCGAAGAAGCGCTGGACGTTGTTGATGTAGCCGGCGCTGGAGCCCTCGATGGTCAGGCTGTTGGCGATGGCGGCGGACGTCAGCGAAACATCTTTCTCAACATCAGTAATCGTCGAGTTCAGTTGCGACTTGATGACGGCGAAGTTGCTTTGGTTCGTGGACATATTCTGAGCCTGAGCGGCGCCAGCGAGGAACACGGTGGCAAACGCGACGGCGAAAGCGGTTTTCATTTCAGTTCTCCTTGGTGTCGACCATTCGACAACAACGGAGATGCATCCGGTGTGCCAGATTTATCTTGGAAATCAGCCGTTAACGTTGAATAGTCTCGTTTAAGAAAGACGAAACCATGCTCTGGCCGTGAGGGCTACGCCGGGGGGAATTCGGCGACGGGCCGGTCGCCTCTCAGGGGAATCGGGCCTCCGGCGTTTACGATGCCGTCGGCGGGACGGGCGGCCCTTCTGGCTCAGATGGCGACAGCCCGGCGCGGAAGCGCTGTCCCGGGTCGGCACATGCCGGGATTCAGGGTTGGGCAAGGTCGGTCTGCTACCTTTCGCGGGTGAACCGGATCCAACCCCTTCATGCGCTCCCGGAGCGCCGCCGCCGTCGCCGGCAGGCGTTTGACATCCCCGGCGAGCTTCTCGGCGCGTGCGGCCGTCTCGCACCGTGCCGGATCGTGAACCTCGATGCCTCCGGCGCGCAGGTGATGCTCGATGGCGCCCGGCTGCTCCCCACCCGACTGACCCTGACGCTGCGGCTGCAGTCCGCCACGGTCACCTATGGCGCCACGATCCTCTGGCGACGCGGGAATCTTGTCGGCCTAGAGCTCGCCGACAGACGGGAGCAGGGCTGACAGCCTCCCGACTACCCCTGGGCGTCGAAGAAGGCGTCCGCGCTCTCGACCTCGACCAGCCGGCCCCGGCGGATCTCCAGGAACCGCGTCGCCGCCGTGCGGGTGAAGTAGCGGTCGTGGGAGACGAAGATGCAGGAGACCTCGCCCTCCTCCAGCTGCGCCTCCAGCGCTTCCTGGCCCTCGATGTCCAGGTGGTTGGTCGGCTCGTCGAGCAGGTAGAGGTTGGGACGCTCCAGCTTCATGCGCAGGAACATCAGCCGCGAGCGCTCGCCGTAGCTGAGCAGGGCGATCGGCTGCTGGATGCGGATGAAGGAAAATCCGGCCTGGGCCAGCAGGCGCGTGGCGTCGCGGTCGGTGGCGTCCGGCGCGGCGGCGACATAGTCCAGCAGGGTCGACTTCAGCGGCAGGGCCCGCATCGACTGGTCGAACACCGCCAGCCGCGCGCCCGGATTGAACCGCACCGTCGCCTGGCCGTCGTAGTGTTCCCGCGCCGGGTCGAAGGCCGCCGCCAGCGCGGTCAGCAGGGTCGACTTGCCGGCGCCGTTCACGCCGAGGATGGCGATGCGGTCGCCGGCCGCCACGGTCAGGCGGTCGATCGTCAATAGAGTGCGGGCCTGGTCGGGCGTCTTCACCGTCAGGCCATGAACGCGTAAAGCGACCCTGGCGTCGATCTCGGCGTCGGACAGCTCCAGCCGCCGCTCGCGGGAGACCCAGGCGCTGGTGCGGTCGGCCTCGATGCGGGCGATGCGGGTCTCGATCGCCGCCTTGCGCTTGTTCAGCTCCGGGTTCTTGACCGCCCAGACCTTGTAGCGGGCGGCGGCGGCCTCGAGCCGCTTGACCTCCTTCTCCTCCAGCTTGCGGTGGGCGGCGGCGACGGCGTCGCGGCGCAACAGTTCCTCGCGGGCCGTCGAGAACCCGGTCTTGAAGGCGTGCACCCCGTCGCTGCGCAGGAACAGGGTGCGGTCGGTGACCCGGTTGAGGAATTCGCGGTCATGGCTGACGATCAGCATCGGCACGTCGAACCCGGCGGTCAGCCAGAGCTCCAGCGTGTTAATGTTGGACAGGTCCAGGTGGTTGGTCGGCTCGTCCAGAAGCAGGATGTCCGGCTCTTCCAGCCGCGCCGCCGCCGCGATCAGAAGCAGCCGCTGCCAGCCGCCCGACAGCGAACCGAACGTCTGGTCCGCCACCGCCGGGGCCACGCCGATCTCGTCCAGCAGCACGTCGATGCGCCAGTCGTCGTCCCCGGCTCCGATGGTCTCCAGAGACCGGCGCAGCACCTCGCGGACGGCCAGGTCGGCCAGGCCCTCGGGCGTGTCCTGCGGCAGGGAGCCGACGCGCAGGCTGCGCGAGCGGATCACCTGGCCTCTGTCCAGCTCCAGCTCGCCGGTCAGACAGCGCAGCAGGGTCGACTTGCCGGCCCCGTTCTCGCCGACCAGGGCGGTGCGGGCGCCGTCGAGCAGGAAGGACACATTCTCGAACACCGGCGTCGCGCCGTGGTGGAAGCTGGCGTTCTCCATGCCCAGGACGGCCTGTCGCGACGCCATGTGCGATCCTCGTTGCAGACGCCGGGCGTAGCGGAATTGGTCGGGGCTTCCAAGCTACGGTCGATTGGGGGCTGGATAAGCGGCCTGCAGGGGCGCGTTTCCTGTCCCT
Source organism: Caulobacter sp. (assembly GCA_040383665.1). Lineage (GTDB taxonomy): Bacteria > Pseudomonadota > Alphaproteobacteria > Caulobacterales > Caulobacteraceae > Caulobacter. The sequence goes on from JBEIDC010000003.1 coordinate 7,645, forward strand.
CACCTGCGCCGGAAGGTGTTGGGGGACAGCTACCGGCTAACGCCGGAAGCAGTCCCTGGAGTTACGCCGGCGTCGGACTGGCGCCCACCCGGCGATAGATCAGCGCCTCGGCGACGTGCAGGCGCTTGACGCTCATGGCGCCCTCCAGGTCGGCGATGGAGCGGGCCAGGCGCAGGGCGCGGGTCCAGCCGCGGGCGGTCAGGTGGCCGGCGTCCGCGGCGCGCGCCATCAGCGACCGGGCCGCCTCGTCCAGTCCGGCGGCCTTCTCGAGGAAGTCTCCGTCGGCCATGGCGTTGAGCGGCGGCGCGCCGGAGGGCCAGTCGTTGGCGCGGTCAACCTGCCCCTGCCGGGCGGCGGCGACCCGGGCGGCGACCTCGGCGGAGCCCTCCGACGGCGGCGGCAGGGCCAGGTCCGCGGCGCTGACGGGCGGCACGTCGATCTGCAGGTCGATGCGGTCGATCAGCGGGCCCGACACCCGGCCCTGATAGTCGCGCTGGCAGCGCGGAGCCTTGCCGCAGTAGCCCTTGCCCGGCCCGCCATGTCCGCAGCGGCAGGGATTCTGGGCCGCGACCAGCTGCACCCGGGCCGGATAGCGGATGTGGGCGTTGGCCCGGGCGACCATCACCTCGCCGGTCTCCAGCGGCGCGCGGAGGCTGTCGAGCGCCTGCGCGCTGAACTCCGGCAGTTCATCGAGGAACAGCACGCCATTGTGCGCCAGCGACACCTCGCCGGGCTTGGCCCTCAGACCGCCGCCGGTCAGGGCCGCCATGCTGGCGGAGTGGTGGGGCGCCCGGAAGGGCCGCGCGCGGGTCAATTCGCCGCGCGCGATCAGCCCGGCCACCGAATGAACCATCGAGGTCTCGAGCAGTTCGGCCGGCGACAGCGGCGGCAGGATGCCGGGCAGGCGCTGGGCCATCATCGACTTGCCTGACCCGGGCGGCCCGCTGAACAACAGGTTGTGACCGCCGGCGGCGGCGATCTCCAGCGCCCGCTTGGCCTGTTCCTGACCCTTCACCTCCCGCAGGTCGGGGATGCGCCCGCCGTCGACGATCGGCCCCGGCCTGGGTTCCGACAGCAGCTGGGTTCCCCGGAAGTGGTTGATCAGGCCGATCAGCGAGCGTGGCGCGATCACCCGCGTGCCGCCAGCCCAGGCCGCCTCCGCGCCGCAGGGCTCGGGGCAGATCAGGCCCAGGTCCATGGCCCCGGCCGCCACGGCCGCCGGCAGCACCCCGGCCACCGGGCTGATGGTGCCGTCCAGCGACAGCTCCCCCACCGCCACCCAGCCGTTCAGGGCGTCCGGCGGGATCACCCCCATGGCCCCCATCACCGCCAGGGCGATCGGCAGGTCGTAGTGGCTGCCCTCCTTGGGCAGGTCGGCGGGGGCCAGGTTCACGACGATCCGCTTGCCCGGCATGGCCAGGCCCAGCCCGGTGAAGGCGCCGCGTACGCGCTCGCGGCTTTCGGCGACGGCCTTGTCGCCCAGGCCGACCACGACCATCACCTGTTCGCCGCCGGTCAGCTGGACCTCGACATCAACGCGCCGGGCCTCAACGCCCTGGAAAGCGACCGTCACCACGCGCGCGACCATGCCGCCTCCCCGGTACAGGATCTGTGACTTGTCCACAGACACAACCATAGAGGGCAGGAAAGATCAAGAACGAAAAGGGAACCAACGAGGAAGATGAAATGAATCAGTCACGTAGTCGACACAATTCATCCGTTGCTTCGGATAGCCTCGATCCGGTCGAACAGGACGGCCGCGGCGTCGATGCCGCTGAATCGTTTCAGCTGCTGGGCCCCGGTCGGCGAGGTGACGTTGATCTCGGTCAGATAGTCGCCGATCACGTCGATACCGACGAACAGCAGGCCCCGGCGCTTCAGTTCGGGCCCGATGATGGCGCACAGCTCCAGATCACGCGCGGTCAGCTCGACCGCCGCCGCCCGGCCGCCTCGGGCGAGGTTGGAGCGCACCTGGCCCTCGGCCGGGATGCGGTTGATGGCCCCGACCGGTTCGCCGTCGACCAGCAGCACGCGCTTGTCGCCCTTGCTGACCGCCGGGATGAACTTCTGGGCGATGACCTGGTCGCGGCCGATGAGGGCGTGCAGCTCGAGCAGGGCGTCGAGGTTGGGATCGTCGGCCTTCAGCCGCACCACCCCCGAGCCGCCGCCGCCATGCAGGGGCTTGAGCACCATGTCGCCATGGCGTTCGCGGAAGTCGTAGATGGCCTCGTGGTCGCTGGTGATCAGGGTTGGCGGCTGCACGCCCGGGAAGTCGGTGACGAACAGCTTCTCCGGCGCGTTGCGCACTTCCGTGGGGTTATTCACCACCAGCACCTTCGGGTGGACCTTGTCCAGGAAGTGGGTGGCGGTGATGTAGGCCATGTCGAAGGGCGGATCCTGGCGCATCAGCACCACGTCGATCTCCTCCTCCAGGTCGAGCACCCGGGTCTCGCCCAGCGTCGCATGGTCGCCCTTGACGGCCCTCACCGTCACCGGCCGGGCGCGGGCTGTGACCCGTCCCCCCTCCAGAGACAGCTTGTCGGGCGTGTAGACCCACAGCTGGTGGCCCCGGCTCTGGGCCTCCATCATCATCATGAAGCTGGTGTCGGTCTCGATGTTGATCCCTTCGACGGGATCCATCTGCACGGCGACCTTCAGCGACATGGGAGCATTCCTTTGGGGCCGACGACCGGCGGCCTTCGACTTAGCCACTCGCAAGCGGCTTCGCCAGAGGCGGCGGGCAGTTCCTGGCTCAGCCGCAACCTGACCCGCTCCAGCGCCGCGCGGTCCTAGTTGAGTCTGAGCCGCACGCGTTCGCGCGCCGCCCGGGCCGCGATGGCCGCGCCGCCGTCCAGCTGCTGGGCGCGGCCCAGCGCCTGCAGCGCACCGGCCAGGGCGCCCTGGCCTTCCCGGGCCCGGGCGACGTCGAGCCACGGCCGGTGGTCGGAGGGGTCGAGCAGGGCGCGGCGCAGGGCCGAGCGCTCGGCGCGCGGCCAGTCGCCGGCCGCCTGGGCCCGGGCGAAGATGTTGTTCTGCAGCCGGATCAGCACCTGGCGGTCGGTGGTCGGCGCCATCAGGAGGTCCAGCCGCCCGGCCACATCCGGCGTCAGGCCGGTGCGCAGCGCCCGTCGCGACAGCTCTGACGGCAGCACCACCCGGCCCTCGCTGAACGGATCCAGCGCCAGCGGCCCCTCGACCGTCTCGATCCGCAGCAGGAAGTGGCCGGGAAAATCGACGCCCTTCACATCCAGCCCGGTCTGGCGGGCGGCGTGCAGATAGAAGACGCCGAGCGATACCGGGATGCCCTTGCGCCGCTCGGCCACGGCGATGATGTCGGCGTTGGCCTGGTCCTCGAAGGTCATCAGGTCGCCCTCCAGCCGCAGGTCGCCGGCCATGGACTCGGCGATGGCTTCCTCCGGCGACTCGGTCTCCAGCCTTCTGGCCAGAAAGGCCGCGCCCTCGGCGCCCAGCGTCCGCGCGCCGGCCTCGTCCCGGCTGTCGTCGTCGTGCACGGCGCAGGCGATGGCGGCCTCGAACAGGGGAAATCCCTCGTCAGGTCCCGTCCCGACCTCTGTCAGGAAATTCTCGGCCTCGTCCCGCGTCATGCTCAGGCGCCCTTCCACGCATCGGGAATATGGCGCGGCAGGCGGCCGGGGGCGAGGGCGACCAGGTCGAGGCGGATGGTCGCGGTCTTCAGGGCCGGGCGGCCGGCGACGATGGCCATGGCCGAGCGTCGCAGGCGTTCGCGCTGCTCGGCGTGCACGGCCTCCAGCGCGGTCTCCAACGTCGTGCGCCGCTTGACCTCGACCACCGCCAGCACGCCGCCCTTCAGGGCCAGGATGTCGATCTCGCCCTGGGGCGCGGCCAGCCGGAAGCCGAGAATGCGATAGCCTCGCGCCATCAGCAGCAGGGCGGCCAGAACCTCGCCGCGCCGGCCTGAGCGCCGGGCCGCCTGGCCGCGCGCGCTGCGGGTCGCCGTCATTCCGCGTCCTTCAGCGCGAGGGCCCGGCGGTAGAGGTCGCGGCGATTGAGACCCAGCGATTTCGCCACCTCCGACGCCGCCTCGCCCGGCGCCAGCCGCGTCAGGGCCTCGGCCAGGGCCAGGTCGGCGTCCGCCGCGCTGGCCACCTCGGCGACGCCCGGCCCGACCAGCACGACGATCTCGCCCTTTGGCTCCTCCAGCGCCGGATCGACGGCCAGCTGCTCCAGCGTCCCGCGCACAGCCGTCTCGTAGAGCTTGGTCAGCTCGCGGGTCACCGCCGCCTCCCGCGGACCGAACACGGCCAGCATATCCTCAAGGCTGGCGCGCAGACGGGGCCCGGTCTCGTAGAAGATCAGCGTCGCCCGGGCTTGGGCGAACTCGGCCAGGAAGGTTCGGCGCGCGGCGCTCTTCGGCGGCGTGAACCCGGCGAACAGGAAGCGGTCGGTGGGCAGGCCGGCCAGGGTCAGGGCCGCCAGCGCCGCCGAGGGACCGGGTATGGGGAAGACGCGATACCCGGCCTCGACCACTTCCTTCACCAGCCGGTAGCCGGGATCGGAGACCAGCGGCGTGCCGGCGTCGGACACCAGGGCCACGCTCTGGTCGGCCTCCAGCGCCGCCATGATCCGTGGCCGCGCCCGCTCGGCGGCGTGCTCGTCATAGCGGGCCATGGTCTTCGACAGGCCGTAGGCGGCCAGCAGCTTGCCGGTCACCCGGGTGTCCTCGGCCAGCAACAGGTCGCAGCCGTTCAGCACGTCCAGCGCCCGCAGCGTGATGTCGCGCAGGTTCCCGATCGGCGTCGCCACGATGTACAGCCCCGGCTCCAGCGGGACGTCGGACAGCGGTGGCGGTGGCGGGTGGCGGGACAAGCGTGGCTCCGGCGCGAAGGCGGAGAGCGCCTTGTGTGGCGGCGAAGGTCAAGCCGGTTTTTCGTGTAGCTACAGGAATTGACGGCCGTAAAATTGTAGCTACATAAAAGAATGCCGATGCCGGTTGCCGCGACAACGGAATGCAAACCATTGGGGGAAGCGTGTAGTACACAACTTTGGAGACGCCTGATCGCCACCCGCCCGATGGAATCCATTCGATGGATACCGAGTACGATGACAGAAAGCGGGCACTGACACTCGAGCAGCGGGGCCTGGATTTCGCGGAAGCGGCGATCCTGTTTGAGGGCGCCGTTCTGACCATCGAAGACGACCGTCGAAACTATGGTGAGCAACGCTTCCAGACTCTGGGACGTCTTGGCGGCAAGATCGTCATGGTCGTCTGGACCCCACGCCGCGATGCTCGCCGCATCATCTCGATGAGAGAATGTAATGCCAGAGAACGAGAAGCCTACGAGAGAACCCTGGATCGATCCGGATGATGCGCCGGAGTGGTCGGCCGAAGTCTTTGAGCGCGCCGAAATCCGGCATGGCGATCAGGTTCTCCGCCCCGCGACGGGCACGCTCACCCGGCGTGGCCGGCCCAGGCTGGAACAGCCGAAGAAGCAGGTCACCCTTCGGCTTGACCAGGACGTCATAGACCGCTTCCGGGCCGATGGGCCGGGATGGCAAGGCAGGATCAACGAGATCCTGAAGAAAGCGGTGGGGGTCTGACCTCCACCGTCTTTCGCCCGCCTAAAGGGGCGCGAACTTCGCGGTGAAGTGGCGCATGGCCGAAGGCTGCCAGGTGATCTTCATCCCCTTCAGCGCGTCCTTGCGGGCCACGATCTCCTCGAAGACCTCGACGATGTAGTCGGCGTGGCTCTGGGTGTAGACGCGGCGCGGGAAGGCCATGCGGACCAGATCCATCGGCGCCTCCACCTCGGTCCCGTCGGGCTTGAGGCCGAACATCACCGTGCCGATCTCGCAGGCGCGGATGCCGCCCTCAAGGTACAGCGCCACGGCCAGGGCCTGGCCGGGGTACTCCTGTGGCGGGATGTGCGGCAGCAGCCGGCGGGCGTCGATGAACACCGCGTGGCCGCCGGTCGGCCGCACGATCGGCACGCCCATCGCCTCCAGCCGTTCGCCGATGTAGGCCATGCTGCGCAGGCGATAGCGCAGGTAGTCCTCGTCGATGATCTCGGTCAGGCCCTGGGCGATGGCGTCCAGGTCGCGGCCGGCCAGCCCGCCGTAGGTCGGAAAGCCCTCCGTCAGGATCAGCCGGTTGCGGGCCGCCTGGGCCAGATCGTCGTCGTTCAGCGCCAGCCAGCCGCCGATGTTGGCGAAGGCGTCCTTCTTGGCCGACATGGTCATGCCGTCGGCGTCCTCGAACATGTCGCGGACGATGTCCTTCACCGAGCGGCCCTCCTGGCCGGGCTCGCGCATCTTGATGAAGTAGGCGTTCTCGGCGAAGCGACAGCCGTCGATGATGAAGGGCTTGCCATGGGCCTTCGCGATCTTCGCTGTCGCCCGGATGTTCTCCAGGCTGACCGGCTGGCCGCCGCCGGCGTTGTTGGTCACGGTGATCATCACGCAGGGGACCGCCGCGCCGTGTTCGGCGAGGTAGGCCTCCAGCCGGGCCAGATCCATGTTGCCCTTGAAGGGATGGAGGCTGGTCGGGTCCAAACCCTCGGCGATGACCAGATCGGTCGCTTCGGCCCCGGTCGACTCGATGCTGCCGCGGGTGGTGTCGAAGTGGGTGTTGGACGGGATGAACTTCCCGGGGCCGCCCAGGATCGAGAACAGGATGGCCTCTGCCGCCCGGCCCTGGTGGGTCGGGATCACGTACTTGAACGGCATCAGCTCCTTCACCGCCGCTTCGAAGCGGAAGAAGGACGGGCTGCCGGCATAGCTTTCGTCGCCCGACATCAGGGCGGCCTGTTGGCGGGCGCTCATGGCCGAGGTGCCGCTGTCGGTCAGAAGATCGATCAGCACGTCCTCGGAGTGCAGCGAAAAGAGGTTGTAGTCCGCCGCCGCGATCAGGCGGGCGCGTTCGTCCCGCGTGGTCATGCGGATGGGCTCGACCGCCTTGATGCGGAAGGGCTCGATGATGGTTCTCATGGGTCTGTATCCATTGAAGCGCGGCGCAACGCGCGCTAACCGGTTTGCGATGCCTTTATCCGTCCGCGCCGCCTACCGCGAGCGCCTTTCCGCTGGGGATATCCGACCCGACGCGGCCCAGGAGGCGGCGCTCGGCGCGCTGTCACGCCTGGAAGGCGACCTCAACGCGCTGTCGGAGCCGGGCTTTTCCTTTTTCCGCAAGCCGAAGGGCGCGCGCGGGGTCTACCTCTGGGGGCCGGTAGGGCGGGGCAAGTCCATGCTTATGGACCTGTTCTACGAGTCCGCGCCGATCGCCAGGAAGCGGCGGATCCACTTCCACGTCTTCATGGCCGAGGTCCACGCCGGCATCGACGCCTGGCGCAAGGGCGACGCCGCCGCCCGCAAGGCGCGCTTCGGCCAGAGCAAGGGCGATGATCCGATCGCCCCGACCGCCGAGCTGATCGCCGAGAACGCCCGGCTGCTCTGTTTCGACGAGTTCCAGGTCACCGACATCGCCGACGCCATGATCCTGGGCCGCCTGTTCGAGCAGCTGTTCGCGCTGGGCGTGACCCTGGTGGTCACCTCCAACCGGCCGCCGGACGATCTCTACAGGGACGGCATAAACCGCCAGCTGTTCCTGCCCTTCATCGCCATGCTCAAGGGGAAGCTGGAGGTGGTCAGCGTGCGCGGGCCGGTGGACTTCCGGCTCGACCGGCTGCGCGGGGCCCGCACCTGGCTGGCCCCGGCCGACCCCGACAACCAGCGGACCTTCGACCGACTGTGGACCGACATGCTGGATGGCGCGGCCGAGACCGGCGCGACCCTGGAGGTTCTGGGCCGGAAGTTGCACCTGCCGCGCGCCAGCGGCGGCCTCCTGCGGGCCGGCTTCTCCAGCCTCTGTGATCATGCGCTGGGACCGCAGGACTATCTGGCCGTCGCCGGCCGCTTCCACACGGTGTTCCTCCAGGACGTCCCGAGGCTGGTTCCGGCGAAGCGCGACGCCGCCAAACGGTTCAACACCCTGATCGACGCCCTCTACGAGGCCGAGGCCAAGCTGGTCGCCCTGGCCGAGGTCGAGCCCGAACGGCTCTATCCGGAAGGGGACGGCGCCTTCGAGTTCGAGCGCACCGTCTCGCGGCTGCAGGAGATGCGTTCGGCCGACTGGCTCGAGCGGGTGCGGGATTGAGGAGATCGACGTGAGCGTCAAGGATCGGGTCCGCGTCCGCGAGACGCGGCTGCTGTCGGACAACTGGTATGTCCTGAAGACCACCAGCTTCGACTGGAAGCGTCGCGACGGGACATGGCAGACTCAGCATCGCGAGCACTATGACCGGGGCAACGGCGCGGTGCTGCTGCCCTACAGCCTTCCCGGCCGTGCGGTGCTGCTGGTTCGGCAGTTCCGCTATCCGGCCTTCGTCAACGGCTACGACGACCTCCTGATCGAGGCCGCCGCTGGCCTGCTGGACAACGCCGAGCCGGAAACGCGCATCCGCGCCGAGGTCGAGGAAGAGCTCGGCTATCGCCTGGGCGCGGTCAGCAAGGTCTTCGAGGCCTTCATGAGCCCGGGCTCGGTGACCGAGATCCTCCACTTCTTCGTGGCCGAGTACGACGCGGGAATGCGGATCGGCGACGGCGGCGGCCACCCGGACGAGGGCGAGGATATCGAGGTGCTGGAGACGACCATCGACGAGGCCCTGGCCATGGTCGCCGACGGCCGGATCCGCGACGCCAAGACCATCATGCTTCTGCAGCATCTGGCGCTGACCGTCTTCCGAAGCTAGAGCCCGGACCCTTCGGCGCAAGCACCGGACGACCAACAACAAGGGAAGGAAACCACAATGTTCTCCCACATCATGATCGGGACCAACGACCTCGAGCGGGCCAAGGCCTTCTATGACGCGGTGCTCGGCACGCTGGGCGTGCCCGCAGGCTTCGTCGACCGCCACCGGATCTTCTACCGGACCCCGACCGGCGTCTTCTCGGTGTCGCTGCCGATCAATGGCGAGCCGGCCACCGCGCCCAACGGCGGCACCATCGGCTTCGCCTGCGACTCGCCCGCCCAGGCCGACGCCTGGCACGCGGCCGGCCTCGCTGCCGGCGGAACCACCTGCGAGGATCCCCCCGGCGTGCGGGGCGAGGGGCCGGGCAGCATGTACCTCGCCTACCTGCGCGACCCGGACGGCAACAAGCTCTGCGGCCTGCACCGCCTGTAACGGCCTGGGAGCGGCGCTCGCCGCCGCTCCCATCGCGCGCCTTTCCCCAGCGGGAGGCGCAAGTCGTTCGCCGAAAAGGCCCCGCTCGCGTTGACACCCGCGCCCCGGGGGTTAAATCCGGAGCGGCCTTCTACAGAAGACCGCGCAATCACGAGTCCCAGATGACCGAAGCTTCGCCCGGGGTCCGCGAGCGGCCCCTTTCGCCCCACCTCCAGGTCTGGCGCTGGCATGTCACCATGGCGGGCTCGATCCTCCATCGCGGCAGCCTGATCGCCCTCTATGTCGGCGCCCTGATCCTGGTCGGCTGGCTGCTGTCCCTGGCCTCTGGTCCGGACGCATGGGCGACCTACATGGGTCTGCTCGGGTCGCCGCTCGGCAAGCTGGTGCTTCTGGGCCTGACCTTCGCGTTGTTCTTCAACCTGGCGAGCATGGTGCGGCACATCATCTGGGACGTGGGCAAGGGCTTCCAGCCGAAGTTCGCCGACACCATGACCATCGCCAGCCTGGTCTTCGCCGGCGTGGCCACCGCCGCGGTCTGGCTGATCGCCGCCAGTACGGGAGCCCTGTGATGGCCGGGACCAGCAGCAACTTCCGCACCCCGCTGTCGCGCGCCCGGGGCCTGGGCGCCGCCAAGCACGGCGCCGGCCACTTCATCGCTGAACGGGTCAGCGGCATCGCCCTGATCCCGCTGGTCCTCTGGGCCGCCTTCTCGGGCCCGCTGCTGGCCAAGGGCGACTTCGCCTCGGCCTCGACCTGGCTGGCCCAGCCGCTCAACGCGGTGCTCGCAGGACTTCTGGTCGCGGTCGGTTTCTTCCACCTGCGCCTGCAGATCCAGGTGGTGGTCGAGGACTATATCGAGGGCTTCGTGGCCAAGACCGGGCTTCTGCTGCTCAACCTCTTCGTCTGTGTCCTGGGCGCCGCCCTGGGCCTGTTCGCCATCCTCAAGGTGGCCCTGATGTCGGGAGCCCTTTGATGGCCGCCTACAAGTTCATCGACCACAAGTTCGACATCGTGGTGGTGGGCGCGGGCGGCTCGGGCCTGCGCGCCGCGCTCGGCTGCGCCGCCGCCGGCCTCAAGACCGCCTGCATCACCAAGGTCTTCCCGACCCGCTCGCACACGGTCGCCGCCCAGGGCGGCATCTCCGCCTCGCTCGGCAACATGGGCGAGGACGACTGGCGCTGGCACATGTACGACACCGTCAAGGGCTCGGACTGGCTGGGCGACCAGGACGCCATCGAGTACCTGACCCGCAACGCCCCGGCGGCGGTCTATGAGCTCGAGCACTGGGGCGTGCCCTTCTCGCGCACCCCGGACGGCAAGATCTACCAGCGCGCCTTCGGCGGCATGACCCGCAACTACGGCGAGGCGCCGATCCAGCGCACCTGCGCGGCGGCCGACCGCACCGGCCACGCCATGCTGCACACCATGTACGGACAGGCGCTCAGCAAGGACGTCGAGTTCTTCATCGAGTACTTCGGCCTCGACCTGATCATGGACGACGGCGTCTGCCGCGGCGTGACGGCCTGGAAGCTGGACGACGGCACCCTGCACCGATTCCAGGCGCAGCGGACCATCCTGGCCACCGGCGGCTACGGCCGCGCCTACCTGTCGGCCACCAGCGCCCACACCTGCACCGGCGACGGCGGCGGCATGGCCCTGCGCGCCGGCCTGCCGCTGCAGGACATGGAGTTTGTGCAGTTCCACCCGACCGGCATCTTCCCGGCCGGCTGCCTGATCACCGAGGGCGCCCGGGGCGAGGGCGGCTATCTGACCAACTCCGAGGGCGAGCGCTTCATGGAGCGCTACGCCCCCAGCGTGAAGGACCTGGCGCCGCGGGACATGGTCAGCCGCGCCATGACCATCGAGATCCGCGAAGGACGCGGGGTGGGTCCAGGCAAGGACCACATTTTCCTGCACCTGGACCACCTCGATCCGAAGATCCTGCACGAGCGCCTGCCCGGCATCTCCGAGACCGCCAAGGTCTTCGCCGGCGTCGACGTGACCCGCGCCCCGATCCCCGTCCTGCCGACCGTCCACTACAACATGGGCGGCCTGCAGACGAACTACCACGGCGAGGTGGTGACCAAGACCGGCGACAACGCCGACACCATCGTGCCGGGCCTGATGGCCGTCGGCGAGGCCGCCTGCGTCTCGGTCCACGGCGCCAACCGCCTGGGCTCCAACAGTCTGATCGACCTGGTGGTGTTCGGCCGCGCCGTCGGCCTGCGCTGCGCCGAGATGGTCAAGCCGGGCGAGGTCCAGCCGGAAATGAAGGACGTCATGACCGACGCCCATCTGGCCCGCTTCGACCGCTTCCGCCACGCCGACGGGACGCGCACCACCGCCGACCTGCGGCTGGAGATGCAGCGGGCCATGCAGGAGGACGCCGCCGTCTTCCGCACCGGCGAGTCGCTGAAGAGCGGCGTCGACCGCATCGCCGCCGTCGTCGCCGCCCGCAAGGACATCAAGGTCACTGACCGCGGCCTGATCTGGAACAGCGACCTCATGGAGACGCTGGAGTTCGACAACCTGGTCGGCCAGGCGGCGGTGACGGTGAACAGCGCGCTGAACCGCACCGAGAGCCGCGGCGCCCACGCCCGCGAGGACTTCTCCGACCGCAACGACGACGAATGGATGAAACACACCCTGTCCTGGTTCGACGACGCCAGCGGCAAGGTGAAGATCGACTACCGGCCGGTCCACAACTACACGATGACCAACGAAATCAGCTACATCCCGCCCAAGGCGCGGGTGTACTAGACCCCTACGCCGCAAGGCTTTCGGGACGGCGCGTCACCCGGTCGGGCGGCGCACCGTTTTCGGTTTGAAGACCGGAAAAGGACGCGGGCTCCACACCGCCCGCGCCCGCCCTCCATGCCCTCTGCACGGACGCTGTGTCTGCTCCGCCTTCGATCATCACGGAGGGGCATGATGTCCGACCCGCTACCCGAAACCGCCGGCGCCTACATCAGGCTGCCCAGACCGAAATCCGCCGGCTGGGGCGGCAAGGCGCTGCTCGTCTGTCTGCTGGCCCTGCTGATGGCCATCCCCGGCCTGTTCGTGCTGGGCCTGGTCCATGACCGCGCCAACCGCTCCGAGAAGGTGGTGGCCGAGGTCTCGGGCATGAAGGGCGGCGCCCAGCAGGTGCTCGGCCCGCTGATCGTCGCGCCCTATGTCGTGCCGGCCGCCAGGGCGGGCGAGGAGGCGCGGCATGGCTGGTACGTGCTGTCGCCCGACACCGGCTCGGCGACGGCGCAGGTTGCCAGCAGCACGCTCAAGCGCGGCATCTTCTCCGTGCCGGTCTACGAGGCGACCGTCGACATCGACGCGGTCTTCCCCGCCGTCCCGGCCGCGCCCGGCGTGCTGGCCGGCGCCACCGTGGACTGGAGCCGCGCGCGGGTCGTGCTCGGCTTCTCCGACCTGCGCGGCGGCAAGCTGGACCCGGCGGGCGTCGTGACCGGCCCCGGCGGTCCTGCCCAGCTGGCCTTCGCGCCCGCCTCCGACATCAGCCTTGGCCGCCCCGGGCGCGCGACCGACGGGGATCAGGCGGTCCCCGACGGATCCGGGGGCTTTGGCCTGATGAGCGCGCCGGCTGCCTCGCTTCTGGCCGGCGGGCGTTTCCGGACGCGGCTGGTCTTCACCGGCGCCGAGCGCCTGTCGATCATGCCCTTCGCCCGGTCCACCCGGGTGACCGTCACCGGCGACTGGCCGGACCCCGGCTTCGACGGCGGCTTTTCGCCGACGAACCGGCAGGTGGGCGGCAGTGGCTTCAAGGCCGACTGGACCGTGCCCTTCATGGCCAGGGGCCTGGCGGCGGAGGGCCCGTCCGACGCGGTGTCGCTGCTCGAGCTGGGCCGAAAGGACCTGGGCGTCAGCTTCGTGCCGGCCAACAACCCCTACCAGTTCGTGATGCGGGCGCTGAAGTACGCGGTTATGTTCATCGGCCTGGTCTTCCTGACCTTCTTCGTCTTCGAAGCCCTGTCGGGACGTCGGCTGCACGCGGCCCAGTATGTGCTGATCGGCCTGGCGCAGATGGTCTTCTACCTGCTGCTGCTCAGCCTGTCGGAGTACGTCGGTTTCGACTGGGGTTTCGCCATCGCCGCCGTGGCCACGGTACTGCTGATCGGGCTCTACGCCGGCGCCGCCTTCCGGGCCGCGCGATACAGGATCCAGGCGATCGTCGTGTTCAGCCTGGTCTACGGCCTGATCTACCTGCTGATGCGGCTCGAGGATTTCGCGCTTCTGGCCGGCTCGGTCGCCGCCTTCACCGGCCTGACGGCGGCCATGTGGCTGACCCGAAACATCGACTGGTACGGCGGCAAGAGCCCCGTTGTCGCGACCAACTCGCAACAACCGCAACCCTGGACGGGGTAACGCTGCGGAACGGTCCCTGTCCGACGTGGACAGGGACCGCTACGCGCTCTAGATCGTCATCCAGGCAAGGTTACGGAACGAAGCGGCGTCATGGTCCAACTCGCGCTCCCCAAGAATTCCCGCATCGGCAAGGGCCGGCATTTCGCCGCCCCGTCCGGCGCCAGGCGCGTCAAGACCTTCAAGATCTACCGCTACGATCCGGAGGGGACGGCCAACCCGCGCTGGGACACCTACGACGTGGACGTCGACAGGTGCGGCCCGATGCTGCTGGACGTCCTGATCCACATCAAGAACGACATCGACCCGACCCTGACCTTCCGCCGGTCCTGCCGCGAAGGCGTCTGCGGCTCCTGCGCAATGAACATCGGCGGCCGCAACACGCTCGCCTGCACCCAGGGCTGGGAGGACGTCGTCGGCAAGGAAATCCAGATCGCCCCGCTGCCCAGCCAGCCGGTGGTCAAGGACCTGGTCCCCGACCTGACCCTGTTCTACGCCCAGTACGCCTCGATCGAGCCCTGGCTGCATACCGAAACGCCCGAGCCCCAGACCGAATGGAAGCAGTCGGAGACCGACCGCGCCAAGCTGGACGGCCTGTACGAGTGCATCCTCTGCGCCTGCTGCTCGACCTCCTGCCCCAGCTACTGGTGGAACGGCGAGAAGTACCTGGGCCCGGCCACGCTGCTGCACGCCTACCGCTGGCTGATCGACAGCCGCGATGAGTCGACCGGCGACCGCCTCGACGCGCTCGAGGACCCCTTCAAGCTCTACCGTTGCCACACGATCATGAACTGCGCCCAGGTCTGCCCCAAGGGGCTGAACCCGGCCAAGGCCATCGCCGAGATCAAGAAGATGATGGTGGAGCGGGTCGCCTAGGCCAGCTTCAGGCCGCAGTGCGTTGCGAAGTGCCGGAAGTCGCTGTCGAGCGTGAGCAGCGGCGTCTCGCTGTCGATGCAGAATTGAGCAATCAGTGTGTCCAGCGTTTGGGCCTTAAGTCCCTTCGCGAGAAGCACCCGCCGGGTCTCGGCCGCGCGATCCCAGTAGCCGTCGATCAACGGCAGCAACGGGGCGCCGTCCAGTAGCCCGCTCAATTGTGGACGGTCATAGGCGCCGGCGATCATTTCGGTCACCACAGGCGGGGGCAACCACAGGGCCTGTGCGCGCACCGCCTCGGACAGCCGCCTGACCCTGGGATCCGGATCACCCTTCAAGAGGCCGATCAGCGCCGATGTATCGGCCGCGATCACCGGTCGCCGCCGAAATCGCGATCCTTGTCTTTGCGAGAGGCGTCGAAGTCGAACTCGAAGTCGACCTTCCCCTCGAGCTCCTGCAGGCCTTTGTAGAAGCGCTCGTGAGCGATCTTCTGCAGGCCGATGCGCAGGGTTTCCGAGATGCCGACGCCCGTCTCCTCCTGCGCGGAGGCCAGGAGGGCGGCGGGGACGAAGGCGGTGATTTTCTTCATCTCGGTCATGGGCGGATCATGCCATAACTCGGGTATGGCGCCAAATGCTGGCAGAATGACGAACCCGTGGTCATGGGCCGCCCTGCTCTGGGGCGCGGCCGAGGGATTCCTGTTCTTCATCGTTCCGGATGTGATCATCGGCCTGATCGCGATGCGGAAGGGATTTCGGGCCGGGGTGATCGCCGCGCTGCTGGCGGCCACCGGAGCGGCGATCGGCGGCGGGGCCATGTACCTCTGGGCCCAGCAGCAGCCCGCTCAGGCCCGAACCGCCGTGGCCGCCGTTCCGGCCGTCTCCGACGCCATGATCGCCCGCGCCGACCGCGAGATGGCGTCCGGCTGGCTGGGCGCGGCGATGAAGGGTCCGCTGACCAGCACGCCCTACAAGGTCTACGCCGCCCTCGCCCCGGCCCAGGGCGCCAGTCTGCCGGCCTGGATCGCCGCGGCCTGGCCGGTGCGGTTGCCGAGGTTCCTGCTCGTGGCGGTCGCCATGGCCGTGATCGGCGGGCTGGTCCGCGAGCGGATTTCACCCCGTATTGGGCTGGCCGGCTTCACGCTGGCCTGGGTCCTGTTCTATGGCTGGTTCTGGCTGAGCCATCCGGGCTGAGACAAAAATGAACCGGCGGGCAGGCCGCCGCTTGCCAAAAAGTGACGCGGTCGTCATTTTCCGCGCGGAGTTCGGGGAGTACCTGGGTGTCTGATCTCAAGGCGAAGGTCGTGATCCTTGGCGCCGGCCATGCCGGCGGGTCGATGGCGGCGTTTCTGCGCCAGTCCGGCCATGAGGGCCCGATTGTGCTGATCGGCGACGAACCGATCCCGCCCTACCAGCGTCCGCCCCTCAGCAAGGCCTGGCTGAAGGGCGAGGCGGACGCCGCCAGTCTCGCGCTCAAGGACACGGCCTGGTACGCCGACAACGGCTGCGACCTGCGGCTCGGCGTGACGGCCACGTCCGTGAACCGCGGCGACAAGACGGTGACCCTGTCGACCGGCGAGACGGTCGCCTACGACATTCTGGTGTTCGCCACCGGCGCGCGGGCCCGCAAGCTGCCGATCCCGGGAGCCGACCTCAAGGGCGTGCTTGAGCTGCGCACCGCGGCCGACGCCGAGCAGCTGAAGGCGGCGCTGGGCCCGGATCGCAGGCTGGCCATCATCGGCGGCGGCTACGTCGGGCTGGAAGCGGCCGCCTCGGCCCGGGCGCTGGGCGCTCACGCCATGGTGCTCGAGCGCGAGAAGCGCATTCTGGCGCGGGTCGCCTGCCCCCAGCTGTCGGATTTCTTCACCGCCTACCATCAGGCGCGCGGCGTCAAGTTCGAGCTGGGCGTGGAGATCGCCGCCTTCGAGGGCGAGAACGGCGAAATCCGCCGCGTGCGGCTGGCCGATGGTCGGGCTATCGACTGTGACGCCGCCCTGGTCGGCATCGGGGCTATCCCCAATGACGACCTGGCCCGGGACGCCGGTCTGGCGTGCGTGAACGGCATCGTCGTCGACCTGGACGCCCGCACGGCCGATCCGAGCGTCTTCGCCATCGGAGACGTCACCCACCGGCCTCTGCCGCTCTACGACCGCACGGTCCGTCTGGAGAGCGTGCCCAACGCGCTGGAGCAGGCCAAGGTCGCCGCCGGCGTCATCGCCGGCAGGCCGCCGCTGACGCCGGAAGTGCCGTGGTTCTGGTCCGACCAGTTCGATCTCAAGCTGCAGATCGCCGGCATGCCGTTCGACGCCGACACCATCCTGGTGCGCGGCGATCCCGCCACGGCGAAGTTCGCGGTCTTCCACCTCAAGGGTGATCAGATCCAGGCCGTGGAGGCGGTCAACAGCCCGCCCGAGTTCATGATGGGCAAACAACTCATCGGTAACCGCAAGCCTGTCTCGCGCGAGAGGCTTGCGGACACGACAGTTTCCATGAAAGAGGTCGCCGCCTGAACGGCGGTCACCAGGAAAGAAGAGGCGTCAAGGGAGCGTATGGCCAAGATCACCTACATCGAGCATAGCGGCGCCGAGCATACGGTCGACGTGAAGACCGGCCTCTCCGTCATGGAAGGTGCGATCAAGAACAACGTCCCGGGCATCGACGCCGACTGCGGCGGGGCATGCGCCTGCGCGACCTGCCACGTCTATGTCGACGCTGCTTTCGAAGGAAAGACCGGCGAGAAGTCGGCCATGGAGGAGTCGATGCTCGACTTCGCCGAGAACGTCGAGCCGAACAGCCGCCTGTCCTGCCAGATCAAGGTCACCGACGACCTGGACGGCCTGATCGTGCGACTGCCGGAAAGCCAGCACTAGCCTGACCTTCCTCGCCCGCTTGGGAGAGGTGGCCCGGCAGCGCCGGGTCGGAGAGGGAAGCGCCGCCGACTGAGGCGATCGCTCGGGCGGTCGGCTTTTCGGCGGCGTTGCATCCCTCACCACCATGCTCCGCATGGTCCCCCTCTCCCAAGAGGGAGAGGATAACGTGCCTAGAACCCCAGTTCCCGCTGGCCGCTGACGACCAGGGCGGCTTCGGGCAGGTGGCAGGTGAAGGTGGCGCCCTGGTTGGGTTCGCTCTCCAGCGCCACCCAGCCGCCGTGCAGCTCGACCAGCGCCTTGACCAGGGCCAGGCCCAGGCCCGGTCCGCCGCGCTCGCGGCCGACGAAGCGGTCGAAGATGTGGGCCTGGACGTGGAAGGGCACGCCGCGACCGGTGTTGGTCACCGACAGCCGCACCTCGCCCGCCGCCCGCACCGCCGACAGCGTCACCCGGCCGTCCGGCGGCGTCTGGCGCAGGGCGTTCTCGACGAGATGGTCAATGGTCTGGGTCAGCCGGCGCATGTCGCCGCGGATCAGGCCGACGTCGTCGCCGATCTCCAGCAACAGCTCGACCTTCCCGGCGGCGGCCGGCTGGGTCCATCGCTCGGCGGTCTGGGTCATCAGCACATCGACATGGACGTCGCCCATCTCCAGCGCCATCTCGCCGGCGTCGATGGCCGCGATGTCGAGCACGTCGTCGATCGACCGGCCGAGCTGGGTCGCCGCCTGCCGGACCGAGGCCAGGTGGGAACGCCCGCGCTCGGGGATGGCGTCCCCCATGCGGTCGAGCAGCTCGGAATAGCCGATGATCGTCGTCAGCGGCGTGCGCAGTTCGTAGGACACGTTGCCGACGAACTCCCGCTTCAGCCGCTCGGCGCTGTCCAGCGCCTGTTCGCGGTCGGCCAGGGCGCCCTCCAGCCGGCGGGCGTCGGTGATGTCGGCGAAGGCGATCAGGGTCGCGCCGTCCGGCAGCGGCCGCGACTGCCAGGAAACGATCCGGCCGTCAGAGGTGCGGTTTTCGCCGGACGTCGGGGCCCGCGCCTCCGGATCGGGATCGGCCACGCGGCCCTTCAGGTCGCGCCAGAAGGCCATGTCATGCAGGCGCGGCACGCAGATCTCCACGACCCGCTCGAAATCGCCGGCGGCCTCCATCTCGGCGGCGCTGACGTTCCAGAAACGTTCGAAGGCCTCGTTGTGAAGGCGCAGCCGGCCGTCGGAGCCGAACACCACGACCGCGTCGTTCAACTTGTCCAGCGTCGCCTGCTGGACCTTGAGCTGGGCGTTGTACTGGGCCTTCAGCTTCAGGTCGTCGGTGATGTCCGAGAACAGCAGCAGCAGGCCGCCCATCGGGTGCGGCTGGCGGACCAGACGCAGCGTCCGGCCGTCCGGCAGCATCCACAGGTCGTCCGGCTGACGGCCGAGGGTCTCGTAGCGCGCCAGCTCGGCGGCCTTCCATCTGGCGTACTCGGAGGTCTCCGGCAGCCTCTGGCGCTGCCGCAGCCGGTCGAGGATCTCGCCGTGGGTCGGTCGCTCTGAAAGCCAGGCGGGCTCCAGGCTCCAGAGCTGGGCGAAGGCCGCGTTGTGGAAGACCAGGCGGCGGGTGGCGCCGAAGATGGCGACCGCCTCGGCGATATGGTTCAGCGTTTCGTCATGGGCCTCGACATGGCGCTTGAACGCGTCCTGCGTCTCCTCGGCCTGGGTGACGTCGGTGGTCCGCACCCCGACGCCGCCGCCCTCCAGCGGCTGGGCGACCAGCTTCATGGCCCGGCGGCGCCCGCCCAGAGACACCCAGCGCATCGCTTCGCGGCGTTCCCCCAGATTGGCGGCCTCCGCGGCCAGCACGTCCGCGCCTTTGTCCAGCGACAGGCCCCGGGCGGCGGCGTCCTTGGCGGTTGCGGCGCCCACGGCGTCCAGCCAGGCGCGGTTGGCCCACTGCACGGCGCCGTCGGCCGAGGCGATCCAGGCCGGGTCGGCCGAGGCGTCGAGGAAGGCGGCCAGCCGCGCCGCGCTGGGCAGCGCCGCCTCCTCTTCCGCGGAAGCGGTCAGCCGCAGCCAGGCCAGCACGCCGGCGGCTCGGCCCTCGACCGACACCGCGCCCTTCGGCCCGCGCACCTCGAAGGCGCAGGCCTCTCCGCGTTCGAACAGGGCCCGAAGGCGCGCGGCGTGGTCCGGATCGGCCCGCATCAGGGCGTTGACCACAGCCTGCGGCTCGGCGGCCTCCAGTCCCAGGGCGGCGACGCAGGCGGACAGGCTTTCGTCGCCGGAGGCCAGGTGGGCGCGGCCGTCGTCGACCACCAGCAGCGCGCTGTCGAAGGCCTCGGCCGAGGCCTGGGCGGTTTCCGCGCCGAGCTGGGCGATCTCCAGCCGGTCCTGCAACCGGCGCAGCTGGCGGTCCATCGCCCGTTTCTGGGCAAGGCTCCAGAGCGCCGCGCAAAGGGCCAGACAGACCGCGCCGGCCGCCGCCGCGACGATCAGGTCCATCTGCGTCATTGGAATCCAGCCCGAATCATCTCGGGGCCACGATAGACAAGGCGACGGGCCCCGGCGACTGGCGAACCGCCGCGCCCGGCGCCATGTTCAGCCCATGACCCGCACATTCGGCCCTGCGCCCTCCCTCGACGACTTCGCAGCCCTGGCCGAGCAGGCTTTCGACGACCTGCCAGAACCGTTTCGCGGCCTGGCGCGCGAGGCGGTGATCCGCGTCGATGATTTCGCCGATGACGCCGTGCTGGCCGAGATGGAGATCGCGGACGCCTTCGAGCTGACCGGCCTCTACCAGGGCGTCGACCTGTCCCGGCGGTCGGTGTTCGAGGCCACGCCGCCGCCGATGATCTTCCTCTACCGTCGACCGATCCTCGATGAATGGGCCGAGCGCGGCGATGTGACGCTCGAGGAGCTGGTCGCCCATGTCCTGGTGCATGAGATCGGCCATCACTTCGGCCTCTCCGATGACGACATCGACCGCATCGAAGACAAAGCATGAACGAATCTGCTAGCTCGGCCCCCGTCCGCTGAAGAGCCGCCCATGCACGCCCCCGCCTTCGACTACGACGCTGTCACCCGCGACATGCCCGAGGCCCGGGTCAAGCGCGGAGAGAACTATGCCGACAAGGGCTGGGTCAGCCTGGTGGACGTGGGCCCGGCCGGCGTTCTGGCCCATGTGCTGGGCGAACAGGGCATCGCCTATGTGGTCGAGGTCTCGGCCGCTGACGGTTCCGACGGCCGCTGCACCTGCAAGGACTTCGAGGAGAACCGCCTGCGCTGCAAGCACGTGGTGGCGACGATCCGCACGGTGCTTGACGCCGACGACGCGACGCTGATGGACGCCGCCGAGCGCCTGCCCCGCCTGCTGGATCAGCTGGAGATGGAGGAGCGCGACGACTGCGACACCCTGGTCGAACGCACCCGCCGCGACCCGGCCTTGCTGCGCGATCTTGAAGGGGCGGCCGCCGCCGAAGGATGAATCGTCGTCAGAAGATGACGCCCCCGTCACTTTCTGGTTGACCTGACGTCGCGCCAAGTGGACAGTGTTCACATTGTGCGAGAGGCTCGACCAACGGGTCCCGCTTTCCCATGTGGCCGGAGGAGTTCGCGATGAGCGACAAGAACATCACCAAGGACGCCATGTACGACGCCGTGGCGCCGGACGATTTCGAGTCGATGCTCGAACTCGACCGTTACGGCAACCGGTCGACGGCCTTCGACAAGATCATCTCGGCGACCCACGACCACTTCTGGGATCCGCTGGACAAGGACTACATCGACTTCGACGAGCCCTTCGACATGGAAAACCAGGCCCTGGTGCCTGAGGACATGGTCGTGGCCCTGTCCACCGAGTACGTGTCCAACCACCTGTCGGACCCCAAGGAGCGCATCCGCTTCATCAACCAGTCCACGCTGCGCAGCTTCTCCTCGATCCTGCACGGCGAACAGGGCGCGCTGAACCTGTCGGCCAGCCTCTGCCACGTGCTGAAGGACCAGGGCGCGCAGGAGTACGCCGCCAACCAGACCCGCGAGGAAGCCCGCCACGTCACGGCCTTCGCCAAATACGTCAAGGCGCGCTGGGGCAAGCCGGTCGAGTGCGGCCCGACGCTGAAGGCCCTGCTGGTCGAGATCATCGGCGCCCCGGAGGTCTACAAGAAGATCATCGGCATGCAGATGCTGGTCGAGGGCCTCGCCATGGGCGCCTTCGCCACCTTCTACAACAAGCTCAACGACCCGGTCGGCAAGAAGCTGATGCAGCTGGTCATGACCGACGAGGCCTTCCACCACAAGTTCGGGAAGATCTGGGCCGACCGCACCATCCCCAAGCTGTCGGCGGAAGAGCACGCGATCATCGAGGACTGGGCGGCCCACTGCTTCCAGGCCGTGCTTTTCAACCTTGTCGGGCCGAACCAGCAGCGCGACCTCTATGAGTCGTTCGGCCTCGACCCGGACAAGGTCATCGCCGAGTTCGCCCAGATCATGACCGACGACATCCGTCGCGAGAGCATGAAGGAGCAGACCAACATCTTCCGCGTGCTGGTCAAGACGCTGCTCAACGCCGGCATCATCACCGACCGCACCAAGGCCTTCTACGGCATGTACGTCGACCTGGAAGAGCTGAAGATGGAAGGCGACCGGATGGTCGGCGACGACATCGCCGAGGACGGCATCCGTTACCTGCAGGCGATCAACTTCAAGGATCGTGAGCACAAGCCGGTCAGCATCGCCGCCGAATAAGGCGCGCGGTTCACAATCCACGGAACGCCCCGTCGCAACCGCGGCGGGGCGTTTCGCGTTTTGCCGCCTTCCGCTAGAAGGTCAGGCTCATGAGACCGACATCCGCCATCGCCGTCGCGGCCGTGCTGGCCGTCGCCTCCGCCGCCTCCGCCGCGGCCCCGCCGCCGACCGAGGCCGTGTCCGCCGGCTTCTACAGCGGCCGCTGGTACGAGATCGCCCGAGTGCCGAACCTGGGCCAGCGCGGCTGCCAGGCCCCGCGCAGCGAGTTCACCCCGATCGGCGGCAAGGGCGATGTCGCCTTCATCGCCACGACCGGCGAGTTCGCCGTCCGCCAGGTCTGCCGCCAGGGCTCGGCCAACGGGCCGGTGAAGGTGTTTTCGACCAAGGGTCGCGTCCTGCCGGGCAGCCGCAACGCCCGGTTCGAGATGGTCTTCCTCGGCGGGGTGAAGACGCAGGAGTACTGGGTCCTCGACATCGCCCCCGACGGCGCCTGGGCCATCATGGGCACCCCCGGCGGCAACTACGTCTGGCTGCTGTCCCGCCGGGCCGTGCTGCCGGAAGCGACCAGGGCCGCCGCGGTCGGAAGGATCCGGGCGCTCGGCTACGGCCAGACGCTGGAGTTCCCGGCGCAGGGGTCATAGCCCGCCAGGCGTCTTGACCGCGAACAAACCCCGAACATAAATGGCGGCATGGACGCTGTCGCCCTCTCCATCGTCACGGTCACCCGGCCCGAGACCACGCTGGCTGTCACGCGCGGCGCGGCGCGGCTGCTGGCGGAGATGGCCTATGCGCCGCTGGCCGAGGTCTGCCTGCCCAACGGGCGGCGGGCCGACCTGATGGCGCTGGGGCCCAGGGGCGAGATCGTCATCGTCGAGGTGAAATCCAGCGCCGAGGACTATCTGACCGACCGCAAATGGGGCGAGTACGCGCCGTACTGCGACGCCTTCTACTTCGCGGTCGCGCCGCACTTCCCCGTCGACCTGCTGCCGGCCGAGCCGGGCCTGATCGTCGCTGACGGCTTCGGCGGGGCGGTGGTGCGGGACGCGCCTCTGACGCCGCTGGTCGCCGCGCGGCGCAAGGCGCTGACCCTGGCCTTCGCGCGGCTGGCGGCGTTTCGGCGGTAATCGGGGACATGCACTTCAGTGCGTGTCCCCCGCCGCTTCGAAGCTGCTGGGGACACATACCGCTGCGCGGAACATGTCCCCGACTAACGCGGCGCGCGCTTGGCCAGGATCCGCTGCAGGGTCCGGCGGTGCATCGACAGTCGGCGGGCGGTTTCGGAGACATTGTGGCCGCACAGCTCGTAGACCCGCTGGATATGCTCCCAGCGCACCCGGTCGGCGCTCATCGGGTTTTCGGGCGGAGCCGCAACGCCGCCGCCGATGGCCAGCAGCGCGCGGGCCACATCATCGGCGTCGGCAGGCTTGGCCAGGTAGTCGACCGCCCCGGCCTTAACGGCTGCGACCGCGGTGGCGATGTTGCCGTATCCGGTCAGCATCACCACCCGCGCCTCCGGCCGGGCCTCGCGGATGGCCTGGACGATCCGAAGACCGGTGCCGTCCTCCAGCCGCATGTCGAGGACCGCATGGGCCGGCGGCGAGGCCCTGACCGCGTCCAGCGCCTCCGAGACGCTGCCGGCGAGCCGCACCTCGAAACCCCGCTGCTCCAGCGCCCGACCGAGCCGTGTTCGCAGCGCCGCGTCGTCGTCGAGCACCAGAAGGCTGCGGTCGGCAAGCCCTGCGACGACATCGGCAATATCGGTCATGGATCAGCTCCGGATCGACTTCGCGTCGCGGTTGGATTCGGCGCGCGTCATTGTGTCGCTGCGGCCGGGGTTTCATCAAGCCCCGAGAACGCATCCGGGTCATTCGGCGCCTCGATCGCCGACCGGGCCCACCGCGCCGTGACCACGGCGCCGCCGCCGCGACCGTTGCGGAAATCCACGGCGGCCCCGGTTCGTTCCAGCAGGGTCTTGGCGATGAAGAAGCCAAGACCCATCCCGACATGGCCGCTGCGCATGGCTTCGGCGCCGGGCCGGCTGGTGACATAGGGCTCGCCGAGCTTGGCCAGCACCTCCGGCGCGAAGCCCGGTCCGTCGTCGCGCACCTCGATGGCGATATGCCGCGCATCGAAACGGGCAGTGACCAGGATCTCGGACCGGGCGAAGTCCACGGCGTTCTCGACGAAGGCGGTCAGGGCGTGAAGCACCTCCGGCAGCCGCCAGATGTCCGGCGGCGTTTCGTCCGGCGGGCCGGAGACCACCGCCTCGACCCGGACGTCGGGCTCCCGGGCATGGGGTTCGATGGCCTCCTGCACCATCTGCAGCAGGCTCATCCGCTCATGGACCGAATCGCCGGCCTCCGGGGTCCTGGTCAGGCCGCGCAGGATGTCCCGGCACCGCGCCGCCTGGGCCATCAGCAGCTCGGCGTCCTCCCGCAAGGCCCCGGGCGGGGCCTCGCGCGCCATCTCCTTGGCGACGATGGTCATGGTCGCCAGCGGCGTCCCCAGCTCGTGCGCCGCCGCCGCCGCCAGGGCGCCCAGCGCCGACAGCCGCTGTTCACGGGCCAGCACCGTGTGGGCGGTGTCCAGCGCCAGCTCCATGCGGGCGGCCTCCCGCGCCGCCTGCCAGGCATAGCCGGCGCAGAAGACGATCCCGAGGATGCGCGCGGTCACGGCGCCGATGCGGTTGGTCAGCGGCGGATTGAACGGCTCGGCCTGCGGCGCCGGCAGCGGCATCGCCTGGACCGCCAGCGCCGTGCAGGCGAGGATGGCGAGCAGGCACAGCGCCACCACATAGCGCGCCGGCAGGCTGGCCGCGGCCAGCACGGCCGGCCCGATCAGCAGCAGCGAGAACGGATTGAGGATGCCGCCGGTCAGGTAGAGCATGCCGGACAGCTGCAGGATGTCGAAGGCGATATGGGCCGCCGCCTCGTTGTCGGTCGCCAGACGCTGCCCCGAGGTCGCCAGCCCGACCAGCACGTTCAGCCAGGCCGACAGGGCGATCAGCGCGAAGCAGGCGGCGAACGGCACGGGAAGGTCCATGACGAAGCCGACGATGACGACGGTGATCGTCTGGCCCGCCACCGCCAGCCAGCGCAAGGATGTCAGTGTGCGGACCCGCAGCCGCCCCCGACGCGGCACTCCGGTCGGCCAGAGCGCATCCCACCCTTGCGTGGCGGGGCGCCCCGTCCTATCGAGGCCGGGCTTCAGGTCGGCGGCCGTCGCCGGATCTGGTGTCAGCGCCATGTCGCCAGTCTGTCCCCAATTCGCGACCGATGGCGAGCCCTCTCGGAGAGCCCTGTGACCCGCCAACGTCTCTTCCTCCTCATCGCCTGCATCGCCGGCATCTTCGTCGCCGGGGCCCTGGCCTGGCGCGTCGGCGTCTTCGACGGCCAGGACGCCCAGGCCGGTGCGGTCGGCGGGCCGTTCAAGCTGGTCGACCAGGCCGGCCGGCCGGTCGACGAAAGCGTGCTCAAGGGCCGTTGGAGCGTCGTCTTCTTCGGCTTCACCTACTGCCCCGACGTCTGCCCCGGCACGCTGCAGGCGCTCACCGCCGCGCATGATCAACTCGGCGCCAAGGGCAAGGATGTCCGCCTGGTGTTCATCTCGGTGGATCCCGAGCGCGACACGCCGGCCAAGGTCCGCGACTGGCTCCAGGCCCAGCGTCCGCCGGAGGGCACGCTCGGCCTGACCGGCACGGTCGAGCAGACCAACGCCGCGGCCAAGGCCTATCGCGTGTTCCACGAGAAGGCCGGCGAGGGCCCCGACTATCTCGTCAACCATTCCACGGCGATGTACGTGATGGATCCGAAGGGCCGGTTCCGGAAGGTCCTGGCCTACGGCATGACCCCCGACCAGCTGGCTGAGGAGATCCGCAAGGCCCTGCGCGGCGATTGATGGCGCGGACGCGATTCGAACTGGACTTCGTTAAGGCGCGTTGTGTTATGCTGCGCTGCACAAAGACCGAGGTTCGATGCTCTACGCCCTGCACGAAGCGGCCTATTACGCGGCCACCCCGATGCGCGCCGCCGCGCGCCTGACGCGCGACTGGTGGTCCTCGCCGCTCAATCCCGCCCGCAACTCTACGCTCGGCCGCAGCCTCTCGGCCGGCGCCGACCTGTACGAGAACGTCACCCGTCGCTACGGCAAGCCGGAGTGGCACATCGACGAAATC
Organism: Caulobacter sp.; assembly: GCA_040383665.1. Lineage (GTDB taxonomy): Bacteria > Pseudomonadota > Alphaproteobacteria > Caulobacterales > Caulobacteraceae > Caulobacter. The sequence continues at coordinate 33,811 of JBEIDC010000003.1, forward strand.
CAGGTGAACGGCTATCCGGTGCGGGTGCGCCAGACCGTGGTCTGGGAGAGCGCCTGGTGTCGTCTGGTGCAGTTCGACCGCGACATGGCCGACATGCGCCATGCCGGCAAACTGCAGCTTGACCCGGCCGTCCTGATCGTCGCCCCGATGTCGGGTCACTACGCCACGCTTCTGCGCGGCACCGTCGAGGCCTTCGCGCCCGACCACGCGGTCTTCATCACCGACTGGAAGAACGCCCGCGACGTGCCGATGCTCGAGGGCCGCTTCGACTTCGACGACTATATCGAGCACATCCAGGAAATGCTTCGGGCCCTGGGCCACCGCGCCCACGTCGTGGCTGTCTGTCAGCCCGGCCCGCCCGTGCTCGCCGCCGCCGCTCTGATGGCCGAGGACAACGATCCCCGCCGGCCCCGGACCATGACCTTCATGGGCTCGCCGATCGACGCGCGCCTGTCGCCGACCGTGACCAACAAGCTGGCCGAGGAACGGCCCTTCACCTGGTTCGAGTCGAACATGATCTACACCGTGCCCGCGCCCTACCCGGGCGCGGGCCGGCGCGTCTATCCGGGCTTCGTTCAGCTGGCCAGCTTCATGTCGATGAACATGGAGCGCCACAAGGACGCCCACCGCCGTTACTTCGACCATCTGGTCTCCGGCGACGGCGACAGCGCCGACAAGCACCGCGCCTTCTACGACGAGTACCTGGCGGTGATGGACCTGACCGAGGAGTTCTACCTCCAGACCATCGACAAGGTGTTCCAGGACTACGCCCTGCCCAAGGGCGAGCTGCTGCACCGCGACCGGCTGGTGAAGCCCTCGGCGATCACCGACATCGGGCTGATGACGGTCGAGGGCGAGCTGGACGATATCTCGGGCATCGGCCAGACCCAGGCCGCCCACGAGCTCTGCGCCAACATCCCCGCCGACATGAAGCTGGACCACGTCCAGGCGGGCGTCGGCCACTACGGGGTGTTCAACGGCCGGCGTTTCCGCGAGGAAATCTTCCCCAGGGTGGCGGCCTTCATCCGTCACTGCGACCCCGATTTCTGAAACGGGACTTCCCGATCGCCGACGCCCGGCCTATCTGGGGATCATGAAGCTGTTCGGCGGATCGGGGCTGTCCCACGGTGATCGTATCGAGGCTGACGGGTTCCCCGTGAGGCTGTCGGTGAACGTCCGCGCCCGCCGTGTCAGCCTGCGCATCGACCGTATCCGGCGCGAGGTCGTCGCCATCGCCCCCTCGGCGCGCCGCCTGGCGGAGGCTGTGGCCTTCGCCCGCGAGAAGGCCGACTGGATCGCCGGTCAGCTGGCCGACCTGCCGACCGGCCAGGCGCTGGCGCCCGGCATGACCATCACCCTGTTCGGCGCTCCGTGCGACCTGCTGGCCGCCCCTGGCCGTGCGCGATACACGCCCCCGTCGGATACGGCCCCCGCCCGGATCACCGCCCCCGACGACGCCGCCTTCGGCGACCGCGTCCTGCGGCTGATCAGGGTCGAGGCCAGGCGCTGGCTGACCGAGCGGACGGAGACCTACGCCGGCCGGCTCGCGCGGCCGATGCCGAAGGTGGCGATCACCGATGCCAGGGGCCGCTGGGGCTCCTGCCGCCCGGCCAGTCCGCGAGCCGGGGCCTCAATTCGCTACAGCTGGAGGCTGGCGCTGGCGCCGGCCCGGGTCGCCGATTACGTCGCCGCCCACGAATGCGCCCACCTGATCGAGGCCAATCACGGCCCGCGGTTCTGGGCGCTGGTTCACGGCCTGGTCGGCGACCACGCGCCGCATCGCGACTGGCTCCGCCGCGAGGGCGCGCGCCTCCACGCCTTCGGACGGGGATAACGGGCTTTCACCCGCCGTCATCCCCGGACCTGTTCCAGGGATCCATGAACAGGGGCGGCAGAACGAGGGCGCGGACTGATTCGCGCTCATCGGGTTCGGCTCATCACGCAGGGGTCCTCGCGGCGAGCGCGAGGAAGACGGATGAGGGGCGCTGCTTCCTCAGTAAGGCACTTCTTCCGGCAGGCGCGGCGGCGCGGCCTTCTGTTCAGGGGCGGGCGTCGGCGCCGCAGGCTCGTCTCCGCCTATGCCGAGGTTGGACAGAAGGTCGCCGATGGCGTCCGGTTCCTGCTCGGGCGGCGTGGCATAGCCGCCCGGGATGACCTGGGCCCGCAGCCGGGGCAGGGCCTGGGCCATGAAGCCGCGCCAGATACCGGCCGGGGCGCCGCCGCCGCTGACCCCCCTCATCGGCTTGTTGTCGTCCTTGCCGGTCCAGACAGCGGTCACGAAGCCGCCGGTGTAGCCGACGAACCAGGCGTCCCGGTAGTCGCTGGTCGTCCCGGTCTTGCCGGCGATGTCATAGCCGGCGACCCGGGCGCGCTTGCCCGTCCCGGTGACCACCACCTCGCGCATCATCTGGTTCATGTACTGCAGGGAAGGCGTGCCGATCACCGCGCGGCGGGCCCGCTTCTCGAGGTTGTGGTCGTAGAGCACCTTGCCGCTGGCGGTGCGGATCCGCTGGATGCCATAGCCGCGCGCCAGGAAGCCGCCGTTGGCGAACGGCGCATAGGCCTGGGCCATCTCCAGCGGACTGACCTCGACAGCGCCGAGCGCCATGGACGGATCCAGCTGGATCTTCGAGGCGATGCCCAGCCGTTTGGCGACCGAGGCGACGTTGCCGGTGCCGACCTCGTTGGCCAGGCGCGCGGCGACGGTGTTCACGGACTGGGCCAGAGCCGTCTGCAGGGTGATGGTCCCCAGGTACCGGCCGGTGTAGTTGCGCGGCTCCCAGGCGCCGATACGGACCGGCTCGTCGGTAACGATGACGGCCGGGGTGCGGCCCGCCTCCATGGCGGCCAGGTAGACGAACGGCTTGAAGGCCGATCCGGCCTGTCGCCGGGCCGTGGTGGCGCGGTCGAACTGGCTCTCGGCGTAGTTGGCCCCGCCGACGTAGGCGCGCACGCGACCCTCGCCGTCGATGGCCACCAGGGCGGCCTGATCGACGCCCTGGCCCTTGCCGCCGCTGACGCCGGTGCGGACCGCAGCCTCCGCCGCCGCCTGGATCGGCAGGTCCAGGGTGGTCTCGACGATCAGGTCCTCGGTCGGCTCGCCGACCAGGGCGCGGACCTGTCCGTCGACCCAGTCGGTGAAGTATTGCGCCCTCTGGTTCGCCAGCACCGAGGAGACCCGGACGGGGGTGCGGATCGCCTCGGCCCGCTGCTCGGACGTGATGGCCCTGGTCCGCACCATCTCGTCCAGCACGATGTTGGCGCGCCGCTCGGCACGGCCGGTGGCCGTCACCGGGCTGTAGCGCGAGGGGCCCTTCATCATCCCGGCCAGCAGCGCCGCCTCGCCGATGGTCAGCCTGGAGGCGGGCTTGTTGAAGTAGCGCTGGGCGGCGGCCTCGATGCCATAGGCGCCGGCGCCGAAATAGACCCGGTTCAGATAGAGGGCCAGGATCTCCTTCTTGGAGAATTTCATCTCCAGCCACAGCGACAGGATCAGCTCCTGCGCCTTGCGCCGCCAGTTCTGGTCCAGGGTCAGGAACAGGTTGCGGGCCAGCTGCTGGGTGATGGTCGAGCCGCCGGCCGCGACGCACATGCAGGACAGGTTCTTCACCGCCGCGCGGCTGATGCCGAACGGATCGAAGCCGGGGTGGTAGTAGAAGCGCCGGTCCTCGATGGCGATGAAGGCCTTGGGCACATAGTCCGGCAGCTTGTCCAGGTCGACCGGCGGCGCGTACTGGCTTCCGCGCACGGCGATCAGGGCGCCGGACCGGTCGAGGTAGGAAATCGACGGCTGGCGCGTGACGTCATTGAGCTTCGAGACGTCCGGCAGGTCGGTGGCGAACATGGCGAAGAAGGCCACGACGAAGATCAGGCCCCAGACGCCGACGACCGCGCCCCAATAGGTGAACGCCTGTAGCGGCGTGCGCCGCGCGCCCTGTGGATTAGCCATAGTCTCTTCGCTTGTCCGGATCTCGATTGACGCGGATCTCCCGCGCCGCGCCTGTCAGGCCCGCATCATGATTGACGACATATGAACGCGACGTTTTCGCGGCGGTAAAGCCCGCGAATATGGAGGTTTGGTGCAGCCACGCGATCAGGGGGTTAGCAAGCCGGGCGACGCTCGCCATAACCGCCCTGTGACCGATTCGCTCCAGCCCGCCCGCGAGATCCTGCGCCGCGTCTTCGGCCATGCCGAGTTTCGCGGGATGCAGGGGCAGGTCATCACCGAGGTGCTGGCCGGGCGCAGCGCCATGGCCGTGCTGCCGACCGGCGGCGGCAAGAGTCTCTGCTACCAGATCCCCAGCCTGATCCGCCCAGGCCTGGGCCTGGTCGTCTCGCCGCTGATCGCGCTGATGGCCGATCAGGTCGAGGCGATGAAGCAGTCCGGCGTCGCCGCCGAGCGGCTCGATTCCAGCGCCGACATGGACCAGCGCCAGGACATCTGGCGGCGGATCGACGCCGGCGACCTGGACCTGCTCTACCTCTCGCCCGAAGGTCTGGCGCAACCGGCGACGCTCAACCGGCTGTCCAACGTCCCGCTGGCCATAATCGCCATCGACGAGGCGCACTGCGTCAGCCAGTGGGGCCATGATTTCCGCCCCGAGTACCGGATGCTGGGACGGCTGGCCGACATCTTCCCGGGCGTGCCCCGGCTGGCCGTCACCGCCACCGCCGACGCCCGGACCCGGGAGGATATCCGCAACGAACTGCGGCTGGAGGACGCCGCCGAGTTCGTCGACAGTTTCGCCCGTCCCGAGCTGATCCTCTCGGCCGAGCGCAAGCGCGGTCAGGGTCACGCCCGGGTCGAGGAGCTGGTGCTGGCCCGGCCCGGCCGTTCCGGCGTCATCTACGCCGGCTCCCGCGAGGGCACCGAAAAGCTGGCCGAGCGGCTGGTCCAGGTCGGCGTGCCGGCGCTGGCCTACCACGCGGGCCTCGACAAGGCGGTCCGCTCGCAGCGGCTGGAGAAATTCCTCGAGGCCGACGCCGCGGTGATGGTGGCGACCATCGCCTTCGGCATGGGAATCGACAAGCCCGACGTCCGCTTCGTCATCCACGCCGATCCGCCTGCTTCCATCGAGGCCTACTGGCAGGAAATCGGCCGCGCCGGGCGGGATGGCCAGCCCGCCGAGGGCATCACCCTCTACGGCTCGGCGGACATGGCCTGGGCCTTCCGGCGGATCGAGGGACGCGAGTTCTCCGACGAGGTGCGGGCCGTCCAGAACCGCAAGGTCCGGCAGCTTTACACCATGCTCGACGGCACGGCCTGCCGCGCCGCCGCCGTCCGCCGATACTTCGGCGAGGAGGGCGTCGCCCGCTGCGGTCAGTGCGACCTCTGCGTCAGCCCGCCGGCCTCGATCGACGCCTCCGTCGCCGCCCAGAAGGCGCTGGCCGCCGTCCACCGCCTCGGTGGACGGTTCGGGCGCGGCCGGCTGGTCGACCACCTGCTGGGCAAGACGAAGGATGTCTCGGAGTCCGAAGCCGCCCTCTCGACCTGGGGCATCGGCAAGGAGTTCAGCGCCGTCGGCTGGCGCGACCTGATCGACCAGCTGCTGTTCGAGGGCCTGCTGCGCGAGGACCCCAACGACGGCCGGCCGCTGATCGGGCTGGGTGACGCAGATGGGGTCAAGGCCACCTACCGGGGCGAGCGCAAGGTCGCCGTGCGAACCCCGCCGGAGGGCGCCGACGCCTCGGGCCGGATCGGCCGCGCCTCGCCGCGCAAGCGTGGCAGGAGCGCCGGCGACGAACTGACCGGCGACGCGGCAGTGCTGTTCGAGGCCCTGCGCGCCTGGCGCCGCGACGAAGCGCATGAGCAGCATGTGCCGCCCTACGTCATCTTCGCCGACAGGACCCTGCAGGACATCGCCCGCCTGCGCCCCCGCTCGGCCGGCGATCTGATGCTGGCCAACGGCGTGGGCGCCTCCAAGCTGGAACGCTACGGCGAGGCGGTGCTGAAGGTGGTGCGGGAGAGCTGATCGCCTGCCGACCGCTCGAGCTCACGCTTGACGATGGGAAACAGTGTCGCTCCGGCCATCGACTCCAGGTGTTCGACCCTGGCCCAGACCAACGGAAACTCCGGTTGCTGCCGCTGTACGCTCACGAAGGGGCAAAGCCAGTAGTGAATTTTCGCCGAGCTGGTCGGGTGGATCCGAGACGCGATTTCACGCTCGGCCCGGCAGTGAATTCCGGTCTCCTCCCGGACCTCCCGCACGACCGCCTGCTGAAGGGACTCGTCGGATTCGACCTTGCCCCCCGGGAAGACGTACCCGGACCGCGTACCGGGAACGTCTCGCCGCTCGATCATGAGAATCTGTTCGCCCCGGGTGACAATGGCGACGACAATCACGGGGGCTTTTCGCTTCCGACGCGGCTTGAGCGTCAGCCGTGCGTTTGGAGCCACTTCAGAACCTTCCGATAGAGGCCCTTTACAACGTCGGCGTGTACCTCGCGTGCCTCAACCCACCTGACATCAATGTTCTCGTCCGGGTCGCCGTTCCTGATGTCACCGGAGACGTAACTGCAGGAGTAGTAGGCACAGATCTTTCGGGTTGCACTGTGCCGTCGGCGACCAATCTCGCCGTTGACCGACACGACCAGACCCGTCTCCGAGAGCACTTCGCTTTTCACCTTGTCGATCGGATCGGTGTGGCTTTCCGTAAGCTGGCCGGCTGGAAACTGCCAGCCGAGGACACCCTTCGGGCTCGGCTTCCGCTGGACGAGCACGACCTTCTTCTCGTGGATGATGATCGCCAGAACGACTTCGGGGGCGCGGGCGGGTGCGGCCCACCGCCAGAGAAAGGAAACCCGTTCGAAGTTCCCGTTCAGAACAAGCATCACCGCTGCGATGATCAGGGCGCCGACGGGCGCCCACCAGAAATCCGCCAAGAAATCTCTCCCCCCGGCCCGGAGGGAGATTGGCGCGCACCGGAACGCATGTCAAAGCTGTATTGCGCCGCGACTCTCCTAAGGAGAGCTTTCGTCCCGCTTCTAGACGTCCACCTCGGCGTCGAGCGCGTTGTCCTGGATGAACTCCCGGCGCGGCTCGACCAGGTCGCCCATCAGGCGGCTGAACATGTCGTCGGCGTCGTCTGCGTGGTTGACGCGAACCTGCAGCAGGGTGCGGGCCTCTGAATCGAGCGTGGTTTCCCACAGCTGTTCGGGGTTCATCTCGCCCAGACCCTTGTAGCGCTGGATGGCCAGACCCTTGCGGCCGGCGTCCATGACCGCCCCGACAAGGTCGAGCGGGCCGCGCACCGTGGTGCTCTTGTCCTTGCGGCGATAGACGGCCGGCCCGGCGAAGATCTCGGCCAGCGCCCCGGCCCGCTCGGACAGGCGGCGGGCGTCGGCGGCCTGGAGCAAGGCGTCCTCAAGCACGATCTTCTCCGACACGCTGCGCTTGATGCGGCTGAACACGAAGCCGGTCTCGCCGCGGGCGCCGGACCAGGGCCCGTCGCCCTCCTCGGCGTAGAGGTTGAGGCGCACCGCCGCGGCCTCGGGATCGGGCGCGTCGCTCATCAGCCCGGCCAGGGCCGACTGCTCGATGGCGAAGGCCGGGGCGCGCATCGACAGCCGGTCGATGTTGGCCTTGGCCTGACGCGCCTGGGTGACCAGGGCCAGCAGGTCCTGGCCGGTCATCCGCTCGCCCGTCGACAGGTCCAGCTCCGCTCCCTCGACGCCCTCGTCGATCAGGAAGGTCTCCATCTCGGGGTCGTCCTTGAGGTAGCGCGAGGACTTGCCCTTGGTGGCTTTGTAGAGCGGCGGCTGGGCGATGTAGAGGTAGCCGCGCTCGATCACCTCCGGCATCTGCCGGTAGAAGAAGGTCAGCAGCAGGGTGCGGATGTGGGCGCCGTCGACGTCGGCGTCGGTCATGATGACGATGCGGTGGTAGCGCATCTTCTCGATGTTGAACTCGTCCCGCCCGATGCCGGCGCCCAGCGCCATGATCAGGGTGCCGACCTGCTCGGACGACAGCATCTTGTCGAACCGCGCCCGCTCGACGTTCAGGATCTTGCCGCGCAGGGGCAGGATGGCCTGGTTGTCGCGGTTGCGCGCCTGTTTGGCCGAGCCGCCGGCCGAGTCTCCCTCGACGATGAACAGTTCGGACTTGGCCGGATCACGCTCTGAACAGTCGGCCAGCTTGCCGGGCAGGCTGGTGATGTCGAGCGCGCTCTTGCGGCGTGTCAGCTCGCGGGCCTTGCGGGCCGCTTCGCGGGCAGAGGCGGCCTCGGCGATCTTGCTGACGATGGCCTTGGCCTCGACGGGATGTTCCTCGAACCAGGTCGAGAGCCCCTCCTGAACCAGGCCCTCGACGGCCGGCCGCACTTCCGAGGAGACCAGCTTGTCCTTGGTCTGGGAGCTGAACTTGGGGTCCGGAACCTTGACCGACAGCACGCAGGTCAGACCCTCGCGGGCGTCCTCGCCGGTGACCGAGATCTTCTCCTTCTTGGCCATGCCGGAGCTCTCGGCATAGTTGGTGATGACCCGGGTCAGGGCCGCGCGGAAGGCCGACAGGTGGGTGCCGCCGTCCTTCTGCGGGATGTTGTTGGTGAAGCACAGCATGTGCTCGTGGTAGCTGTCGTTCCACTCCAGCGAGAGGTCGATCTCGACCTTTTCCCGGGCGCCGCGGATGACGATCGGCGCCTTGATCAGCGCCGTCTTGGCCTTGTCCAGGTGGCGGACGAAGGCCTCGATGCCGCCCTCGTAGTGCAGGATCTCTTCCCAGGGCTCGGCGTCGCGATTGTCGCGGAAGTGGATGGTCACGCCGCTGTTGAGGAAGGCCAGCTCGCGCAGGCGGTGTTCCAGCGTCTTCCGGTCGAAATCGATGAAGGCGAAGGTCGTGGTCGAGGGGAAGAAGGTCACCTGGGTGCCGGTCAGGGCCTGGCCCTGGCGGCTGTCCCCCTCGCCGCGGATCGGCGCGTCGCCGGTGATGGTCAGGGACGAGACCGCGTCGCCGCGCTCGAAGCGCATCTGGTGCGCCTTGCCATTGCGGAAGATCTTCAGCTCCAGCCAGTCGCTGAGCGCGTTGACCACCGAGACGCCCACGCCGTGCAGGCCGCCGGAGACCTTGTAGCTGTTCTGGTCGAATTTCCCGCCGGCGTGCAGCTGGGTCATGATGACCTCGGCGGCGCTGACGCCCTCGCCCTCGTGCATGTCCACCGGAATGCCGCGGCCGTCGTCGGTGACGGTGCAGCTGCCGTCGGCGTTGAGGATCACCTCGACCTTGGTCGCGTGGCCGGCCAGCGCCTCGTCGATGGCGTTGTCGACGACTTCGTAGACCATGTGGTGCAGGCCGCTGCCGTCATCGGTGTCGCCGATGTACATGCCGGGACGCTTGCGCACCGCGTCCAGGCCCTTGAGCACCTTGATGGAGTCGGCGTCGTATTCGCCGTTGTGCTGCGGCTCGGAAACGTCTTCGATTTCGTCGGTCATCTATCGGTCCAGAACGGTCAGGCCGGACGGCTCCACACGGACGCCGAGGGCCCGACCCTTGAAGGGGTCGAACAGCGACTCGTCGGTTCCAGTCAGGAAGGCCTGGAGGTCGAGCGCCGCGATTTCGTCGGCCAGCGCGGCCCGGCGGAGCGGGTCCAGATGCGCGGCGACTTCGTCGAGCAACAGTACAGGACTTGGCGCTGATTCTACACGGGAAAGTCTGGCCGCCTGGGCCAGAACGAGGTTCAGAATCAGGGCCTTCTGCTCGCCGGTGGAACATTCCGCCGCCGGCCGGTCCTTTTCGGCGTGAACCACCGCCAGATCGCCCCGGTGCGGACCGGTCAGGGCGCGTCCCGCGGCTCCGTCGCGGGCCCGCGCGGCGGCCAGGGCGGCGGCCAACCGGGCCTCGAGATCGGCGAAGTCGAGGCCGCTCGCCGCCAGCTGTTCCCACTCGCCGGTCAGGCTGAGCACCGCCTGCGGGAAGGGCCGGTCGCCCCGGTCGTCGATCTCCGACTGCAGCACCGCCAGGGTCCGGGCCCGGGCCTGCGCCATCAGGGCCCCGGCCTCGGCCAGCCGCGCCTCCAGCGCCGACAGCCAGACCGGGTCGGGCTCGCCGCCACCATCACTGGCGTCAGTCAGCAGTCTCATCCGCTCCCGCATGGCCTTGTCGTAGGCGGCGGCGTGGGCGGCGTGCTTTGGCTCGGCGGCGAAGACCAGCCGGTCGAAGAAGCGGCGGCGGTCGCCGGCGGCTTCCAGGAACAGCCGGTCCTGGGCCGGGGTCAGCCAGATCGGCCGCATATGGTCGGCCAGCCGCCCCGGCGGGACCGTATCGCCCTCGATGCGCACGATGCGCCGCGCCGCCCCGGCCTGCTCGACCCCGGTGCCGATCCTCACCGCATCGTCGTCGCCCCACACGAGCGCCGACACCGCCCAGGCCCGGCCGGTTCTCTCCCCCGGAAGCCGCCGCCCGACCTCGGCGATCGGCGAGCCGCGCAGGCCCCGCCCGGGCGACAGCAGGCTGATCGCCTCCAGCAGGTTGGTTTTCCCCGCCCCGTTCGGCCCCCAAAGGCAGACGCTCGCCCCGTCCGGCGACAGCTCCGCCCGCTCATAGGAGCGGAAGTCGGTCAGGGAGAGGGTGGTGAGCACGGAGCGCATGGGGGTCCGTACCATGCTCCCCTTTCATCCGTCATGGCCCGGCGCGTCCGGCCCAGCCATGCGTGGCGCCTTGGCCGGCGCACGCAAGACTCTCAACCCGTCATTCTCGCCCTTGTGGCGAGGACCCCTGTGTCCGCCGCAAGGGCGGCAAGAGCTCACGCTCTCACGTGGAAGCTGAACGAGTGACCCTGGGCACAGGGCCCCGGATGACGAGGTTTGTGTGGGTGTTCATGGGTGGCCCGGACGCGCCGGGCCATGACGCGGCTTGGAGAGACTCCGCTACCGCGCCCCCAGCCGCGCCAGCACTTCCTTCGGAATGCCGTAGTGCTCAACTAGCGGCTTCTGGTCCCGCTGGCCCATCAGTTCGCGCTGGATGAACAGCGCCCAAACCGCGTCAGCGGCGGCCTTCAGGGCGGCGGGGCGGTCATGCGGGGAGGCGTCGCGCAGGGCGGCCAAGGTCGCCTCCACCCGCGTCCCCGCCCGGCCGAGCGAGGCGGCCTGTTCGGCCATCAGCTCGGTCTGCAGGCCAGCGTCGAACGGGTCGGTCTTCGCGGTGAACAGCGACTGGGGCAGGCGCAGGGACATGGCCCCATCGTAGACCAGGGTCGGAGGTCGGGGACAGGTCAAGATGTCCCTTGGGACACCTTGACCTGCCCCCTAACCTGCGCCCATGGCGTCACGGTCAGACATCGTCATCCGACAGGCCCGCTCCGACGATGCCGAGGCGTTGAAGGCGATCCTGCGCGACACTTTCGAGAGCACCTGGTTGCCGCAGCTGACCGCCGAGGCCGCTGCGGCCTTCCGTAACGAAGACCGGCCGGCCGCCTATGTCGGCGAGCGGGGGCTGCTGTTCGTCGTGGCGGAGGTTGACGGCGATGTGGTCGGCCTCGTCGACTGGAACGGCGACTTCGTGAACGCCCTGCATGTGCTGGCCAGCCACGCGCGGTCCGGCGTCGGCGGGCGGCTCATGGACCACGCCGAGGCCGCGATGGCGGCGGCCGGCCATGCCCGGGCGCGGCTGGAGACCGACACCTTCAACACCCGCAGCCAGGCCTTCTACGCGAAGCGCGACTACCGCGAGGCGGGCCGCTATCCCGACGAGGAGTGGAACAGCGGCCTGACAACGTTGCTGTTGGTGAAGGGGCTGTCGGGGACAGGTTAAGGTGTCCCAAGGGACACCTTAACCTGTCCCCTAGCCGCGAAACTGCCGCATCAGCGCTTCCTCGGTATAGGCCCGGCGCTCGTCGTTGCTGACGCCGCGATAGGGCCCCAGCTCCATCAGGTGATGGAAGATGGTCATCGCCTCATACGGCGAATGCGCCTCGAACGTCGTCACTAGCCGCGCCTCGACGTCCAGCTGTGAGCGCAACTCATCCCCGTCCGGACCCGAGACCATGCAGACCGGCAGCCAGCGGCCGTCATCGTCCGTCGATTCCCAGATTTCGTGCAGCAGCGCCGCCAGCGGTCAGACCCGCAGCGGCATCAGCACGTACTTCACGCCCGCGTCGGTCGGGTCCAGCACCAGCGTCGGGCTGGCCGGGTCGGCGAAGCGGAACTCGGCGATCTCGCCGCCGATCTGGCCGGTGACGTCGAGCAGGTAGCGGGCGTTGAACCCGATCTCGAAGGCGTCGCCGTCGTAGTCGATCTCAAGCTCCTCGACGCCCTGGCCGGCCTCCATGTTGCGCACGGTCAGGGTCATGCGGCCGGGCTCGACGGCCATCTTCACCGAGCGGCTCTTCTCGGCCGAGATGGTGGCGACGCGGTCGACGGCCTGGGCGAACAGGGTGTTGTCGACCAGCATGATCCTGGCGTTGTCGCGCGGGATCACCCGCATGTAGTCGGGGAACGATCCGTCGATGACCTTGGAGGTCAGGGCGGCGGCCTGGCCGAACTCGAAGCGCACCTTCTGGGCGCTGACCTGGAAGTCGACCGTCTCGCCGGCGTCGTCGAGCAGACGGCGGACCTCGTTGATGGTCTTGCGCGGGATGATCACGCCCGGCTGGCCGGCGGCGCCCTCGGGGGCCGGCATCTCGGCCAGGGCCAGGCGGTGGCCGTCGGTGGCGACGCAGCGCAGCTTCGCCTCGCCGTTCTCGACCACCGTGTGCACGTAGAGGCCGTTCAGGTAGTAGCGCGTCTCCTCGGTGGAGATGGCGAAGCGGGTCTTGTCGATCAGCCGGGCCAGGTCGTTGGCGTCGACCGGAATGCGCGCCGACAGGCCGTCGGAGCTCATCACCGGGAAGTCGCCGGCCGGCAGCACCGGCAGGTTGAACTTCGAACGGCCGGCCTGGACCTGCAGCCGGGGATCGTCGCCGGTGAAGGACAGCGACACGTCGGCACCCTCGGGCAGCTTGCGGACGATCTCGTACAGCGTATGGGCCGGGGCGGTAATCTGGCCGGGCACATCGACCTGGGCCACGCCCTGGTCGACGATCTCCATATCCAGGTCGGTGGCCGAGAAGCCCACCTGCTCGCGCTCCGCCGTCAACAGGACGTTGGAGAGGATCGGGATGGTGTTGCGCCGCTCAACGACGCTCTGCACATGCCCGAGGGCCTTCAGCAGCGCCGTCCGCTCGATGGTAAGCTTCATGTTTCGTCCGAAGTCCGGAAGGTGACAGGCGAATCGTCGAGACCCCCGCCGGTTCGCCTGTAGAGGGACTACCGACATTAGCGGAATCAGCGGCTTGCGGAAGGGGGGAGGGGGCGACTCCGGTGTGGTTGCAAGCTCTAATCTCCGTCATCGTCGGACCTGTTCCGACGACCCATGCCTGGTGAGCCGAACGAAAAGGGCGCGGAGTGACCCGCGCCCTTCTTGCTGGCTGCCTTGCTCATGGGTCCTCGCCACAAGGGCCAGGATGACGGAGGAGGGGGATCAGGCCTTCGTGTCCACCGCCGCGCCGCTCGCGTCGCCCTCGGCGGCGTAGGGATTGGACGCCGGGGTGTCGGCGGCCGGCTGGGCGGCTCCGCCCTTGGCGGCGACAACGACCATGGCCGGGCGGACGATTCGGCCCTGCAGCTCGTAGCCGGCCTGCAGGGTCTTGATCACCGCGCCTGGGGGCACGCCGTCGCCGGCGGGCTGCTCCATCATCGCCTGGTGCTGATGCGGGTCGAACTTGCCGCCCTTTTCCGGGGCCAGCTTCTTGAGGCCGTTCCGCTCGAAGGCGCTCATCAGCTCCTTGAAGGTCATGTCGACGCCGACCACGAAGTTCTTCACGATCTGGTCGTCGCTGTCCCGCGGCGCATGGGTGGTGGCGGCGGTCAGGTGGTCGGCGACGCCGAACAGGTCGCGGGCGAACTTCTGGATGGCGTAGGCGCGGGCGTCGTTCTGCTCGCGCTCGGCCCGGCGACGGGTGTTGTCGGCCTCGGCGGCGTAGCGCAGCACCTGCTCCTTCAGCGCGGCGTTCTCGACCTTCAGCGCGGCGTTCTCGACCTTCAGCGCCTCGATGTCGGCGTCGAGCGCCGCCTCGAGGGTCTCGAGGTCCTCGTCATGGCCGTTGGCCGGGGTCTCCTGGTCACTCATCTCTTCATCCGTCCAGCATTCGGCCGAGCACCCGCGCGGTGTAGTCCACCAGCGGAATGACCCGGGCATAGTTCAAGCGCGCGGGTCCGATCACGCCGATCGCGCCCAGCACCTTCTGTCGGCCCGACATATAGGGCGCCGCGATCAGGGCGGAACCCGAAAGCGAGAAAAGTCGCGTTTCCGCGCCGATGAAGATCCGCACGCCCTGGGCGTCGCGGACGTCATCGAGCAAACCGATCAGCTGCTCCTTCTGTTCCAGATCGTCGAACAGGCGGCGGACCTTCTCCAGGTCCTCCAGCGCGTTTGTGTCGCCCAGCAGGTTGGCGCGGCCACGGACGATCAGAGAGCGGTCGGCGTCCTCGCCCCCGCCCCAGGCGGCCAGGCCGTCCTCGACCAGCCGGGCGGCGGTCTCGTTCAGCTCGCGGCGGGCGCGGTCGAGCTCGGCCCGCATCTCGCTGCGGGTTTCGGTCAGGGTCCGGCCCTTCAGCCGCGCGCCCAGGAAGCTGGAGGCCTCCAGCAGCGCCGAGGGCGTCAGGCCGGGCGCCAGTCGCATAAGGCGGTTCTCGACCTGGCCGTCGTCGAAGACCATTACCGCCAGCGCCTGGTCCGGCCCCAGCGCCACGAACTCCACATGCTTGACCCCGGCCTCGCGCACCGGACTGACCACGATCCCGGCCCCGCCGGCCAGGCCCGACAGGATGCCGCTGGCCTCGTTCAGCGCGTCCTCGAAGCTGCGGCCGCGCACCGACAGCCGGGCGTCGATCTCGCGCTTCTCCGCCTCGCCGACGTCGCCGACTTCCAGCAGGCCGTCGACGAACAGCCGCAGCCCGGCGTGGGTCGGCAGTCGTCCGGCGCTGGTGTGGGGCGAATCGAGCAGACCGAGCTGGGCCAGGTCCTGCAGGGTGTTGCGGATCGAGGCCGGCGACAGCTGGATGCCGCCGCGCGACAGGGTGCGCGAGCCGATCGGCTCGCCGGTCTCCAGATAGGCCTCCACCACGCGCCGGAAGATGTCGCGGGCGCGCTCGTCCAGGTCGGTCAGGGTCGGGGTCGGCGCGAGGCCGCCGGTGATGATCGAGGACATGGGGTTCACTTCAAGGGTCGTGGACGACCCTTCCTCCGATAGGATAGGCAGCCCCTGTCCGCGCGCAAGCCGCGCAACGCTTTGAAGAGACAGATGATGCGACCGTCAGAACGCGCCCACGACCAGATGCGGGTCGTGACCCTCGAAACCGGGGTCAACCGCTACGCCGAGGGCTCCTGCCTGGTCACCTTCGGCCACACCAAGGTGCTGGTCACCGCCAGCGTCGACGAGGGCGTCCCCGGCTGGATGCGCGGCAAGGGCGCCGGCTGGGTCACGGCCGAGTACGGCATGCTGCCCCGCGCCACCCACACCCGCGGCCGGCGCGAGGCCGCCCAGGGCAAGCAGTCGGGCCGCACCCAGGAAATCCAGCGCCTGATCGGCCGCTCCCTGCGCGCCGTGGTCGACATGAAGGCGCTGGGTGAGCGCCAGATCCAGATCGACTGCGACGTGGTCCAGGCCGATGGCGGCACCCGCACCGCCTCGATCACCGGCGCCTGGGTCGCCCTTCGACTGGCCACGAAGTACCTGCTCGACGAAGGCGTCATCAAGACCGACCCGATCCTGGACCAGGTGGCGGCGGTGTCCTGCGGCGTGTTCAACAACCTGCCGGTGCTCGACCTCGACTACGAGGAGGACTCCTCGGCCGAGGCGGACTCCAACTTCGTCCTGACCGGCGTGGGCGACATCGTCGAGATCCAGGCCACCGGCGAAAAGCGCGGCTTCACCCGCGCCGAGTTCGAGGCCCTCTACGGCCTGGCCGAAAAGGGCATCGGCGAGCTGTTCCTGCTGCAGCGGGCGGCGGTGGGGATGTAATCGACAGTCTCCCTCCCCGCATGGGGAGGGTGGACGGCCAAAGGCCGGACGGGTGGGGAACCGGACGAGCGCCGGTCAGCGCCGACCTCTCATCACCTTTGCCCCACCCGCTCCCTTCGGGAGCACCCTCCCCAAACTGGGAGGGAGGGGCGCCTACGCCCCGCCGTACGCTTCGTCCTCGTCGTCCTCTTCAACGCCCGAGCCGCCGCCCGGCTCGAAGACGACAATGTCGCCGGGCTGGCACTGCAGCTCGCGGCAGAGGGCGTCCAGGGTCGAGAAGCGGATCGCGCGGGCCTTGCCGGTCTTGAGGATCGACAGGTTGGCGATGGTGACGCCGACGCGGTCGGCCAGCTCGGTCAGCGACATGCGTCGCTCCAGCAGGATCCGGTCGAGGGTGACCTTGATGGCCATGGCAGGCGCTCCCGGACGCTAGATGGTGAGCTCGGCTTCCCGGCGAAGGCGGGCGCCCTCGCGGAAGACCTCGGCCAGCACGAAGACGACCAGCACAGAGAACCAGACGGTGATGTTGAAGCCGTCGATCTCCCAGCCCAGGGCCGGGGCGATGGCCAGCAGCAGGGCGTTCAGGGCGTAGCGGGCCAGCTCCATGCCGGCGAGCACGAAGCCGATCAGTCGCAGCCTTGGAATGTTCTCCGGCTCGAACGGATCGCCCGCCGTCAGGGTGGCGAACACCTTGCGCAGGCGACTGAGGATGGCGCCCAGGGCGCCGAGATAGAGCATGCCGTAGATGGCGAAAGTGGCGCCCAGCGCCGCCAGCCCGCCCGGCGTGACGTCGCCCTCGATCTTCAGGCGATCGGCGATCTCGCGGAACAGGTCCGGCACGAAGCTGATGGCCAGCAGCCCCGCGATCACGACCAGGGCCAACAGGGCCAGCATCACGATGATCGCGAAATAGACGACGTCCAGGACGGTCTTCAGGAAGCTCGACACCGAGCCAGGTCCCAGGGCGCGCATGGTCCAACTCCCAAAAAGAGCCCGTCCGGTCGCCCCGCGACCGGATCAACGGGCTCGTCCCCAAGTCCGAGGCCTTCTTGCCCGGTCATTTCATGACCAGGAAGGCCTCGGGCCGGCGTTTGTCGCGCCGGTCGTTCCGTCCACCCGGCGCGGACGACAGAAACGGGCGGCGGCAGGCCGCTCGCCCGTGGCTGTTGTTTCCGGGCGCCCCTCCGGGAGCCGGCTCCACCCGAAGGACCCGGTGTCGGGTCCTTCGGGGGAAGCCGGCCCTCAGGCGGGCGGCGAGAATGCCCTGACCGGGGCTCTCATGAAAGAGAGTCCGATCAGATCGAGCTGGTCACGAACAGCACCGCCGAGATCGGCAGCGAGACCAGAAGAGCGGCGTTGACCAGGGTCATGGCGATGGCGTCGACCAGGTTGGTCATCTTTTGCGCGGACATGTTGTTCTCCATTGTGCAATGCAGCGTGAATGAGGACCTTTCCTCACCCGGTGGGCAGCCCCTTGCGGCCCGTCCACGCCATCCATGTACGGAATCATCGTTCTTCAATCAAAGGAATTATCGATTATCGATATTAAACTTGCGTAACATCATTACTTGAGCGTAATGCAGTGCAGCATAAATCGGCGGCCTTGCGCGGCGGGGCGTTCGGGGCGAGGAAGGCGGGGAGAGGATCCCGCCATGCCGCTGCTGCTCGCCCCCGGAACCACCCTGGTCGCCGCCACCCACAACCCGGGGAAGGCGAAGGAACTGGTCGCCCTGCTCGACGGCCGCTTCGAGATCCTGTCGGCGGGCTCGCTGAACATCCCCGAACCCGACGAAACCGAGACCACCTTCGTCGGCAACGCGCTGCTCAAGGCCCGCCACGCCGCCGACCTGTCGGGGAAGATCGCCATCGCCGACGACAGCGGCCTGTCGGTCACGGCGCTGGACGGCGCGCCCGGCATCTTCTCCGCCCGCTGGGCCGGACCGTCCAAGGACTTCGCCGAGGCTATGGCCAAGGTCGAGGAAAGGTTGATCGAGACGGGCTCGGACGACCGCTCGGCCTGGTTCACCAGCGCGCTCGCCGTCGCCTGGCCGGACGGGCCCAGCGTGGTGGTCGAGGGAACCGTGCGCGGCGCGCTGGTGTTCCCGGGCCGTGGCGACAACGGCTTCGGCTACGACCCGATCTTCGTCCCCACCGGCCACAGCCAGACCTTCGGCGAGATGGACCCGGTCGCCAAGGACGCCATGAGCCACCGCGCGGTCGCCTTCGCCAAGCTCAAGGCCGCGCTGTTTTGACCGCGTTCGCGCCGCTGGGCGTCTATGTCCATTGGCCCTACTGCGCGCGGATCTGCCCCTACTGTGACTTCAACGTCGTCCGCGACCGGGGGCAGGTCGAGCAGGCGGCGCTGGCCGACGCGATCGTCGCCGACCTGAGGGCGCAGCGGGCGCTCACCGGCGACCGGCGGCTAGTGTCGGTCTTCCTCGGCGGCGGGACGCCCTCGCTGATGGACCCGGCCTGGGCCGCGCGGATCATCGCGGCGGCGAAGGCGCTCTGGACGCCGGACGCCGGGGTCGAGGTGTCGCTGGAGGCCAACCCCACCGACGCCGAGGCCGGCCGCTTCGCCGCCTTCAAGGGCGCCGGGGTGAACCGGCTGTCGCTGGGTCTGCAGTCCTTCGATGACGCGGCCCTGAAATTCCTCGGCCGTAACCACGACGCAGCCGAGGCCCGCAGGGCGGCTGAGCTGGCGGCGAGGACCTTTCCGCGCCTGTCGGTCGACATGATCTACGCCCTGCCCGGGCAGGCGGTGGCGGCATGGCGGGACCAGCTGCGGCAGGCCATCGATCTCGGCGCCGAGCACGTCTCACCTTACCAGCTGACCATCGAGGCCGGCACCGCCTTCGACCGGGCCGTCGGGCGCGGCATCTTCACGCCGGCCGACGACGCAACCGGCGCGGCGCTTTACGACACCACGCAGCAGGTGCTCGAGGCCGCCGGGTTCGAGGCCTACGAGGTCTCCAATCACGCCCGGGGCGAGGCGGCCCGCTCGCGGCACAACCTCGTCTACTGGCGGGGCCAGGACTACGTCGGCGCCGGGCCGGGCGCGCACGGCCGGCTGACGCTGGGCGGCGTGCGAATGGCGACGACCACGGCGTCGGGCGTGGCGGACTACATCCGCGCGGTCGGTGATGCCGGAACTGGATTCGAGGCCGAGGCGCTCACCCCGGTCGAGGCGGCCGAGGAACGGATCCTGATGGGCCTGCGCACCTTCGAGGGCGTGGCCTGGCCGGAGCTGGCGGCGCTGGGGCTGGGGCCGGGGCATCCGGCGGTGGTCGAGCTGGTCGGGCAGGGGCTGCTGGCGGAGGACCCCGAACGGCTGCGGGCCACACCGGCCGGGCGGTTCGTGCTTGACGGGGTGACCCGGGCGCTGATCGTCCGATAACAACCCTCTCCCTCTTGGGAGAGGTGGCCTGGCGGAGCCAGGTCGGAGAGGGAAGACCTGCCGCCAACCGTCAGGCCGCAGCGCCTCCCTCTCAGTCACCCCTCCGGGGCGACAGCTCTCCCAAGGGGAGAGCATGAACGTCTACTTCATCGTCGGGATGACGAAGCTCGAGTCCCCGACCTCGCCCTCGGGCCAGCGGGCGGTGATGGTCTTGACCTTGGTCCAGAACTTCACGCCTTCCATGCCGTGCTGGTTTGTGTCGCCGAACGCCGAGCGCTTCCAGCCGCCGAAGGTGTGGTAGGCGACCGGCACCGGGATCGGCACGTTGATGCCGACCATGCCGACCTGGACCCGGCTGGCGAACTCGCGGGCCACGCGGCCGCTGCGGGTGAAGATGGCGACGCCGTTGCCGTACTGGTGCTTGCTCGGCAGCTCGATCGCCGCCTCGAAGCTGTCGGCGCGGACCATCTGCAGCACCGGGCCGAAGATCTCCTCGTGCCAGGTCTTCATGCCCGGCTTGACGCCGTCGAAGAAGCTCGGGCCGATGAAGAAGCCCTTCTCATAGCCCTGCAGCTTGAAGTCGCGACCGTCGACGACCAGCTCGGCGCCCTCGTCCTGACCGATCTGGATGTAGTCGGCGATCTTCTGACGGTGGGCGGCGGAGACGACCGGACCGTACTGGGCGCCCTCGTCATTGCTCAGGCCCACCTTAAGGGTCTCGATCTCGGCCACCATCCGCTCGCGCAGTTCGTCGGCCACGGCCTTGCCGACCGGGACGACGACCGGCAGCGCCATGCAGCGCTCGCCAGCTGAACCGAAGGCGGCGCCCGACAGGTCCTTGACCACCTGGTCGAGGTCGGCGTCGGGCATGACGATGCCGTGGTTCTTGGCCCCGCCCATGGCCTGGACCCGCTTTCCCGCCAGCGTGCCCTGGGAATAGACGTAGTGGGCGATGTCGCTGCTGCCGACGAAGCTGACGGCCTTGATCTCCGGGTGCTGCAGGATGGCGTCGACCGCGGTCTTGTCGCCGTGCACGACGTTCAGCACGCCCTCCGGCGCACCGGCCTCCATCATCAATTCCGCCAGGCGGACGGGGACCGTCGGGTCCTTCTCCGAGGGCTTGAGGATGAAGGTGTTGCCCACCGCGATGGCGACGCCGAACATCCACATCGGGATCATGGCCGGGAAGTTGAACGGGGTGATGCCGGCCACCACGCCCAGCGGCTGGCGCATGGAATAGACGTCGATGCCGGGACCCGCGCCCTCGGTGTACTCGCCCTTCAGCGCGTGGGGGATGCCGCAGGCGAACTCGAT
The DNA here is from genome assembly GCA_040383665.1 of Caulobacter sp. Taxonomy (GTDB): domain Bacteria; phylum Pseudomonadota; class Alphaproteobacteria; order Caulobacterales; family Caulobacteraceae; genus Caulobacter. The sequence goes on from JBEIDC010000003.1 coordinate 54,514, forward strand.
GACCTCCAGGCCGCGCTGGATGTCGCCCTTGCTGTCGGCGATGACCTTGCCGTGCTCGGCCGACAGCATCTCGGCCAGGTCCTGCATATTGGCCTCGACCAGGCGCTTGAACTCGAACATCACCCGCGCCCGACGCTGGGGATTGGTCGCCGACCAGGCCGGGAAGGCCCTCAGCGCCGCCTGGACGGCAAGGTCCAGTTCGCCGGCCGTCGCCAGCTGCACCCGGGCCTGTACCTCGCCGGTGTTGGGGTTGAACACCTCGCCGAAGCGGCCCGAGGCGCCCTCGAAGGACGAACCGTTCACGAAATGGCGGATGTCCCGCATGGCGATCTCCCGGAGGCGCGTTGAGGCCGGCGTTCTAGGCCTTTGCGGCCCGCGCGACTAGGCCGCTTTGCGTCCGCGCCCGGGGCTACTAGTCTACCTCCATGGTCGACGCCGTGACAGTCTCGAAGCCGGACGCCGCCGCCTTGCGGGCGGCGCATATCGTCGATGTGCTCATCGAGGAGCGGGCCCCGAAGCTCTCGGCCTCTCCGCTCTGGCCGTTGATCCGCCCGCCGCTCTACCGCCTGCTCGACTACCGCAAGGCCCGGACCATGGCCGACGCCATCTCCGTCATGGGCGGTCGCGAGGCGCTGGACTTCGTCTCCGACCTGCTCGCGCTCGACGTCGAGGTAACGGGGCTGGAGCGGCTGCCCTCCGCCGGCCGCTGCGTGGTGGTCGCCAATCACCCGACCGGCATCGCTGACGGTCTCGCCGTCTACGACGCTCTCAAACCCGCCCGGCCGGACATCGTCTTCTACGCCAACTCCGACGCCCACAGGGTCTGCCCCCGCTTCGACGAGACCCTGATCCCCGTTGAGTGGGTGCCGGACAAACGCAGCCGGGACCGCACCCGCCTGACCCTCGCCATGACCAAGGACGCCATGGCGGCCGAACGGACCCTGATGGTCTTCCCCGCGGGCCGGCTGGCCCGCCGGGGACCCGACGGCGTTCTGGTCGATCCCGACTGGATGCCGACCGCCCTGTCCGTGGCGATGAAATATGAGGCCCCGGTTGTCCCGCTGCATGTCGCCGGGCCCTGGGCGTCGCTCTTCCACTTCTTCGACCGCTTCTCGCCGGAGCTGCGCGACGTCACCCTGTTCCATGAGCTGCTCAACAAGACCGGCCGCCGCTTCCGGATCGTGGTCGGCGAGCCGGTGACGCCGGACCGGCTGCCGCCTGACGCGGCGGTCGCCAGCTCTGCCCTGAAGGCCTATGTCGAGCGGGTGCTGCCCGTTTCGCCCGACACCCCCTTCGCATGACCCCGCCCGCCACGCTCGATCTCGCGGACGACGCCGCGACCGCGCGCCTGGGTGAGGCCGTGTCCCGAACCCTGCGGACCGGCGAAGCGGTCTGCCTGACCGGGCCGCTGGGGGCCGGCAAGTCGACCCTGGCCCGGGCGCTGGTGCGGGCTCTGACCACGCCGGACGAGGACGTGCCCAGCCCGACCTTCACCCTGGTCCAGTTCTACGAGACGGCGGCCTTTCCGCTCGCCCATTTCGACCTCTATCGCCTGACCAGCCCGGACGAGGCCTGGGAGATCGGTCTCGACGAGGCCCTGGACGAGGGCGCGGCGGTGATCGAATGGCCGCAGCGGCTGGAGGGGCGACTGCCGCGCGACCGACTCGATATAGACATCGTCTTCGACCGGGAGGGGCGCCGCGCGCGCCTCACCGCCCACGGAGCCTGGGAAGGACGCGAGCTTGAGTTCTGAGCGTGAAGCGCTGAAGGCCGACTTCCTGGCGGCGAACGGATTTGGCGACGCCCGCCGCGCGGTGATGAGCGGCGACGCCTCCACCCGCGTCTATGAGCGGCTGCATCTGGCCGACGGGACGACCCGCATCTTCATGGACCAGCCGCCCAAGGCCGAGACCGCGCCCTGTCCGCCGGACGCGACGCCGGCGGAACGCCTCGCCCTGGGCTTCAACGCCGCCTATCGCCTGGCGTCCGGACGGGTCGACGCCTTTGTCGCCTGCGCCCGCTATCTGACGTCGCTGGGTCTGTCCGCGCCTCGGATCGAGGCCTTCGACGCGGCGAACGGCCTGGCCGTTCTCGAGGACCTAGGCGACGACCTCTACGCCGAGCATATCGCCGCCCGGGGCGACGAGGCGCAGCTCTACGACGCCGCCATCGACGCCCTGACCGTCCTGCACGCGGCCAAGCCGCCCCAGGTGCTGGCCTTTGACGGCGTCTCCTGGCCGCTGCTGTCCTACGACGACCTGGCCCTGGTCAGCGCTGCCGACCTGTTCACCGAGTGGCTGCCCAGGCTGCGGCCGGCCTTCGCGCCGGACGCCCCGGCCCTGGCCGAGTGGGAGGCGCTCTGGGCGCCGATCCGCGCCCGGGCCGAACAGACCGCCGATGTCTTCTGCCATCGCGACTATCATGCCGAGAACCTGATCTGGCTGCCGGACCGCGAAGGCGCCGCCCGGGTGGGTCTGATCGACTTCCAGGACGCGGTCCGGGCCAACCGGATGTGGGACCTGTCGATGCTGCTGCACGACGCCCGCCGCGACGTTTCGCCGGAACGGGAAGCGGCCGCGCTGGAGCGCTACTTCGCCGCCCATCCCGGGCTCGACCGCCGGAAGCTGCTGGCCGACTATCACGCCCTCGGCGCGCTCAACGTCGCGCGGATCATCGGTATCTTCGCAAGGCTCGTGAAGCGCGACGGCAAGCCCCGGTACGAGGCCTTCCTGCCCCGGCTGTGGCGCTACCTCGACAGCTGCCTGGCCGACCCGGACATGGCCGGCATGAAGGCCTGGTTCGACCGGCATGTGCCGGCGGAGGCGCGGTCGTGAGCGGGCGCCCCAAGGGACCAAAGGTCGCCATGGTGCTGGCCGCCGGCCTCGGCACCCGCATGCGTCCCTTGACCAACGACCGGCCCAAGGCCCTGGTCGAGGTCGGTGGTCGGGTGCTGATCGACCATATGCTCGACCGCCTGGCCCAGGCTGGCGTCGAGACGGCCGTGGTCAACGTCCACGCCTTCGCCGACCGGCTCGAAGCCCACCTCAAGGCGCGCGACGCCACCGGCGCGGCGCCGCGCATCATCATCTCCGACGAGCGGGCCGAGCCGCTGGAGACCGGGGGCGGCATCCGGAAGGCGCTGCATATGCTGCCGGACGCGCCCTTCTGGGTGGCCAACATCGACTCGGTCTGGATCCACGACGACGACCGGGCGCTCGAGGCCGTGGCCGCCGCCTGGGACCCTGACCGGATGGATGTCTGCCTGCTGACCGCCTCGACGGCGGAGTCGATGGGCTTCCATGCCACCGGCGACCTGTTCCTCGACGGGGATGGCGCGGTCCGCTTCAAGGATCAGGGCGAGCAGGCTCCGCTGGTCTATGTCGGGGTCCATATCTGCAAGCCGTCGGTGGTGTCGGACGGCCCTGACGGCCCGTTCGGTCTGCTGCCGATCTGGAAGCGGCTAACGCAGACCGGCCGGGTTCACGGCGTGGCGCCCAGGGGGCTCTGGATGCACGTCGGCGACCCCGACGCCCGCGAAGCCGCCGAAGCGCGATTGGCGGCCGGATGACCGGCCCCTTCGAGCAGGCGGCGCCCCGCTGGTTCTCGATCCCGGCCCACCGGTCCTTTCTCGACGATCTGGCGACCGGACTGGTCGCCGCCCTGCCCGACCCGGAGGCGCTGGCCGAAGCAGTCGTGCTCGTGCCGACCCGGCGCGGGGCCCGCGTGCTGGCCGAGGCCTTCGTCGGCGCGGTCGGCGGCCGGGCGACCCTGCTGCCTCAGATCCGCGCGATCGGCGACCTTGATGAGGGCGAGCCGCCGTTCGAGCCGGGCGACCTGTCGCTGGACATCCCGCCCGCCGTCGACCCGCGCACCCGCCGCTTCGAGCTGGCCCGTCTGGTCGCCCGCGACGCCAGTCTGGGTCGACGCCTCGACGCCGCCGGGGCGCTGGAGATGGCCGACGCCCTGGCCCGGTTCCTCGACGACCTGCAGATCGAGGAGGTCAGACGCCCCCTCGACCGGCTCGACGGCCTGGTCGAGCTGGACATGGCCGCCCACTGGCGCCGCTCGACCGAACTCCTGCGCATCGCCCTTGAGGCCTGGCCCGCCTGGCTGGCGCAGCGCGGCCTTATCGATGTCGCCGAGCGCCGGGTGCGGCTGCTCGACGCCCTCACCGAGCAGTGGATCCGCCATCCGCCCGGCCACCCGTTGATCGCCGCGGGCTCGACCGGTACGGCGCCGGCCACCGCGCGGCTTCTGGTCGCCGTCGCCGCCGCCCCCCGCGGGGCCGTTGTTCTGCCGGGCCTCGATGAAGGGCTGGCCGACGCCGCCTGGCTCAAGGTCGAGGACCAGCATCCGCAGGGCGCGATGAAGCGGCTGCTGGACGTCCACGCCGGCATCGGTCGCGGCAGGGTCGCCGCCTGGCTGCCCGACGCCGACAGTCGGGGGCGCTGGCGCCGCCGGGTGATCAACGAGGCGCTGCGACCGGCCGAGGCCACGGCCGACTGGCGCACGGTGCTCAAGGATCTGCGCCGGGAGGGCGCCGCCGACGATGTCGACCCGCTGGCCCAGGGCCTTGCCGGGCTGTCGGTGATCTCGACGCGGCACGAGGAGGAGGCCGCCGACGTCTGCGCCCTGCTGCTGCGCGAGACGCTGGAGGATCCCGACCGCACCTGCGCCCTTGTCACCCCGGACCTGGCCCTGGCGCGACGGGTCAGCGCCCGGCTGGCGCGGTTCGGCGTCATCGCTGACTCCTCCGCCGGCGCGCCGCTGGCCGGATTTCCGATCGCCGTGCTGGCGCGGCTTGTCGCTGACTGGGCGGTGGATCCCCTGTCGCCGGTCCTGATGCTGGCCATCCTCAAGCATCCGCTGACGTCTCTGGATCGCATGCCGGAGGACCTGACCCGGGGGGCGACCCTGCTGGAACGGGCCGCCCTGAGGGGGCCACGGCCCGGTGATCGCGACAGCCTTCTCGCCCGCCTCCAAGCCCCCGAGGTGTCCGACCTTGCCGAGGACCTGCTGAGCGCGCTCGACATCCTCGCCCTGGCCTTCGCCGACGGCGAGTCGGGGGTTGAGGAGGCGGCGCGCGGCCTGACCCTGGCGCTGGAGGCGCTGGGCGGACCCGGCGTCTGGAACGGCGCCGACGGCGAGTGCGCCGCCGCGCTTCTCGCCGGGCTGATCGAGGACGGCGCCGCCCTGCCGGCGGTCTCGCCGCGCAACTTCGTCGACCTGCTGGCCATGCTGCTCGACGGTGAGACCCTGCGGTCCGGCGGGGTGCACCCGCGCCTGCGCATCCTCGGCGCGCTGGAGGCTCGCCTGCTGCGCGCCGACCGGCTGGTGCTGGCCGGGCTGGAAGACGGGGTCTGGCCGCGTGGCGCGCCGATCGACCCCTTCCTGTCGCGGCCCATGCGCGAGCGCCTGGGCCTGCCCTCGCCCGAGCGCCGGCTGGGCCTGACCGCCCACGACTTCGCCCAGGCCGCCTGCGCGCCGGAGGTGACCCTGGTCCACAGCCAGCGCCGCGAGGGCTCGCCGGCGGTGGAGTCCCGCTGGCTCTGGCGGCTGCGGACCCTGGCGCGGGGAGCCGGCGTCACGCTGCCCGGCCGGCCGGAACTGCTGGACTGGGCCCGCGCCCTGGATGCGCCCGACGCCTACGCGCCCTGTCGCCGGCCCAATCCGAAGCCCCCGGTCGAGGATCGCCCCGACCGCTTCGCCGTCACCCGCATCGAGGCCCTGACCCGCGACCCGTATGGCGTCTGGGCGCGCGACATCCTGGGGCTGTTCCGGCTCGACCGGCCCGACGAGCCGGTGGAGTCCAAGGCCCGGGGAACCGCCATCCACAAGGCTTTCGAGCAGTTCGCCGAGGCCTGGGCCGACGGCGAACCGGCCGACTCCCCCGGGATATTCGAGCGACTCTACCTCGACGCCCTGGTCGCCCAGGGCCTGCCGCGGCCCGCCCTGGCCCGTGAGCGCGCCCTGGCCCGCGAGGCCGCGCTGTGGGCGACGCAGCTGGAGCGCACCCGTCGCGCCGATGGCCGTGAGATACATGTCGAACGCGAAGGTCGCCTGCGGCTGTCGGTCGAGGGCCGCACCATCACCCTGACCGCCAAGGCCGACCGCATCGAGATCACCCCGGAGGGCCTCGGCCACGTGCTGGACTTCAAGACCGGCGGCGCACCGTCGGCCAAACAGATCAACAGCGGCTTCTCGCCCCAGCTGACCCTGACCATGGCCATCCTGACGTCGGGCGGCTTCGAGGGGCTCAAGGCCTACGCCGGAGACCTGACCTATCTGAAGGTCACGGGGCGCAAGCCGCCGGGCGAGGTGCTGGTCCGCAAGGCCGCCGGACCCGAAAGCGAGGAGGCCGCCGCCGAGGCCTACGAGGGCGTGCTGAAACTTCTGGCCCTCTACCAGGACCCGGACCGGGGCTACCTGTCGCGCACGGCCCCGCAGTTCGTGAAGACCTGGGCCGGCGATCACGACCATCTGGCGCGGGTCTTCGAATGGTCGACCGGCAGCGAGGGGGAGGGCGACGAATGAGCCTCCAGGACCCCCATCAGCGTCAGGCGGCCGATCCGGCGCTCAACGCCTTCGTCACCGCCAACGCCGGCTCGGGCAAGACCAAGACCCTGATCGACCGGGTGGCCCGGCTGCTGCTGGGGGACGTCAAGCCGGCCGCCATCCTCTGCGTGACCTACACCAAGGCCGCCGCCGCCGAGATGCAGCGCCGGCTGTTCGACGTGCTCGGCGGCTGGTCGGTCATGGAGGACGAGGAGCTGAGAGCGGCGCTGGTCCGGCTCGAGGGCGAAGCCGCGCCTCGCGATGCGCTCGGCCTGTCCAACGCCCGCACCCTGTTCGCCAAGGCGCTCGAGACGCCAGGCGGGCTGAAGATCCAGACCATCCACGCCTTCTGCGAAAAGCTGCTGCGCCGCTTCCCGCTGGAAGCCGGCGTATCGCCGACCTTCAAGGTCATGGATGATCAGGCCTCGGCCCTGATCGCCGGCGAGGCGCGGGCCGCCGTAGCCCGCTATGCCCTGGACATCGAGGGTCCGCTGGCCGACGCCTACGCCCGGTTGGCCGTCGCCCTCGACTTCGAGGCCTTCAACAAGCTGTTCTCCGATTTCGAGCACCGGCGCGACGCCATCGCCGCCTATGTCGAGCGGTGCGGCGGTTACGAAGGCATGCAGGCGGACGTCTGGAAGATCTGCGGCTTCGAGGGGCCGACCAGTCCGGAAGCGATCGCCGACGCCGCCATGGCCGCGCTCAACCGTCGCCTCTACGACGAGGCGGCCTCTGTTCTGGACGGCGGGACCAAGACCGACGTGCGCTGCGCCGGGGACCTGCGCCGCGTCGCGGACATTCCGTCCGCGCTGGCCGTGCTCTTCACCAAGAGCGGCGAGGGGACACCGGCCACCTGGGTGGCCAGGACCTCCGGACTGAAGTCGCGCGAGGACATCCGCATGGCCCTGCTGACCGAACAGGACCGGCTCGAGAAGGTCCGGGCGGACCTGCGGTCGGCGCGGGTCGCCGAGGCCACGGTCCAGGTCCTGGCCATGGCCAGCGCCTATGCCGAGGCCTACCATCAGGCCAAGGCCGGCCGCGGCGCGCTGGACTTCGCCGATCTGATCAGCCGCACGCGCCAGCTGGTCGACGAGCGGCCGGACGCCGCCTGGGTGCTCTACAAGCTGGACGGCGGCATCGACCACATCCTCGTCGACGAGGCCCAGGACACCGCCCCCGAGCAGTGGAACATCGTCCGGCGGCTGACCGGCGAGTTCTGGGCCGGGGCCGGACTTCGCCAGCAGGGGCGCCGCCGACCGCACCCTGTTCGTGGTCGGCGACGAGAAGCAGTCGATCTACAGCTTCCAGGGCGCCGATCCGCGCCGGCTGCTGGACGAGACCCAACGCTACATCACCGACATCGTCGCGGCCGGACAGCGGGCCGACGGCGTGCCGCTGCTGGTCTCCTATCGCTCCACGCCGCAGATCCTGACCTTCGTCGACACCCTGTTCGTGGACCCCGAGACCCGGGCCGGCGTGCCGCCGCCGCGCGGCGAGGACATCGTCAGGCACAAGGCGTTCAGAGCCGACCACGCCGGCTGCGTCGACCTCTGGCCGCTGGACCGGGACGAGCCCGGCGTGGACCGCGAGGCCTGGGACGCGCCGCTGGACGAGGAGGCGGAGACCTCCGCCAACCGCCGCCTGGCCCGGCGAATCGCCGCCGAGGTCAGGGCGCTGGTCGAACGCGGGGACGCTGTCTTCGACAAGGAGACCCGCAGCTGGCGCCCGGCCGGCTACGGCGACGTGCTGGTGCTGGTTCGGCGTCGCAAGGTGCTGTTCGAGGAGATCATCCGTGAGCTGAAACGTAGCGGCGTGCCGGTGGCCGGCGCCGACCGCCTGACCCTGTCAGCCCACATCGCCTTCGACGACCTGATGGCGCTGGCGCGGTTCATCCAGTTCCCGGACGATGACCTGACCCTGGCGGCGCTGTTGAAGAGCCCGTTCTGCGGCCTTGCCGACGACGACATCTATGCCCTCGCCAGGGGCCGCAAGCCCGACAGCCTGTGGACCGTGCTGCGGCGGCGGGCGGAGGAACAGGCCGATTGGGGCGATGCGCTGGCGTTTCTCGACAAGGCGCGTGACCTCGCCCGCGCCCGCGCGCCGTTCGACCTGTTCACCCGGGTGCTCGGCCTGACAGGACCCGATGGCCGGTCCATGCGGTCACGCATCCTGACGCGGCTGGGGCCGGAGGCGGGCGACGTGCTGGACGAGTTTCTCGCCCGCACCCTGTCGGCCGAGGCGCAGGGCGTTCGTGATCTGGAGACCCTCGCCCACGCCTTCGCCGGCCTCGACATCGCCGTGAAACGGGAGATGGAGGGCGCCGGCGAGGAGGTGCGGGTGATGACCGCCCACGGCTCCAAGGGGCTGGAAGCGCCGATCGTCTTCCTGCCGGAGACGACCCTGACCCGGACCGCGCGGGGCACGCCGCTTCTGGAGACGCCGGAGGGCGGCTTCCTGTGGAGCGCGCGCAAGGATGACGACTGCGAGGCCAGCGCCCGGGCGCGCAAGTTCCGCGCCGACCGGGAGGCCGAGGAGGCCTGGCGGCTGCTCTATGTCGGCCTCACCCGGGCCCGCGACCGGCTGGTGCTCTGCGGCCGCGTCGGCTCGACCACGACCGATGACAAGGTCGGTGGCTGGTACGCGGCCATGCGCCAGGCCTTCGCCCATCCGGATGTGGCCGGCGATGTTCGCGACGTCGAGGTCGACGGCCACGGCTTCCAGCGGTTCGGCCCCGATCCCGACCGCCTTCCGCCGCGGGCCGAGACGGGCCGCGCGGTATCAGCCCTGCCGGACTGGGCGCGCGGAACCGCGCCGGTCGAGCCTCCGGCCCGGCGATACGCCTCGCCCTCGCAGCTGGCCGACCAGACCTTCGGGCCCGCGCCCTCGCCGCTGGCGCGCGTCGAGGGGCTTGGCCGCTACCGGCGCGGGGAACTGATCCACCGGCTGCTGCAGCTGCTGCCCGACGTGCCGCCGGCGGATCGTCAGAACGCCGCCGCGCGACTGCTCGACCGCGAGCGCGATCTGACCCCGCCTCAGAGGCGCGAGATGCTGGCCGCCGCCTTCGGGGTGCTGGACGACCCCCGGTTCGCCGACGTCTTCGGTCCCGGCTCGCGGGCCGAGGCCGCCATCGGCGGGACCTCGCGCCGCTTGCCGCCGGGTCTGGCCGTCTCCGGCCGCGTCGACCGGCTGCTGGTCACCCCCGAGCGGGTGCTGGTCGTCGACTACAAGACCAACCGGCCCGCGCCGGGGGACATCACCGACGCCGATCCGGCCTATCTGATCCAGATGGCGGTCTATGTCGCGGTGCTGGAGGAGGTCTTCCCCGGCCGGCGCGTCGAGGCCGCGCTGGTCTGGACCGATGGACCCCGCCTGATGCCGGTTCCAGAAAACATCGTCGCCCGCACCCTCGCCGCTCTTCCCGGCGCCCATTGATGGGGAACGGCCGTGGGCCTACATCGTTGGCTGAAGCCGAGGGGCCGATGAGTCCCTCGTCCAGGGAGACATTGTCATGAGCACCGTTGCTGTGACCGACGAGACTTTCGAACGCGATGTCCTGCAGGCCGAAAAGCCCGTGCTCGTGGACTTCTGGGCCGAGTGGTGCGGCCCCTGCAAACAGATCGCCCCGGCCCTGGAACAGATCTCAGAGGAACTGGCCGACCACGTCACTATCGCCAAGGTGAACATCGAGGACAGCCCGACGACGCCCTCGCGCTACGGCGTGCGCGGCATTCCGACCATGATGCTGTTCCGCGGCGGCCAGATGGCCTCGATGAAGGTCGGCGCCATGCCCAAGCAGAAGATCCTGGAATGGCTCTCCGAATCCGGCGTCCAGGCGGCGTAAGACCACCTGATCCGGATACCCGGTCTCTCATGGTACGGCCGTCGGGGCGACCCGGCGGCCGTTCTGCCTTGCTGCGCGCCCTGCCGTCGTCCTCGGGACGAGCCCGAGGATGTCGGCAGGGCTCAAGCCCGCGGATGCGCCTTCCCGTACGCCGCCAGCAGGCCCTCGGCGTCCACCGCGGTGTACTTCTGCGTCGTCGACAGGCTGGCGTGACCCAGCAGTTCCTGGATCGAGCGCAGGTCTGCGCCGGCGCCCAGCAGATGGGTGGCGAAGCTGTGGCGCAGGGCGTGGGGCGTCGTGCGGTCCGACAGGCCGAGGCGCCCGCGCAGGGCCTGCATCCGCGCCTGCACATGCCGGGGGCTAAGCGGACCGCCGCGCACGGCGCGGAACAGCGGCTCATCGGGCGCCAGCGCGAAGGGCAGGGCGGCGACATAGGCGTCGATGGCCTCCCGCACGACCGGCAGCACCGGCACGATCCGGGTCTTGGAGCCCTTGCCGAGGATGCGGACGCTGTCGCCCAGCGGCGCGTCCGACCGTTTCAGCGACAGCGCCTCGCTGATCCGCAGGCCGCAGCCCCAGAGCAGGGTCAGAACCGCCTCGTCGCGCAGGGCCTCCCAATCGTCCCGATCCGGATCGGTCGCGGCTTCCGCGATCAGGCCGCGGGCGTTGTCCTCGCTGACCGGACGCGGCGCGCCCGGCTTGACGCGGGGACCCTTCACCAGGGTCAGGGCGGCGTTGGGGGTGGCCAGCCGTCTGTCCAGAAAGCCGTGGTAGGACCGGATCGCCGACAGGGCCTGCGATACCGACCGCGCCGCCAACGGCCGCTCGCCGTCGCGGCGATGAGCGAGGTAGGCGCGGACTTCCGCCGGGGTGACGGCGCCCATCGCTGCCCGACTCAACGCCTCGCCGCGATGCTGCTCCAGGAACGACAGATAGGGCGAGACGGCGCCCAGATAGGCTTCGATCGTGCGGGGCGAGACCCGGCGCTCGTTGGCCAGATGGTCCAGCCATTGGCTCATGGCTTCGCGGGCCGTGGCGGCTATAGCACCGGCCATCGTTCCGCCGTCCGCTCGACCACCCGGGCCAGGAAGGCGACCAGCTCGGCGCCCATGTCTTCAGCGAAGCCGTTGGCGTCGGGCGAGCCGAAGGCCAGCACCCCCTGCCGGGCCGGCTCCCACAGGGCGACGCGGACCATGGCCATGGACATCACCTGCTCGCCCCTGGCGCCGAACAGACCTCGGGCCGGGGCGTGGAAGCCCATGCGGGCCAGGCGCTGCGGGCCCAGGATCATGTCGGTCTGACCCTCGACCAGCGCATGCCAGCCGGCCGGAACCCGCTCGGGCCCCTCGATGGCCAGGGTCGCGCCGACGAGGCCGAAGCGCAGGCTGGCCAGGTCGTCGATGCGGCGGGCCAGGTCGGAGTGGTTGCGCGCCTCGAGCAGGTCGATGACGGCGGCGTGGGTCTGGGCCTGGGCGGAAAAGTTGGCGCGGGCCGTGGCCTCGAGATGCTTGCGGGCCCGGGACTCGCGCTTGTGGGCGGCATGGACGCGCGCCAGCGCGGCGGGCCCGAAGTCGACGATGTTGGCGGCGTCCACACGCAGGCCGAGGTCGGCCAGCAGCTCTTCGTCCTCGCGGATCAGGTGCGGGTGCTCCCGCAGCACGCGCCGCAGGTCCTCGGCCGCCGATTCCTTCCGCTTCGCGTCAGACATTCTCGCCCCCGAACCGCTCGGTTCCGCAGGGCGATTCTGCCCTACAGGATCGACTGGCCGGTCTTGGCCCAGTCGCTCAGGAACTGTTGAAGCCCGGACTCGGTTAACGGGTGCTTGAAGAGCGCCTCGAAGACCGCCGGCGGAAGGGTCGCGCAGTCGGCGCCGGCCAGCGCCGATTCCGTGACATGGGCGGAGGTGCGGATCGAGGCGGCGAGGATTTCGGTATCGAATCCGAAATTGTCGTAGACCGCCCGGATGGCGTGGATCAGCTCGATGCCCGAGCCCTGGGTCTGGTCGTCGAGACGGCCGATGAAGGGCGAGACGTAGGTGGCGCCCGCCTTGGCGGCCAGCAGGGCCTGGTTGGCGGAGAAGCAGAGGGTGACGTTGGTCGAGATGCCCTCACGCGCGAACTGGGCCGTCGCGATCAGGCCTTCGCGGGTCAGCGGCACCTTGACCACCACGTTGGGCGCGATGCCGGCCAGCTTGCGGCCCTCGGCCAGCATGCCCTCGGCGTCGGTAGCGACCGCCTCGGCGCTGACAGGGCCCTCGACGAGGTCGCAAATCTCGGCGATGACCTCGGCCATGGGCCGTCCGGACTTGGCGATCAGGGTCGGGTTGGTCGTGACGCCGTCCACGAGGCCCGTGGCGGCGAGGTCCTTGAGGACGACGGTGTCGGTGGTGTCGAGAAAGAGCTGCATGGCTGGTCTTCTAGCGGCTCACGCCGCCGGGGACCACCTGTGACCCGCATCGTTTCGGTACTTCTGCCGATGCCGCTGCCTGAAGCGTTCGACTACGCCGAGCCGGAGGGCATGGCTCTGGTCGTGGGAGACCACGTGGCCGTGCCGTTGGGTCCCCGGGCCGTGCGGGGCGTTGTCACGGCCGTGCGCGACGGCGCCGGCGGCAACCGGCCCCTCAAGCCCGTGCTGGAGCGGATCGACGATCCCGTCATGCCGGCCAACACCCTGCGGTTTGTCGAATGGGCGGCGAAGTACTCCGTCGACGCTCCCGGTCAGCCGCTGGCCATGGCTCTGCGCGGCCTGCGGGCGCCAAGGCCCAGACCGGCAAAGCTGCTGCGGGCGACAGGGGTGCTTCCGGCCCGCGCCACCCCGGCGCGCCAGAAGGTGCTCGACGCCGCCGCCGCCGGGCCGATGTCCGGTGCGGAGCTGGCCGAACGGGCCGGGGTCTCGTCAGGCGTGGTGAAGGGGCTGCTCGATGAGGGCGCGCTGGCGCTCGAGCTGGTCATGCCGCAGGCATACTTCGATGACCTCGACTGGGCGTCACCCGGCCCGGACCTGAACGCCAGCCAGCAGGCGGCCGCCGAGGTGCTCGTCGACATGGTCCGCCAGGGCGGCTTCCAGGCGGCCCTGCTCGACGGGGTGACCGGCTCGGGCAAGACCGAGGTCTATCTGGAGGCCGTGGCGGCGGCGCTGGCCGCCAGCCCGGAGGGCCAGGTCCTGGTCCTGCTGCCCGAGATCGCCCTGACCCAGGCCGTGTTGGCCCGCTTCACCACCCGGTTCGGCGGCGCGCCGGTCGAATGGCACTCGGCCGTTCCGCCCCCGCTGCGCCGAAAGGCGTGGGAAGGCGTCGCCTCCGGCAAGGCCCGCATCGTCGTCGGCGCCCGGTCGGCGCTTTTCCTGCCCTATCGGGACCTGAAGCTGATCGTCGTCGACGAAGAGCACGACGGGTCCTTCAAGCAGGAGGAGGGCTTCATCTATCAGGCCCGCGACATGGCCGTGGCCAGGGCCCACATCGAGAAGTGCGCCATCGTGCTGGCTTCGGCCACGCCGTCGCTGGAGACGATCTGGAACGCCCGCCAGGGTCGCTACCGCTGGCTGAAGCTGGGCACCCGACACGGCGCGGCCCAGTTGCCGGACGTCGACCTGATCGACATGCGCCAGACGCCGCCGGAGACCGGCCGCTGGCTGTCGCCGCCTCTGGTCGAGGCCATGCTGGAGACCTTCGCCCGCGGTGAGCAGACGCTGCTTTTCCTGAACCGGCGCGGTTATGCGCCTCTGGTGCTCTGCCGCGCCTGCGGCGAGCGGATGAAGGCGCCGGACTCTGACAGCTGGCTGGTCGAGCATCGCTACACTGGACGGCTGGTATGTCATCTCACCGGCTTCTCGATGCCGCGCCCGGACAGGTGTCCCCAATGCGGAGCGAAGGACAGCCTTGTCTCCATCGGCCCGGGCGTCGAGCGGGTCGAGGAGGAGGTGCGGGAGCTGTTTCCGCAGGCTCGCGTCGCGGTCTTCTCGTCCGACACGGTGTTCGACGCCGACGGCGCGCGCAGTCTGATCGCCACCATGGCGGCGGGCGAGATCGATGTCCTCGTGGCCACCCAGGCGGCGGCCAAGGGGCATGACTTCCCGAACCTGACCCTGGTCGGCGTCGTCGACGCCGATCTTGGCCTGCGCGGCGGCGACCTGAGGGCCGGGGAGCGAACCTTCCAGCTGCTGGCCCAGGCCAGCGGGCGCGCCGGACGTCGCGATCGGCCGGGCCGGGCGCTGCTGCAGACCTATACCCCCGAGCATCCGGTGATGCAGGCGCTCGCCGCCCAGGACCGCGACGCCTTCATCGAGGCCGAGATGGAGGCGCGCGAACTGGCCGTGTTGCCGCCTTTCGGCCGACTGGCGGCGGTGATCGTCTCCGGTCCGGACCCGGTCGCGCTGGAGGCCTACGTCCGCCAGCTGGCGTCGGTGGCGCCCAATGCCGTGGGGGTCGACATATTCGGACCCGCCGACGCGCCGTTGGCGCTGATCCGCGGCCGGCGGCGCAAGCGCTTCCTGGTGCGGGCCGACCGGACCGTCGACCTGCAGGGCTTTCTCGCCGCCTGGCGGGCGCGCGCCCGGCCGCCTGGCGCGATCAGGCTGGTTCTGGACGTCGACCCCTACAGCTTCCTGTAGGGGTCGCGCGTCGTCAGTGACCCTCTGGCGAGGCGCCGTCAGAGGCGTCCGCCAGCCTGGCGGCCTTCTTCCTGGCGCCGTTCCGGGAGGCCATGTTCAGCCCCTCGACGAGACCGGCGAAGGCCATGGCCGCGTAGATGTAGCCCTTGGGCACATGGACGCCGAAACCGTCCGCGATCAGGACCGCGCCGATCATCAGCAGGAAGCCCAGCGCCAGCATGACCACGGTGGGGTTGTCGTTGATGAAGTTGGCCAGCGGATCGGCGGCGAGCATCATCACGGTGACCGCCACGAGCACGGCGATGATCATGACCGGCAGGTGATCGGTCATGCCGACGGCGGTCAGGATCGAGTCGACCGAGAAGACGAGGTCCAGCAGGATGATCTGGAAAATCGCCGAGCCGAAGTTGGAGATGACGACGTTCTTGGTGTCCAGCACGTCGCCGGTCGGGTCCGGATCGACGCTGTGGTGGATCTCCTTGGTCGCCTTCCACAGCAGGAACAGGCCGCCGGCGATCAGAATCAGGTCGCGCCAGGAGAAGGTGGTTTCGAAGGTCGGTTCACCGTGTTCGCCCGCCGGTCCGGTGAGGCCCAGATCGAAGACCGGCGCCGTCAGTCCGACGATCCAGGTGATCGAGAACAGCAGCGCGATACGCATGACCAAGGCCAGCGAGATCCCGATACGGCGCGCCTTCTGGCGCTGTTCGGCCGGGAGCTTGTTCGACAGGATCGAGATGAAGACCAGGTTGTCGATGCCAAGCACGACCTCCATGATCACAAGGGTGATCAGCGCCGCCCAGACCGTCGGATCGACGGCGAGTTGAAGAAGAGCATCCATGAGCGAGCGTGGCCTTTTACGTCTGGTGAACCCGGATGGGCCTATCTAGCGCGTCACGCGCCGGATTGAACCGGCTTCCTGAGGATTAGTCCATCTTCAGGGCCGGAACGGGAGAGCGCCATGCAGGATGCCGCCAATATCAGGCCGCTTACCGCCCTTCGCTTCTTCGCGGCCATGTGGGTGGTGCTTTTCCATTACTGGCCCAAACTGGACGTCGGCTTCACCCCGACGCTGGTCGAGAAGGGTTATCTGGGCGTGGAGCTGTTCTTCATCCTGTCGGGCTTCATCCTCTGCCATGTCTATCTTAGCGCCTTCGGGGAGGGTCGGTTCAGATACGGTGACTTCCTTTGGAACCGTCTGGCGCGGGTCTATCCGCTGCATATGGCCACCCTGCTGGGCATGATCGCCCTGGGCGTCGGCGCGGGCGTGGCGGGTTTCGCGGTCGACGCCGGCATCCTGAGCTGGGAGTCGCTGCCGGCCAACGTTCTGCTTCTGCAGGCCTGGGGCCTGGCGCCCGAGGCGGCATTCAACCATCCGTCCTGGTCGATCTCGGCGGAGTGGTTCGCCTATCTGACCTTCCCCGTCTCGGCCTGGGTCGCCTGGAAGCTGCGAAGCCGGCCCTGGCTTTTCACCGGCCTCGTGGCGGCGGCGATCTCGGGGCTCTATGCGGCTTTCCAGCAGCTGTCGGGCTTCTCGCTGACCCAGGCGACGATCAACTGGGGCATCCTGCGAATCGTGCCCTGCTTCCTGCTGGGGTGCGCCATGCACGCGCTATGGCGGTCAGGTGCGGTCCGCAACCTAACCACGGCCGCTCTGGGCGCCGCATTTTGTGGCGCCGGCATGCTCATCGCGGCGGCGTCCGGGGCCCCGGACGTGGTCAGCGTCCTGGGCTTTGGAGGTCTCATCCTGTGCCTGGCCGGCATGGCCCAGCATGGTTCCAGCTTCGCTTCACAGCCTGCCTTCGTCTATCTCGGCGAGATCAGCTATTCGACCTACATGATCTGCGTGCCATGGAAGATCATCTTTGTGAATGCGGCGGCGAAGGTCTTGAATCTACCGACTGAAAAGCTGCCGCTCGGCCTGTGGATAATCTTCCTGGTCGGCGTCATTCCACTGTCGGCCCTGTCCTATCATCTCATCGAGAAACCGGCGCGTTCGCGCATGAAACTGTGGGCTGACTCATGGCGCGCGCGGCGACACGCCGCGGCGACAGCGTAAAAAGACTCTTTTCATTCGTGCGTGAGATGAGTATCCCCCTGAATTCCAGTACCACGGGGGAGCGCTGCTGATGCGTCAACGGACCAGAACCATCCTTGGTTCCCTGGCCGCCGCAACGGTGATCAGCCTTACGCCCACGGCTAACGCCATGGCGGATCTTTATTGGCAATGTGTGCCCTTCGCGCGCCTGCTGTCCGGCATCCAGATCTACGGCGACGCCCGTACCTGGTGGGGACAGGCGGGCGGCAAGTACGAGACTGGCCGTACGCCGCGCGCCGGCGCGGTCCTGACCTTCAAGCCGACCGGCCGTATGCAGCTCGGCCACGTGGCCGTCGTGACCAGCCTGGTCACCGACCGCGTCATCCAGATCACCCATGCCAACTGGTCCCGCATCGGCGGCGCCCGCGGGCAGATTGAAACCGACGTCACCGTGATCGACGTGTCGCCGCTGGGCGACTGGTCGCTGGTCAAGGTCTGGTACGACCCGATCCGCGACCTCGGCACCTCGGTCTATCCGACCCATGGCTTCATCTACCAGAACGCCCAGGCCCAGCGCCTCGCCCAGACCGACTCGCGCTTCTGGTCTGCCCAGGGTGTGACCATGGCGCGCGCCGCCGCCAACCAGACCGCCGGCGGCATCGGTCCGCTGCCGTCGCCGCTGGGCGTGGTGAACCAGGCCGCCGACGCGACCGACCGGATCGCCGCCCTGATCGCGGCCGCCACCGGCCAGGGCCAGCCCGACCAGCAAGACTGACCCCCGGCGCATTGACGCCGGGCCCGGCCCGCGCCATTCCGGTCTCCTGACCGGGAGATACGCACGCCTATGCTCAGGGTGCTTCGCAGCGGAGACGGCGGTCTCCACGAGGTGGACGAAAGCGACCCCGACTGGACGCTGCCATCCGACACCGCCTGGGTCGATCTCGCCAATCCCACGCGCGCCGAGGAGATGGCCGCCGAAAAGGCGCTGGGCGTTCAGCTGCCGACCCGTGAGGAGATGGCCGAGATCGAGGTCTCGTCCCGGCTCTACCAGGAAGACGGCGCGCATTTCATGACCGCCTTCGTGCTGGTCGGCGCCGACGGCGAGGACCCGGCCGTGGCGCCGATCACCTTCGTGCTGGCGGGCGGGAAGCTGGCCACCATCCGCTATGTCGAGCCTCGCGCCTTCGTCGCCTACATCGCCCAGGCGACGCGCGACATCGACTTCTGCACCGGCGGCACCAGCGCCTTTCTCGGGCTGGTGGACGCGGTGGTCGACCGACTGGCCGATATCCTCGAGACCGCCTCCGCCGACGTCGACAAGATATCGGGCGAGATCTTCAGCCGCGATCGCAAGGGGGCCTTCAAGCCGATCCTGCGGCGGCTCGGCCGCAGCCAGGCGATCACGGCCAAGGCGCGCGGCAGCCTCGTAAGTCTGGCACGCCTGGTCTCCTTCGCGTCACTGGCCGAGGAAATCGCCAGTCTCAAGGACAACCGCGAGCGGCTGCGGTCGCTGCAGCGGGACATCCAGTCGCTGACCGATCACTCGGCCTATCTGACCGAGAACCTGACCTTTCTGCTCGACTCGGCCACAGCGCTCATCAACACCGATCAGAACGAGATCATGAAGGTGTTCTCGGTCTGGGCAGTGGTGCTGATGCCGCCGACCCTGATCGGATCGATCTACGGCATGAACTTCGAGCACATGCCCGAACTGCGCTGGGTCGGGGGCTATCCGCTGGCCCTTGCCGCCATGGTCGGGGCAATGGTGGTCGCCCTGTGGTGGTTCCGGAGGAAGGGCTGGCTCTGACGCCGCCGATCCTGATTTTCACACCTTCCATTAAGGCTGCCGAGGCGAAAGTACCCGGGTTCGGAAACCCGCCTCAATGCCCGCCGTCGCCGCTGCGCCAAGCCTGATCCGCCATATCGACTTCAGCGCCGTCAAGGCCGCACTGGAGGCGCATGCGCGCTATCTGGGCGGCAGGACCGGCGGCAAGCGCGCCAACCTGTCCTATGCCGACCTGTCCAACATGATGTTCGACGGGGTCGATCTGACCGAGGCCGAGCTCACCGGCGCCTGGTTCCACGGCGCGAGCCTGAAGGGCGCGGTGCTCAAGCGAGTGACGATGTTCGGTTGCGACCTGCGCGACGCCGATCTGAGAGATGCCGACCTGACCTCCGCCGACCTGCGCGGGGCCTGCCTGCGCGGGGCCAACATGTCCGGGGCGAACCTTGCCGGATGCGACCTTCGCGAGGGCCGCATCGCCATGCAGGGCTCGGGAAGCGGCTGGCGGATCCTCAAGCATGAGCGCCGGCCGGGCGAGCTGGATTACGCCGTGCTGGAAGGGGCCAACCTGGCGGGCGCCCAGCTTTCCGGCGCGCATGCGCTGGCCGCGGATTTCACGGACGCCAACCTGAACGGCGCTTGCCTGGCCGGCGCGAAGCTGGTCAACGCGGTGCTGGACGGCGCCGACCTGTCCGGCGCGGACCTGTTCGGCAGCGATCTTTCGGGCGCCTCGCTGCGGCACGCCGTTCTGGTCGGCGTCAACATGGACGACGCCAACTTCGACAAGGCCGACCTGACCGATGTCCTCAAGGCGCCGCCCCCGATCATCTATGTCGACGACGTGCCCATCCAGGAGCTGTTGCGCGAACACGAGCGCTTCTGTGAGTCCGATGGCGCGGAGGGCGCGGTGATGAAGGTGTCGCGCGTCGACTTCCGGGCGCTGCGACAGCTCCGCGGGCGACGGATGACAGGCCTTGCCGCGCCGCGCTCCGTCTTCTTCGGAATGAATCTGACGGGGGCCGAACTTCAGGGCGCCGACCTCACCGGCGCCGATCTCCGTAGCACGATCCTGAAGGGCGCCGATCTGCGCGGCGCGAAGCTGGCGGGCGCCCAGTTGCACAAGGCCGACCTCCGCGACGCCAGACTGGGGCCCCTGATGATCGCCGAGGGACGTTTCATCCGCACGGACCTGACCCGGGCCGTGCTCCGCGGCGCTGATCTGCGCGGCGCCCATGCGCAGAAGGCCCGATTCCTTGAGGCTGACCTGGACGGCGCCAGGCTTCAGGACGCCGATCTTCGTGACGCCGAACTTGAAGGCTGATCACCGGTTGCGTGCGAACGCTTTGCGCGATCGTCCCTGTGGGGCAGATTGCCCGCGCGTGACCACCTGACGCCCTTCGCCGGAGTTGCCGCCATGATCGTTACCGATGAGATGTTGATCGCCTACCTTGGCGGCAAGCTGTCGGCGCCGGACCGGGCGGCGGTGGAGGCGGCGGTCGCCAGCGATCCGGCCGTCGCCGAGCGCCTGCGCCGCCATCGGGAGGTCGGCGCCATGATCCAGAACGCCATCACATCCGGCGGGCGGAAGGCCAGGACCGCCGCGGGCGACAAGTCCGCTGCGCCCGTGGTCTCCCTGGCCGACGCCCGGCGGACCCGGGAGCCGCCGCAGCCGCCGAAGCCCCAGGTCAACGCGCCGGCCGCCCGCAAACCGCTTGACCCGAGGGTGGGGCTGCTCGCGCTCGGCCTCGTCGCGGGCGTTCTGATCGGACTCTTCGCGCCGCGACCCACCAATGACCTGCTGGACGGGACGATGAAGGCGCGCGGCGTCCTGGCCGCGACGCTGGAGCAGGGCCTGACGGCTGACCAGAAATCCGGCGCGGCCGTTCGACTCCTGGGCACCTATCGCAGTGACGAAGGCGTCTGGTGCCGGGCTTTCACCGGCGAAGGCCGGATCTCAGGCATTGCCTGCCGCACGGGCGACGGATGGCGCCTGATGATGACAGAGCTAGGCGCGCCTGCGCGTTCGCCGGTGATGGCCGCGGCCGTCGCCTCTCTGGGCCTCGGCGCGCCGGTCGACGCCGCCGCCGAGCGCAAGGCCCGGTCGGCGGCCTGGCGCTAAAGTCCGCGCCGGAGCGGCAGCAGATCCGGGAACACCGGGTCGCGCTTTTCCTGCCTGGCGGCGAAAGTCTCGGCCATATGCGGACCGGAGAACATGCCGACCTGCCACAGCGCGATGTAGTCCAGCGCATCCTTGATCGTGTGGTCGCGGGCGTAGTTGATCATGACCTTGCTGCCGGCCACGGCCAGCGGCGACTTGCTGGCGATCTCGCGGGCGGTGGCCAGGGCGTGGGCGACGACGGCCTCATGCGTGTCGAACACCTCGTTCACCAGACCGATCTCCTTCGCCCGCTGGGCGGGAAGGCGGCCACCCGTGTAGGCCAGCTCGCGCACCCAGCCTTCGGGGATCAGCTTGCACAGCCGTGGGAAGGTGCCGACATCGGCGGTCATGCCGATGTTGATCTCCATGATCGTGAAGAACGCATCGGCCGTGCAGTAGCGGATGTCGCAGGCGCTGGTGAAATCCACCGCCCCGCCGATGCAGCCGCCATGGATCGCGGCGATCACCGGCATGCGCGCCTCGTCCAGGCAGCTGAAGGTGTCCTGCAGATGGTGGACGTGACGGCGGAAGCTCTCCCCGGCCACGTGACGGTCCACCGGCGCGCCGTCGCGGTCGCCCACATTGGCGAACACCGACAGGTCCATGCCGGCGCAGAAGTGCTTGCCGGTCGAGGAGATGACGATGCAGCGCGCCAGGGCGTTGTCGTCGATGTCCTTCACGATGGCCGGCAGCTCGCACCAGAAATCCTTGTTCATGGTGTTCATCGCCTCGGGCCGCGTCATGCGGATGTGGGCGACGCCTGCCTCGATGGTGACCTCGAAGCAGTTCCACTGGGTGTCGGCGGCCGAGATGGCGGCGTGAGCAGTCATGATGTCCTCCCGTTTTGCGCAGTGTCGCCCTTTGACGCGGGGAAAGCCAAGGCCCCCTAACAGAGGATGCGACCGGCGAAGGCGCCATGGTCGAACATCGCATGGACGCGATCGACATCACCGCCCGCCTCGTGGGCGCCTTCTACACCTTCGGCGGCGTCATGGCGCTAAGGGCGCTGGCGATGGACTCGGTCCTCGACCAGGCCCTGGCCTCTCTCAGCCTCAGCGGCCCCGATGCTGACGATGTGCTCCGCCGGCGGATCCTGGCCGCCACCTCGGTTGTCACCGGCGTCAGCGGATTGAGCCTTGTCCTCCTCAGCGGCTGGGCGGCCTGGCTGTTCCTGCTCAACCTCGGCCTGCAGGCGGGCTGGCTGGTCTTCGCCGCCCGGCGCTTTCCGCCGATGGACGAGTCAGAAGCCCTCGGCCGACGACAGGTGGCGAACGCGGCGGTGATCTGGGCCGTGGCCACGGCGATGGTCTTCTGGCTGCGTAACGAAGGCCGCCTCGGGACGCTTGCTGATCAGTGGCACATCGGCATCCTGGCGGTCGCTGCGCTGAGCATGGCCGTCTGGATCTTGCGGCAGCTGACCTGGAACCCCGGGCCCAGGCCGGCTTTCGGCGAGGAGCCGGACGGATCGCCGGTCATCCAGCCGCGTCCGGCCCGCGTGCGTCTCGTGCGCCGGTATGGCTTTCAGCCTCTGCTCGACGCCGATACGGGCTACCCCGTCGACATCTTCGAGCATCTCCCGGAGTTGCTCGCCGAGCGCCTGAGGACCTGGGAGAACGACTTCCACGACGCGGTCGACCCCTACGATCCCGACGCCGGCCCGGCCTTCAGCCCCGCCGAGGCCATTGCCCATGATCAGGAGGGCGAGGCCATCGCCGAGGCCTTGCGGGCCGAGTTCGGCGACAGCAACGTCGAGGGGCCCCTGCACGAAGCCTGAGGCGTTCGCACGGGCGGAACCCGGCCGACCGGGCCTTGCACAATTGCGTGAGGTCAACGCCGCACGCTGAGACTGACACGTACGAGAGCGCTCCCGCATATTACCCTGAGCGCCCGAACCCACCCTTGCTTCACAAGGAGAGAACGATGCGCCTCGCAGTTACAACCTCCGCAATTCTGGTCGCCGCCGCTGTCGCCATGCCCGGCGCGGCCCAGGCCAGGGGCATCTTCGGATGTGACGCCGACGGCGGGAAACAGGAGGGCGGCGCGGTCATCGGCGCCATCGTCGGCGGGTTCATCGGCAACAAGATCGCCAAGAACGAGCGTGGGCTGGGCACCGTGATCGGGGCCGGCATCGGCGCCGCCGCCGGCTCGGCGATCGGCTGCAAGATCCAGGAGAACGACCGCAAGAAGGCCGAGGCGGCTCTTGAGGAAGCGCTGCGCACCGGCCAGGCGACCAACTGGCGCAACCCGGAAACCGGTTCGCGCGGCGATGTCGCTGTGGAGCCCTGGAGCGCCTACGGCGAAGGCTATGGAGAGCCCTATCGCCTGCAGAGCGTCAGCTTCGCCCGCGGCGTCACGCCCCAGAGCGCCTGGGAAGGCGGCGGCGGCTGGTGGACGGCGTCGAACACGGTGAACCTTCGGGGTCGTCCGTCCGCCTCGGGTCCCATCGTCGGGAAGCTGGCGGGCGGCCAGGACTTCCAGGTGCTGGCCAAGGTTCAGGGGCAGCCCTGGCTGCTGGTCGGTCAGAACGGCTACGCGACCGGCTACGTCTCGCAATCGGTGGTCCGGCCGCGCGGCGGCGACAGCGCCGACTGCCGGCGCATCGAGCAAACCATCTACACCCGGAAGTATGGCGCCGAGCGCGAGCGCTATCGCGCCTGCCGTCAGGCGGGCGGCAGCTGGGATCTGACGAAGATCTAGCCCCCTCGACTCACGTGAGGGCAAGGCTCTAGGCAGGGCGGATGACCAATGCCGCCCTGCCAGACGTCTCACCCGCGCGCCGCCGCATGATCGCCGTTCCGGGCGGCCATGTGGCGGCCATCGAGTTCGGCCCCGCCGATCGGCCGCTGGACATCGTGTTCCTGCATGCCAACGGCTTCAATGCCGCGACCTACCGGTCAATTCTCGCGCCACTGGCGGACCGGCTCCGGATTCTGGCTGTAGACCAGCGCGGCCACGGGCGCACGACATTGCCCGCGGTCCCGTTCGCCGCGAACGTCTGGCGTGGCTACAGTGAAGACCTTCTGGTCCTGCTTGACGCGCTTGCCGAGACCCCTGCGGTGCTGTCAGGCCATTCCATGGGTGGCACGGCCTGCCTCCTGGCCGCCGCCGACCGGCCGACCGCCGCCCGCAGGCTCGTGCTGTTCGATCCGGTGATCATCACGCCCGAACGCGCGGCCGCCCTCGGCGAGGACGGCATGAGAAGCTCCCCGCTGGCGTTGGGCGCGCTGAAGCGGCGGTCAACCTTCGCCGACCGGCAGGCGGCCTTCGAGGCCTACCGCGGGCGCGGCGCGTTCCGGACCTGGTCCGACCAGACCCTGAGCGACTATCTCCTCGACGGGCTGGTCGAGGACGGCGAGGGGCAGATGCGCCTGGCCTGCGCGCCGCAATGGGAGAGCGCCAACTTCTCCACGCCATCGCCGGACGCCGTCGGCGGCATCCCGCGCATCCGGGCGCCCTTGCGCATTCTCAAGGCCGAAGTGGGCTCCACCGCGCAGTTCGAGGTCCATGAGGCGATGGTCCTGGCGAGTGGCTCGCGCATCGAGACGGTCCCGGGAACCAGCCATTTCCTGCCGATGGAACGCCCCGACCTTGTGCGCGAGGCTCTGCTGGCGGCGGCAGGTTAGCCCGGGGACCGGATGCCGCGTCCCTTGGGACATGGCTTCCTGTCCCCGACACCGGCCGGACGCTCGGGGACAGCAAAAGCCGTCCCCACTAAAGCGCCAGTCCCGGAGTCGCCTGCGCCATCAGCCGCTCCCGCGCCGCCTCGGTGATCGGCACGATCTTGCGGGCGTCGAGATCGAAGGTGATGGCCACCGCCTGTGACGTTCCCCAGGCCTTGCCGGTGGCCGGATCGATCATCCAGTGGACCATGGTCTTGGTCCGGGTGTCGGCGGTCTTCAGGCCCGACCGGATTTCCAGGCGCTGGCCGGCGCGCGGCCAGTCGAGGTGGATCAGGCGGTACTCCAGAACCGCACCGCCGATGCGGCTGGGCTTCTCCTCCGCCGCTTCGCTGACCGTGTCGCGGTAGCCGCGGACCAGACGCGGAACGCCGTCGGAGACCCGGCCGATGAACAGCTCGGGCCGCATGCGACCGAAGATGTCGCAGTCCTGCGGCGAGACGGCGCCCTGGGCGATGCGCACCAGTTCCAGCTCATCGGCGCGGGCCAGGCTCGCCGTGGACGTCACCGGGGCCAGGGATACGCTGCGCGCCGCCGCCTGGTCTGGCAGGTTCACGACCAGCGCCTCGGCCAGGGCCCTGGACCGGGCGCTCCAGGGAAACGGCCGCCCGTCGCGCGGGGTGACATGGGCGACCACGGTCTGGAACGTCGCGGCCAGGGCGCCGCTCTCGCTGTGCCACAGCAGCTGGACCAGCCGCGCCTCGTCCTCGCCGAAGGCCAGAACGCCGCCGGTCATGTGCAGGGCCGCGCCGGCGTGGGCTTCGCGCAGGAACCGGATGTGATGCTCGCGGATCAGCAACGTCGATTCGGCATGGGCGGCGAACGCATTGGGCAGGCCCAGGCCGGCGGCCATGCCGACCAGGCCCTCGGAGGCCTTGGTGACGTAGAAGCGCACGTTCATGTGCCCCATCTCGTCGCATTCCCAGGTGTTGACGCCCCCGCGCCAGATCTCGACTCCGAACTCCGACATCAGGCGGCGCAATCCTGGCAACGGCCGTGGGCCTCGACCGTGAGGCCGCTCAGGGTGAAGCCGCGCTCGGCGGCCAGCCGCTCGATCTCGCTCGCGCCGACCGGCGCGATCTCCCGGGTGCGTCCGCAGCAGTCGCAGATCAGGAAGGCCGCCGCATGGCCCTCGCTGCCGCCGCCGCAGGCGATATAGGCGTTCAGACTTTCAATGCGGTGGGCGAAGCCGTGGCGCGCGAGGAATTCCAGCGCGCGATAGACCGTCGGCGGCTTGGCCGGCTCGCCCCCTGCACCGTAGGCGGCGATCAGGTCATAGGCCTTCACGGGCTGTCCGGCGCCGAGCAGCAACTCAAGCACCCGTCGGCGGGGCGCGGTCAGGCGCTGGCCCGCGGCCGTGCAACGCGCCTCCGCCGCCGTCAGCCCGGCGGCCAGCGCGCCGCCGGACAGTCCTGGCTGGTCGTGATCGTGGTCGCAGGCGTGCGTTTGGGCCATGGTGGCAGAGGTAGAGACGGCGGACCCCAAGGGCAAGCGTCCGCCGAAGGTCCCGGCTACCAGGGCGGCGTGGCGAGCACCCTGGCTTCGACCTCACAGCCCTCCAGAGGTCCCGTCTTGGCCCGGAGGGCGGCGAGCTCGACACGGGCCGCTTCCATGTCGGCCCGGAAGTCTGGGACGCCGTGCACGGCCGCGATCACGGCCGCGCCGTTGTCCCGGCCCGCCGCCACGGCGCTGGCGCTGTGCACGCCGCAAACGGCGCGGCTTTCCCCGAAGGCGCGGGCCCTCTGCAGGATCGGCACGGCCCGGTCAGGAGCAAGTTCGGCCAGGACCAGGCCGACCGCCCAGCCCCAGCTGGAATGGCCGGACGGATAGTCCGGACTCTTCGCCAGCGCCTCGCTTCGCGTGGTGCAGATCTCGCCCTCCTGCTCCAGGTAAGGCCGCTTGCGGTTGTAGAAGGCCTTGGGCGCGTCGACGGCCTTGGTCAGGTCCGGCGCGACCCGCAGCAGCACCCGCGACAGCTTCGGCGCGTCGGCGAGGTCCTTGATCTCCACGCCGATGGCGCAGCGCATGGCGTAGACGACCCTGCGCTCATCCAGGTCGGCGACCGCCATGTCCCAGCGCGGCGTACCTTTCAGGGCTCTGGTCGCCGTGAAGATGGCCCGGTCGGCCTCTGCCTGCGGCGATCCTGGGGCTGGCGCCGGCGGAATCGCGGCGGACGTGTCGATCGCCTGTTTGCCGAGATCGCCGGGGATCGGGAACTGCGCCCAGGCCGCGCCCACCGAAGCCACTGCCGCCACACCGGCGATCGCGATCATCTGTATACGGTTCATTGAAGCGACTCCCCGTTTTTCTTGCAGGATGACCTTTCCGGCTGGGGTTGCAAGCCCGCATTCGGCAGCGGCATCTGCGCCCTCGGGGCGGCTGTTCGTGGCCTGTCGGACTGGACAACCCGGAATGAAAAAGCCGCGCGAGGGCGGACCCTCGCGCGGCTCGTTCAGTCCGGCGATGTGAAGAGCCTACGCAAACAGCTTCTGCCAGCGCGGCTTCACTCGGGTCTTCCAGGCGCCGCGATGATAGGCGTCGGAGCCGATCAGCGGCACAACCGTGGTGGCTTCCGCGAAGACCATCTGCTCATGCGTGGTCTGGACCTTGCCCCAGCTGGCCGCCTCCTTGAGGGTCGAGGAGCTGCAGGCGCCGTCCCGAACGTCGGCGACGGTGATCTGCACGGCATATCGGTGCATCTCGGCCTCGACGCCGAGGATCTCGGCGCAGACGACGGTGTCCTGGGCGAAGTTCTTGGGAACCCCGCCGCCGACCATGAACAGGCCGGTGACGCCGGCGGCGATCTTGATATCGGTCAGTTCGCGGAAGTCGGCGATGGCGTCGAGCATCAGGTAGGGCTTTCCGGCCGCGGCGCGTTCCTTCTGGTGCTTCACCAGGCCAAAGCCCGCCGAGCTGTCGACGAAGGCCGGGCAGAAGATGGGCACGCCTTCTTCGTAGGCGGTCTGGATCAGGCTGCCTTCCTTCCTGGCGTTACCCTCGCTCAGCCATTTGCCCATCTCCCAGATGAACTCGCGCGAGGAGTAGCCGCGCGGCTCCAGGCGATTGGCGATCTCCAGGATGGTGTGGTCGCAGGCCTGGAGTTCTTCCTCGTCGATATAGGTGTCGTAGATGCGGTCGATGTAGTTGTCGCGCAGCACGTTGTCGTCGACCGGGCCGGCGGCCTGATAGTGTTTGAAGCCCAGGGCCTCAAAGAAATCCATGTCGACGATCGAGGCGCCGGTGGCGACCACCGCGTCGATCATCCCCAGTTTCACCATGTCGCGGTAGACGTGCATGCAGCCGCCGGCGCTGGTCGATCCGGCCAGGATCAGCCAGGGCGAGCAGGCGGTGTCTTCCAGCGCCATGTTGAAGATGTCGGCCGCCCGGGCGGTGTCGCGCGAGCTGAAGCTCATCTTGCGCATCGAATCGATAATCGGGCGCGCGTCGAAGCTGGTGATATCGATGTGCTCGACGGTGTTGGCGAGCAGTTGGGCCTTCGTGTTCGAAACGGGAGCGTTCATCGCTTTGGTTTCCCTAAGGTTTGAGCGCCCGTCCAAAGAACGAAGGCGCCAGCCCGGACGGAGCGACGGGCTGGCGCTGAACCTGACTGAACCGCCTGGATGGCGGTCAGATGTGACCTACTTCTTCCGCTTCCTCTGGCCGGCCTTACCCTTGGGGCGCGACAGCCGGACGACATTGGTGGTTTCCGCCGTGCGCGGCACCGGGATCGAGCGGCGCGCGAGGCCGAACATCGAGGCCATCGGCGCGTCACTGACCTCGACCTCTTCCACCGCGCCGAAGCCGTTGAAGCGGGTCTGCATCGCGACGCCATAGGCGCCCAGCATGCCGATCTCCACGAAGTCGCCCTCGCGGATGTCTTCCGGCAGCCAGAACGGGCCCGGCATGTGGTCTATCGAGTCGCAGGTCGGGCCGTAGAACTCGAACGGCTTCAGGGCGCCGTCGAGCTCGCAGGCGTCCGCCCCGCCGCGGTAGCCCTTCACGGGGAAGGGCCATTTGGCGTGCGCCGCGTCGAACAGCGAGCCGTAGGCGCCGTCGTTGAGGTACAGCGCGTTGCCCTTGCGCAGCTCGACCCGGGTCAGCAGCGAGGTCGATTCCGCCACCAGCGCCCGGCCAGGTTCGCACCACAGCTCGGTCGTCTCCGACACCGGCATCTCGTTGAAGCCGCGATCGATGGCCGCGATGTAGTCGGCCATGTCCGGCGGGATCATGCCCGGATAGACCGACGGAAAGCCGCCGCCGATGTCGATGACGTCCGCGAACACGCCGGCGCGGATCAGCGCGCGGCCGGTCTGGGCCATGGCGGCCTGGAAGGCCGTCGGCCGCATGCACTGGCTGCCGACGTGAAAGGACACGC
Source organism: Caulobacter sp. (assembly GCA_040383665.1). Taxonomy (GTDB): domain Bacteria; phylum Pseudomonadota; class Alphaproteobacteria; order Caulobacterales; family Caulobacteraceae; genus Caulobacter. The sequence continues at coordinate 83,546 of JBEIDC010000003.1, forward strand.
CCATCAGCTCCTGCGTCGACCGGCGCGCGGCCAGCATCAGGTCGGGGGCCTTGTGGCTATCGACGCCGAACTTGCCCGACAGGCTGTAGGCCGCGCCTTCCGCCGATACGCCCATGCGGACGATCAGGTTGAGGTCCCTGGCCTGGCCGGTGGCGTCGAGAATCTTCTCGAGCTCCTCGTGCGTATCGAACGAGAAGGTCTTCACGCCATGGTCGAAATAGGCGGCCGAAATGGCGGCGCGGCTCTTCACCGGGTGCATGAAGGCCATGCGCGACCCCGGTGCGTGCTTCGCAACCAGCTCGACCTCGTTTAGCGAGGCCACGTCAAACCCGGTGACGCCGTTCTGCGCGAGGGTCTCGATGACCCAGGGCGAAGGATTGGCCTTCACCGCGTAGAGGACGTCGCCCTTGAAATTCGTCTGGAACCAGCGCGCCGAGACAGCTACGGCGTCGCGTCGCACAAGGGCGACGGGACGTTCCGGAGACCGCTCACGGACCAGGTCCAGGGGCATGTGGTACGTGCGCAATTCACGTAACCCCCTGTTGATTGTTGAACCCAGACCGGCGTTAGCAGCGTAGGTGGACACGGGGTCCGCCGGAAGCGGGCGATTTAGGGTCGATGGCCCCCCATGTAAAGCGGTAAATTTCCCTTGCCCCGTCAGGGGCCGCGAGGGGTCGCCGGGCAGCGGTCTTCACAGTCGCCGTCCACGGAGTTTTTGTAAGAAGCGCGCAACGCCGCTAAGGCCTTTTGTGCAAGGCGGGGAGACAAATGCCCCGTGTCATGAAACTTTCGCATGCCCCTTCCATGACGGCCGGGCATCTGTGTTAAGGACTCTTCCCGAAAAGCCATGACGTCGGACGCCGTTCTCTCCATTCGCCAGGTCTCGAAGACCTTTGGCCAACGCCGCGCGCTCGACGGGGTGTCGCTCGACGTCGCCCGCGGCGAGATGGTCGCCCTCATCGGTCCCTCGGGCTCCGGCAAGTCGACGCTGCTGCGGTCGATCGACGGCCTGCAGACCATCGACAACGGCGACGGGGTCATCGAGGCCTTCGGCGTCAGGACCCAGGTCAAGGGCAAGGTCGGCGACAAGGTGCGCGAGGCGCGCATCCGCATCGGCTTCATCGCCCAGCAGTTCAATCTGGTCGGCCGCCTGAGCCTGTTCACCAACGTCGCGCTCGGTTCTCTGGGGCGCATCCCCTTCATGCGCGGGGTCCTGGGCCGGTGGCCCGAGGAGACCCAGCAGGCGGCGATGGCGGCCCTGCACCGCGTCGGCGTCAGCGACTACGCCGGTCAGCGCGCCAACACGCTGTCGGGCGGCCAGCAGCAGCGCGGCGCCATCGCCCGGGCTCTGGTGCAGAAGGCGAAGATCATCCTCGCCGACGAACCGGTCGCCTCGCTTGACCCGGTCTCCGCCCGCAAGGTGATGGAGATCCTCCGCGAGCTGAACCGGAAGGACGGGCTGACCGTCATCGTGACCCTGCACCAGGTCGACTACGCCCTGCGCTACTGCGACCGCGTCGTGGCCCTGAAGGCCGGCAAGAAGGTCTATGACGGCCCCTCCTCCGGCCTCGACCGCACCCGCCTGATCGACATCTACGGCCCGGAATTCGAAGACGTGTTCTGGGAAGGAGCCCCCCAATGATTCTCCGTCGTTCGCTGCTGGCGCTGGGCGCCCTCGCCACTCTCGCCCTCGCCGGCTGCGGCGGCGACAGCGCGCCGAAGGAGGCTTCGGACACCATCACCTTCTCGATCCTCTCGACCGAGGACGCCCAGAACATGGAGTCCTACTGGACGCCCATCCTGGCGGACATGGAGAAGCAGACCGGCCTGAAGGTGAAGCCCTTCTTCTCCAGCAACTACAGCGCCCTGATCGAGGCGATGCGCTTCAAACAGACCGATATGGGCTGGTTCTCCAACCAGTCCGGGCTGGAAGCCGTGCGCCGCTCGAACGGAGAGGTTTTCGCCCGCACCTTCGATCCCTCGGGCGAGGACGGCTACAAGTCCGTGATCATCGTCCCGGCCGGAAGCCCGATCAGGACAGTCGACGATCTGTTCAAATGCGATCGGACGCTGAACTTCGGCATGGGCGACAAGAAGTCGACCTCCGGCACGCTCGCGCCGATGACCTATGTGTTCATCCCCGCCGGAAAAAGGCCGGAGACCTGCTTCAAGACCGTGCTGACCGCCAACCATCAGGCCAATCTGTTCGCGGTCGCGGCCGGTCGGCTGGACGCCGCCACCAACAATTCCACAGCGATCCGGCTCAACGCCCAGCGCGGCGAAGGCCAGGCCGAGAAGGTCCGGGTGATCTGGGAATCGCCGACGCTGCCCGAGGATCCAATTCTCTGGCGCAAGGACCTGGATCCGGCCGTCAAGGAGAAGGTGCGTCAGTTCTTCCTGACCTATGGCCAGGGCGATGGCCCGGAAGCCGAGCGCCAGCGCGCCAATCTGGCGGCCCTCAGCATCGGCGGCTTCCTGCCGGCCGACGACACCCATCTGCTGATGGTTCGCGAGATGGAAGCGACCGAGACGCTTCTTCTCGCCCGTGACGCCGCCGACCAGACGAAGATCGCCGCCGCCGAGAAGGCCCTGGCCGCGATCCAGGCCGAACGTGCGACGGTCGCCGCCAAGGCCGGCGCGGCCCCCGCCGTTCCGGTTCGCTAGCGGGAGCCTCCATGACCGTCACGGAAGCCACCCTTTCGCCGCCAAAGCGGTCGTTTTCGGCCCGGCTGTTCGACTTCGCCATCTTCGGCGGGGTCGCGGTGCTGCTGCTGATCAGCTTCGGCCCGGCCGAGATCAGCAAGTTCCCCATGCTCTTCAGCGAGAAGAGCGGCATGGGCAGCTTCATCAGCGAGTTCTTTTCGCCCTTCAAGTTCATGTCCAGCGACTGGACGCCTTCCGACTTCACCGGACGCGACTGGAGCCTCTACATCGGCAAGATGTGGCAGACGATCCAGATGGCGCTGTGGGGCACCTTCCTGGCGATCATCGTGGCCGTGCCGCTCGGGCTGCTGGGGTCGAGCAATATCGCGCCGGCCTGGATCCAGCAGCCGGTACGCCGGGTCCTTGATCTGATCCGCTCGATCCCCGACCTGGTGGTCGCGGTCATCTTTATCACCGCCGTGGGCCTGGGGCCGTTCGCCGGCGTCATGGCCATGATGTTCAACACCGGCGGCGTTCTGGCCAAGCTGTTCTCCGAAGCCGTCGAGGCCATCGACAAGGGTCCGGTCGAGGGCGTGCGCGCCACCGGCGCCGGCCGTCTTCAGGAAATCATCTGGGGCGTCATCCCCCAGGTCGCGCCGCTTTGGACCAGCTATGCGCTGTACCGCTTCGAGTCGAACAGCCGCGCCGCCACGGTGCTGGGCCTGATCGGCGCCGGCGGCATCGGCCAGGTGCTGATCGATTCGACCAACACGTTCAGCTACAGCGAAACCGGCTGCATCGTGCTGGTCATCGTCGTCGCGGTGTCGGGCATCGATCTGCTGTCGCAGGCGATCCGCAGCCGCCTGATGTAGGGCGCTCCGGTCAGGCGGCCGTCGACTTGCGACGGAGCCTGGCCAGCCGGCGAAGCCGGCGCCAGAAGCGCGTCTTCTCGGGCTCGGGATAGGGCTCGAGGTTCTTGACGAACTGCTCGGCGCAGGCGCGCCAGGAGAAGGTCTCGGCGAAGCGGCGCACCACGGCCTTGTCGATGTCCAGGCAGGCGATGCAGGCCTCGCGCAGGCCGTCGGTGCGGCCAGGCGCCAGCACGCCGGCGCCGGATCCCGGAATGATGTCGGCCGGGCCCGGCGCGTTGAAGCCGGCGACCGGCGAGCCGGTGGCCATGGCCTCGAGGATCACCAGCCCGAAGGTGTCGGTCAGCGACGGGAAGACGAAGACGTCGGCGCTGTTGAAGTGGGCGGCCAGCTCCTCGCCGAACTTGGCGCCGGTGAAGACCACGTCCGGATACTTGGCCTCCAGCTCGGCCTTCTGCGGGCCGTCGCCGACCACGACCTTGGTGCCGGGCAGGTCGAGACAGGCGAAGGCCTCGATGTTCTTCTCGACGGCCACCCGGCCGACATTGAGGAAGATCGGCTTCTTGAGGTGGGCGAAGACGTCGGTCTCGTCCGGTCGGCGCGGGTGGAACAGGTCGGTGTCCACGCCCCGCGACCAGGAGGAGATGTTGCGGAAGCCGTGGCTCTCCAGCTCCTCGCGCATGGTGTCGGTGGCCACCATCATCCGCCCGGACGGCTTGTGGAACCACTTCATGTAGGCGTAGCCGGCCGCCAGCGGCACCGGCAGCCGGGCCGAGACGTACTCCGGGAAACGCGTGTGGTAGCTGGTCGTGAACGGCAGCTTCCATTCCAGGCAGACGCGGCGCGCCGCCAGTCCGACCGGTCCCTCGGTGGCGATATGGATCGCCTCCGGCTCGAAGGACTTGAACTTCTCCTGCACCGGCTCGTAGGCCCCGACCGCCAGCTTGATCTCGGAGTAGGTCGGCAGCGGCACGGTGTTGAACTGGTCGGGGCTGATGATCTCGACCTGGTGGCCCATCAGCCGCATCTCGTCCACGACGCGTGTGAGCGTCCGGACGACGCCATTGACCTGGGGTTCCCAGGCGTCGGTGGCCAGAAGGATACGCATCAGGCGGCGACAGGCTCCGGCAGGACCGCGGGGAGGTTCCGCGGCGCATTGGAGCTGGATCGCCGTCCGGCCCACTCGATGATTTCAAGCCTGCCGTCGTGGTGCTCGACCAGCGCGGTGCAGCTTTCGACCCAGTCCCCGTCGTTCACGTAGAGGATCCCGTCCATGTCCCGCATCTCGGCCTTGTGAATGTGGCCACAGATGACGCCGTCCACGCCGCGGCGTCGGGCCTCGTCGGTCACGGCTTTCTCGAAGTTCTCGATGAAGTGCAGAGCGTTCTTCACCTTGACCTTCAGATAGGCCGAAAAACTCCAGTACCCGAGCCCCATCCGGCGCCGCATCCGCGCCACCAGAGTGTTCAGCATCAGGAGGGTTCTATAGGACCAATCGCCGAGGAAGGCGAGCCAGCGCGCGTGCTGGACGATGCCGTCGAACTCGTCGCCGTGCACGACCAGGAACCGCCGGCCGTCGGCGGTCTCGTGGATGGCGTCACGCGCCACGATCACCCCGCCGAAGTGGACGCCGCAGAAGTCCCGGGCCGTTTCGTCGTGATTGCCGGGAACATAGGTCACGGTCACGCCCTTGCGGGCCATTCGCAGAACCTTCTGCACCACGTCGTTATGGCTCTGCGGCCAGTGCCAGCCGCCCTTGAGCTTCCAGCCGTCGATGATGTCGCCGACCAGATAGAGATGCTCGCATTCCACGTGCCGGATGAAGTCCAGCAGCATTTCGGCCTGACAGCCGCGCGTGCCCAGATGCACATCGCTGATGAACACCGAGCGGACGCTCAAGTCCTGGGCGTTGGCCGTCATCGTCGCTCCCCCGGCAGGCGCCAAACCTGCCCGAGCTATGATGATTGCATGTCAGTCTCGTGAACTCGGGATCCGCCGTGTTGCGACGCAACATCGCAGACCCTAGATGGTGTGGTGATGGCCGAGACCACGACAGTTCCGCGGGACACCCCCAAGTCACGCCGCACCCGCGCCCGCATCCTGGACGAGGCGGTGCATGTGATCGCCACCCAGGGCTACGCGGCGACCACCAACGCGGCGGTGGCCGAGGCGGCGGGGATCACCCGCGGCGCCATGCTCTACCACTTCCCGACCCGCGAGAGCCTGCTCGAGGCGACCATCGAACACATCCAGGCCCAGCGCTCGTCGATGTTCAAGGCGGCGGCCGAGGAGCTTCCCGCTGGCGGCGACGTCACCGAACACGCCATCGAGAGCTACTGGGAGCTGCTGCACCGCGAGCCGTTCATCGCCTTCGCCGAGCTGGAGACGGCCGCCCGCACCGATCCGCTGATCAGCGCCCTGCTGGCCCCGGCCCAGGCCGAGTTCGACCGCGCCCAGATCGGCGACCACTTCCTGAAGATGCTGCACGCCGGCGCCGGCCCCCGCTTCCAGGCCAGCCGCGACCTCGCCCGCTTCATGCTCGAGGGCATGGCCCGCTCGAACCTCACCTACGACAAGGATCAGCGCGTCGAGCGCCTGCTGGCCGTCATCAAGCGCGCCACCCACATGCTCAACCGAAAGGGCGGCGTGACGGACATCTGGACGGAGTAGCGGGGGCGGGGGCACGGTAAAGTGTGCCGTGGGGCACCATAAACAGGCCCCCACTCCATAGGAGCCCCCCCCCCCGGGCAAAC
>JBEIDC010000004.1:0-71779 GCA_040383665.1 Caulobacter sp.
ACCACCGGCCACGCCTCGCGCGGGCTGGCCGGACCGCCGGGGGTGGCGACCTCCAACCTGACGGTGCAGCCGGGGACGCGCGACCTCGCCGGCCTGATGGCGGATGCGAAAAACGGACTGTTGATCACCTCGATGTTCGGTCCGTCCCTGAACGGCAACACCGGCGACTGGTCGGTGGGCTGCTCGGGCTTCTGGTTCGAGAACGGCGAGGCTGCCTATCCGGTGACCGAGATCACCGTCGCCGGCAACCTGATCGACATCTACGGCCGGCTCGTCCCGGGCTCCGATCTGGAGAGTCGCGGCGCCGCCAAGTCACCGTCCCTGCTCGTCGACGGCCTGGCGATCGCCGGCCGATGAGCGATGACCTGGCCCTCATCGAGCAGGCGGCGCGCGAAGTCGGCGTCCTGGCGCGCCGGCTGAAGGCCGAGGGGCTGAAGGTCTGGTCCAAGGACGGCGGCTCGCCGGTGACCAACGCCGACATCGCGGTGGACACCCTGCTGCGCGAGCGGCTGGGCGCGGCGCGGCCGGACTACGGCTGGCTGTCGGAGGAGACCGCCGACGACTCGGACCGCCAGACCCGGTCGCGGCTGTTCGTCGTCGACCCGATCGACGGCACCGTCGCGTTCGTGAAGGAAAAGCCGTTCTGGGCGGTGTCCATCGCCGTGGTCGAGGAGGGGCAGCCGGTGGTCGGCGTTGTCCATGCGCCGGAGCTGGACGAGACCTTCATCGCCGTCGCCGGCGGTGGCGCCTTCCTGAACGGCGCGCCGATCACGGCCAGCGCCATCGACGCCGTCGAGGGATGCGCCATGCTGGGCGACAAGCCGATGTTCGCTCACCCCGCCTGGCCCACCCCCTGGCCAGAGATGCGGATCGAGACCCGCAACTCCATCGCCTACCGGATGTGCCTGGTCGCCGAGGGCCGCTTCGACGCCGCCATCGCCCTGACCAGCAAGAGCGAATGGGACCTGGCCGCCGCCGACCTGATCTGCCGCGAGGCCGGGGCTCTGGTCACCGATCACAGAGGGCGGGGCTATCATTACAACCAGCCCGATCCCCGCGCGCCGAGTCTCGTCTGCGCCGCGCCCGCGCTACACCCGTTGATCCTTGACCGCGTCCGGCATATCGAGCGACGAAACTGAATCATCACCCTGCGGAAGGGCCACCGCACATGTCCGACAAGCAACTGCTCCATATCGTCGTCGGCGGCGAACTGACCGAGGTCAACGGGACCGAGTTCCGCGACCTCGCCAAGGTCGAGTTCGTCGGGGCCTTCCCCAACTACGCCGAGGCCTACGCGGCCTGGAAGTCCAAGGCCCAGGCCACCGTCGACAACGCCCACGCCCGCTACTTCATCATCCACGCCCACAAGCTGCTGGACCCCTCGAGCACGGACTATCAGCACTGAGGGGTGTTTGAAGCGATGCCGAGAGAAGACCGGTTCCTCTCGCCCGGCACGAGGGTGCGATACGACGGACTTGTCGAAGGTGGCCCAGAGTACGGCGTCGTCATCCATTGCTGGGAAGATCCGGCTCACGGATTACATGATTGCTGCGTTGCCTTCTTTGGCGCCGGGTTTCCGACTGGAGCGCCAGAAGAGAAGCCGTACATTCTTCGCTACGGAGCCATCTCACTGCAGGTCGTGGAGTAACGCGAACCTTTCTCTCCGTCATGGTCCGACTTGTTCGGGCCATGACGTGAAAAGTTGAACCTTCGCCAAGTCGTCAACGTCGCGTCACACGTCGGCTGTAGGGAGCCCTCAGCTAGAGAGGCCTCCCATGCTTGAGAACCTGATCGCCGCGGCGATGTTCGTGATCCTCGGCATCGCCGTGTTCACCATCGGCGGCCTCGACCAGTCCGCCTGACCGCCCGCTACTCCCGGCGCAGGAGCCGGTCGACGAGCAGGGTGCCCCACCAGCTTTCCCGGAAATCCGCCTTGATGGCGACAGGATCGTAGGCGTCGCTCATCACCCAGTCGATGAAGCTTATCCCCTGCGGCTCGGCCTCGGCGAGGTAGCGCTCGAACACATAGTCGAGCACGCCGGTCTTGCCCTGTTTCACGTGCAGGGTGCGCAGTCCCAGTTCCTTCACCGCCTCGCGAATCGGGTGGCCGAGGTGAAAGTGCCGGTAGAAGACGCTCATGATCCCGGCCCGGTCCGCCCCGGACTTGCAGTGCATCAGCGCCGGGTACTCGATCCGCTCGAACAGCGCCTTGGCGCCCAGCACCCGGTCGCGGCTGGGAACCTCGCGGGACGTGATGACGAAGTCCTCGAAGTTGAGGCCCAGTCTCTGGCAGGCGTCCTTCTCCAGCGCATAGAAGCTCGCGCCGATCCCGCCCCGCAGGTTGACGATGGTCCTGATCCCGTCGCGCTTCCAGTAAGCCAGCTGATAGGGCCAGGGCTGGGCGGCCCTGACCATGTTCGGCCCGATCCAGTGGGCGTTCGAGAATCCGACGCGCAGGAAGGCGTGATCGCCCCAGATCGAGCCCCAGTAGGCCTTGAAGCGGCCCCACCGCGTGGAAAGGTCGTGGCCGGACAAGTGGCGCTCCCTGAAAGAGCGTCCTAAGTAGGGCGCTACGCTTCCGCTCGCAAATCCGAAGGGCGATTCCCCGACCGATGTCCGCGCCCGCCGACATGTCCAGCCGCGTTCTGATCGCGCGGGTCTGGCGCGAGTATCTCCGGCCGCGCTGGCGTGGGCTGGCCGTGGCCCTGGTCTGCGCCGGGCTGATCGCGGCGGTGAACACCCGGCTGCTGCAGATGATTCAGCCGGCGTTCGACGACATCGTCACCAACCGCAATCCCGGCGCGGTCATCGCCATACCGCTGACCATCGTCGTGCTGGCGCTTGGCCGGGCGGCGCTGCAGATCGGTCAGTCGACCCTGATCAACCGGATCGGCAACGGCCTGGTCGGCGCGGTCCAGCTCCAGCTGTTCGGTCGCCTGATTCGCGCCGACCTCGCCCGGGTACGCAGCGCCCACTCCGGATCCTGGGTCTCCTCGATGCTGTACGACGCGGGTCTGGTTCGCGAGGCCTCGACCACCGGGATCGTCAACTATGTCCGCGAGGTCCTGATCGTGGTCGGCGCCCTGGTCACCATGGCGTTGAGCGACCTGTGGCTGACCCTGGCCATCGTGCTGGTCGCCCCCCCCGCCAGCATGCTGATGCGGCGCTTCTCCCGCCGCGCCCAGAAGGCCACGACGGGCGCCATGGGCGAGACCTCGGCGCTCGCCGAAGCCATCCTCGAGGCGTTGGACGGCATCCGGATCGTCAAGCTCGAGAACCGCGAGGAGTATGAAGAGGCGCGTGTCGCCGCTGTGGTCGCCCGTCGCCAGAGGTATCTCATCAAGGGCTCCAACGCCCGCTCACGCGCCGCGCCGGTCACCGAGTTCATCAGCATGACGGTGGTCGCCGCCGTCTTCGCCTATGCCGGCTGGCGGGCCCAGAGCGGCGGATTCAGCGCCGGTCACCTGCTCGGCTTCATCCTGGCCCTGATGATGGCCGGCCAGTCGCTGCGCCAGCTGGCCAATCTGCGAACCATCTTCGCCGAAGGCGCCACGGCGGCCCGGCGGCTGTTCGCGGCCATGGACGTCGAGCCCGAGGTGGTCGAACCGGCGGAGCCGCGGCCCCTGCCCGCCGACACCGCCGGTCATATCCGTCTCGAGGGCGTGGGTTTCACCTACGCCGGAGGATCGGCGGCCCTGGACGGCGTGACCCTGGAGGCCCGGCGCGGCGAGATGGTCGCCCTGGTCGGACCCTCGGGCGGGGGCAAGAGCACCGTCCTGTCGCTGATCCCGCGCTTCTATGACGTCGCCGCCGGGGCCGTGACCATCGACGGCGTCGACGTCCGCGAAGTGGCCATCGCCGACCTTCGCGAGCGGATCGCCCTGGTCACCCAGGAGCCCTTCCTCTTCGATGACACCATCCGCGCCAACATCGCCTACGCTCGCCCGGACGCCACCGACGCGGAGGTCGAGGACGCCGCCCGCCGCGCCGCCGCGCACGACTTCATCAGCGCCTTCGCGGCCGGCTACGACACCCAGGTCGGGGAGGCCGCCTCGCGGCTTTCCGGCGGCCAGCGGCAACGGATCGCCATTGCCCGGGCCTTCCTGAAGGATGCGCCGATCCTGCTGCTGGACGAGGCGACCAGCGCCCTCGACACCGAGAGCGAGGCCCAGGTGCAGGTCGCGCTGGAGCGGCTGATGGCCGGCCGAACGACCATCGTCATCGCCCACCGGCTGTCGACGGTGAAGGACGCCGACCGCATCTATGTCATCGACAAGGGGCGGGTGGTCGAAACCGGGACGCACGCAGGGCTGGCGACAAGGCGAGGCGGCCTGTACGCCCGCCTCGCCAAGGCCCAGGACCTGGACGCATCACCCGCCGGAGCTTCGTGAGTTGAAGGCCTTTCTTCGTTCCGCCGGCGTCCAGAACGCCCTGGCTTCCGTCCTCTCGGTCTGGCTGCGCCTCTGCTATGCGACCATCCGCTGGGAGCGCGAGGGTGAGCACCATGCCCGGCAGGTCTGGGCGGGCGACACCGGCGCCATCCTCTGCCTGTGGCACTGCTTCGTCCCCGTCGGGCCGTTCAGCTGGCCGCAGGGGCCTGATCGGCAGGATATGCGTGTTCTGATCTCGCGCTCCGCCGACGGGGAGCTCATCGCCCTGACCATGCAGAAGATGGGCCTGCCCTCGATCCGCGGCTCCTCGAAGAAGGGCTCCGCGCCCGGCAAGAACAAGCATGGCGAACAGGCCTTCCGGGACATGATAAAATGGGTCAGGGGCGGCGGCGGCATCGCCATCACCCCGGACGGCCCACGCGGGCCAGCCCTGGTGATGCAGCCCGGAGCCGTCACCCTGGCCAAGGTGACCGGTGCGCCGGTGCTTCTTCTGGGTCTGGCCTGCAAGCCCTGCCTGCGCGCGCGCAGCTGGGACCGCACCGTTGTGCCGCTGCCGTTCAGCCGTGGCACCCTGGTCTGGGACGAGCCCGTATACGCCGGCCGCGACGACGACGTCGACGAGAAGGTCGCCGACTGGACGGCCCGCATGAACGCCATGACCCGGCGCGCCGAGGCGCTGCTGGACGCTCCGCGCGGCGAATGAGACCCTGAGCCATGGGCCACGACAGCCACGATCACCACGACCATCACGATCATGGCCATTCTCATGGTCACGGGCATGGTCATGGCCACGGGCATGGCCACGGCGGCCACAGCCATGCGCCGGTCGACTTCGGCCGCGCCTTCGCCCTCGGCGCCGGACTGAACATCGCCTTCGTGGCTGTCGAGGCGGCGGCCGGCCTGTGGACAGGCTCGCTGGCGCTGCTGGCTGACGCCGGACACAATCTGTCCGACGTGCTGAGCCTGTTGCTGGCCTGGGCGGCGTCGGAGATGGCCAAGAAGGCCCCGACCCTGCGGCGGACCTACGGCTACCGGAAGGGCACGATCCTGGCCTCGCTGGCCAACGCCGGCCTGCTCCTGCTCGCTGTCGGCGCCATCGTCTGGGAAGCGGTCCGCCGCTTCGGCTCGCCCGACCCCATCGAGCCCGGCCCGGTGATGGTCGTCGCCGCCATCGGCGTGGTCATCAACACCGCCACCGCCCTGATGTTCATGAAAGGGCACGGCGACCTGAACGTCCGGGGCGCCTTCCTGCACATGGCCGCCGACGCGGCGGTGTCGCTGGGGGTCGTGGGCGCCGCCCTGGTGATCTGGTTGACCGGCTGGCTGTGGATCGACCCGGCGATCAGCCTGGTCATCGCGCTGGTCATCGTCCTGGGTACATGGGGCCTGCTGCGCGACTCGCTCGACATGGCGCTGGACGCCGCGCCGCGCGGGGTGGACACCGCGGCGGTGAAGGCCTGGCTGGCGGCCCGTCCCGGAGTGACAGAGGTCCATGACCTTCACATCTGGGCGATGAGCACCACCGAAACCGCCCTGACCGCGCACCTGACCCGACCCGACAACGCCGAGGGCGACGCCTTCCTGCGCGAGACCGCCGAGGGGCTGGCCAGGACCTTCCGCATCGGCCACCCGACCCTCCAGGTCGAGACCGGTGAGGGCGGACACGCCTGCCGCCTCGCCCCCGCCGACGTGGTCTGAGCGCTTGGCCAACGGACCGCCCTTGTCCCTGATCCTCTACCGGCTGGGCGTCGCGCTGCTGGAGCCGTTCACGCCGGCGATTCTCAGGGGGCGGGCGAAACGCGGCAAGGAGGACAGCGTCCGCCTGCGCGAGCGGCTGGGCCATGCCTCCGTCGCCCGGCCGCAGGGTCCTCTGGTCTGGATTCATGCCGTCAGCGTCGGCGAGAGCCTGTCGGTCCTGCCGCTGGTCGTGCGGCTGCGTGAGCAGACGCCGCGGACGACGGTACTGGTCACCTCCGGCACGGTGACCTCGGCCATGCTGCTGGCGAAGCGCCTTCCGGCCGGCGCGATCCACCAGTACGCGCCGCTTGATACGCCGGGCGCGTCGCGACGCTTCCTCGACCAGTGGCGGCCCGATGTGGCGATCTTCGTCGAGAGCGAGTTCTGGCCAAACCTGATCCTCGGCGCGAAGGCGCGGGGCGCGAGGCTGGTCCTGCTGTCGGCGCGTGTTACCGAGAAGACGGCGAGGGGCTGGAAACGGGCCCGGGGGATGGCGACCACGGTGCTGCGCACCTTCGACCTGATCCTGCCGCAGGACCGCGCGACCCGGGCGCGGCTCGCGCCTTACGGCGTCGGCGGGCCGCTGGTGAACCTGAAGTATGTCGGCGAGCCGCTGGCCTGCGACCAGGTCGAACTGGCCAGGCTTGAAGCCGCCCTGGGCGGCCGCCCGGTGGTGCTGGCCGCCAGCACCCACCCCGGCGAGGAGGCGCTGATCGCGTCGGCCTTCGAGGCGATGCCGCCCCTGACGCCCGCGCCGCTGCTGATTCTCGCGCCCCGCCACCCGGAGCGCGGCGCCGAGGTGACGGCGCAGCTGCGCGGCCGTGGCCGCATCGTGGCGCAGCGCGCCGCCGGCGAGCCGATCACCGCCGAGGCTGGCGCCTATGTCGCCGACACCCTGGGTGAGATGGGCCTCTGGTTCCGGCTGGCCGATGTCGCGGTCATGGGCGGCAGTTTCCTGGACGGCATCGGCGGCCACAACCCGCTCGAGCCGGCCCGGCTGGGCGCGCCGCCGCTGACCGGGCCCTTCGCGTTCAACTTCACCGACGTCTACGACGAGATGCTGGCCGAGCAGGCGGCCTTGCTGGCCGACCGGCCGCAAGACCTGACCCGCCTCCTGCACGGCCTGCTGTCCGACCCGCCCCGGGCCAAACGCACAGGCGCCACGGCCCGCGCCTTCGCCCGGTCCCGCTCGGCGGCGCTGGACCAGGCCTGGGCCGCGCTTGAGCCGCTGTTGCCATGAAGCTTTCCACGCCCCGCTGGTGGTACGTCCGCGACAGGGCTCCTGGCCAGGTGCGCCGGATGCTGCTGACGCCGTTGTCCTGGATCTGGGCCGCAGTGACGGCAAATCGCATCGCGAAGGCGGTCCCGGCGGACGTGGGCCTGCCGGTGATCTGCGTCGGCAACCTGACGGCCGGCGGGACAGGCAAGACGCCGATCGTGCGGGAGCTGCTGCGGCTGCTTTCGGCGCGGGGTCTGGCGGCCCATGCGCTGTCGCGCGGCTACGGCGGCGCGCTGAAGGGCGTGCACCGCGTCGATACAGCGATCCACACCGCCGCCGATGTCGGCGACGAGCCGCTGATGCTGGCCCACGACTACCCCGTGTGGATCAGCGCCGACCGGCCGGCCGGGGCGAGCGCCGCCAGGGGGGCGGGGGCTCAGGTGGTGGTCATGGACGACGGCCACCAGAACCCGTCGCTGAAGAAGGCGCTGTCGCTGGTCGTGGTCGACGGCGAGACCCGGAACAACGAATGGCCGTTCGGCGACGGGGCGGTGTTCCCGGCCGGGCCGATGCGAGAGCCGCTGGCTGTGGGTCTGGCGCGGGCCGACGCGGTCGTGCTGCTGTTGCCGGCCGACCTGCCGGCGCCCGATCCCGAGCTGCTGGCGCTGTTTGGCAAGACGCCCGTGTTGGTGGCCCGGCTCGAGCCCGCCGCCCCGCCGCCGCCCGGCCCGCAGGTCGGGTTCGCCGGGGTCGGCAAGCCGTGGAAGGTCGAGCGGGCTCTGACCGCCGCCGGCTGCGAGCTCAGGGACTTCGCGCCGTTCCCCGACCACGGCGCCTTCGACGCGCGGACGCTGCGGGCGCTCCAGCAGCGGGCCGATGACTTCGGCGCCGGGCTGGTCACCACCGAAAAGGACTGGGTGCGTCTGCCGACCGAATGGCGGTCGCGCGTTTGTATGTGGCCGGTGAAGGCGACGTTCGAGGACGAGGCGGCGGTGCTGGACCTTCTGACGCAAGCGACGCGGTGATCCTCTCGCCAACGCGTTGATCCTCTCCCTGTTGGGAGAGGGGGACCATGCGGAGCATGGTGGAGCGGGACGCTCTTGTGCCTGGAGTCCTGGCGCGGAGGGGGAGAGGGCGAACACCGTGGCCTGACGGCTGGCGGCGGCGCATCCCTCTCCACCACCCTTCGGGCGGTCCCCCTCTCCCAAGTGGGAGAGGATTATCGGTGGTAAACCACCCCGCCCTTCATCACGAAGGTCACCTTGGTCAGCGCGGTGACGTCCGCCGTCGGGTCGCCCTTCACGGCGATCAGGTCAGCCTGCATGCCCGGCTTCAGAACGCCGACAAGGGCCGACAGGCCCAGGTGCTCGGCGGCCCAGACGGTGGCGCTGCGGATCGCGTCAATGGGCGAGAAACCCGCCTTGACCATCAGCGCGAACTCGCCGGCGTTGTCGCCGTGGGCCGAGACGCCGGTGTCGGTGCCGAAGGCGATCTTCACCCCGCCCTGGTAGGCGCGGCGGGTCATGTCGAGCATCAGCGGGCCGGCGATCAACGCCTTGTCCCGCTGAGCGGGCAGCAGATACGTGTTGGGCCTGTTGGCCTCGCGGACCACGAAGTCTCCGGCCATCAGCGTGGGGACCAGCCAGGCGCCGCCGGCCTTGAACAGCTTGATCGACTCGGCGTCGACATAGGTGCCGTGCTCGATGGAATCGCCGCCGGCGCGCAAGAAGGCGTTGATGCCGTCGGCGCCGTGGGCGTGGGCGGTGACCTTGCGGCCCATGGAATGGGCGGCCTCGACGATCGCCTTCAGCTCCTCGTTGGAGAACTGCTGGGCCAGACCCGCCGCGGTCGGCGACAGCACGCCCCCGGTGGCGGTGATCTTGATCACGTCCGCTCCGGCGCGGACCTGCTCGCGGACGGCCCGGCGGCAGTCGTCGGCGCCCGAACAGACCGAGGTCGGCCGATAGACGTGAACCAGGTCCTCAGGCATCCCGTTGCCGGGGTCGCCGTGGCCGCCATGGACCGAGATCGGCGAGCCTGCGGCGATGATGCGCGGCCCGGGCACGCGACCGGCCTTGATCGCGTCTCGCAGGGCGAAGATCGACTCGTTGGGCGATCCGAGGTCCGCCACGGTCGTGAAGCCGGCCTTCAGCGTCTTCAGCGCATACCAGGAGCCGTCGAGCGCCAGATCGGAGCGCGTCTTGGTGAAACGCTCGATGCGCTGGTTTGGCCCGTTCTCGCTGGTCAGATGGACATGGCTGTCGATCAGGCCCGGCAGCACGAAGCTGTCCTTGAGGTCGATAACGGTGGCGCAGCCCTCGGAGACATAACCGTCCTCGACGCGGGCGATCTTGCCTTTCTCGACGATCAGGGTCTTGGCCGTTTCGACCTTGCCGCCGGCCGGATCGGCCAGCAGGCGGCCGGCCTGGACGCAGGACGAGTTGGCGGCGGCGGGGGTCTGGCGGGCCTGGGCCAGGCCAAGGCCGAGGGCGGCGACGGCGGCGCCGGCCGTCAGGCCGAGCGCCATGCGCTTGCTGGGACGCTTCATGATCACGCTCCTGCCTTCTTCGCGAAGGCGAGCGCCGCGTCGGCCAGGGCCGGCACGCGGGCCTCCATGGTCTGGGCGTGGGCGCTCGCGGCGGTGCCGTCGCGGACCCGCCCGACGATGCCCTGACAGATGCCCGCGAGGCGGAACATGTTGTAGGCGAAGTACCAGTTGAGCTCGGGCAGGCCGTCGCGGCCGGTCAGACCGCAGTATTGCTCGACCGCCTCCTCGACCGTCGGGATTCCCCAGGCGGCGTAGTCGGTGATGCCCGCCAGCGAGGCGCGCTCGCCGCCCGGCATCACCCAGTGCATCAGAAGGTAGGAGAAGTCGGCCAGCGGATTGCCGAGGGTCGAGAGTTCCCAGTCCAGCACCGCCACGACCCTGGGCTCGGTCGGATGCAGGATCATGTTGTCGAGGCGGTAGTCGCCGTGGACGATCGAGGTCTGGTCATCGGCCGGGGTGGTCTGGGGCAACCATTCGATCAGCCGGTCCATCGACGGGATGCTCTGCGTCTCGGACGCCTTGTACTGCTTGGTCCAACGGTCGATCTGGCGCGCGAAGTAGTTGCCGGGACGGCCGTAGTCGCCCAGGCCGATGGCCTCGTAGTCGACGTTGTGCAGCTGGGCCAGGGTGGCGATCTTCGCCTCATAGATCGCCCGACGTTCGGCCGGCTGGCTATCGGGCAGCGTCAGGTCCCAGAGGATGCGGCCTTCGACGTTGTCCATGACGTAGAAGATCGTGCCCAGGACGCTGTCGTCCTCGCAGAGGGCGTAGGCCTTGGCGACCGGGAAGTTCACCTTGTTCAGGCCGGAGATCACCTTGAACTCGCGGTCCACGGCGTGGGCGCTGGGCAGCAGCTTGCCGGGCGGCTTGCGGCGCAGGACGTACTTCTTGTCCGGCGTGACCAGCTGGTAGGTGGGGTTGGACTGACCGCCCTTGAACTGGCGCACTTCCAGCGGGCCGGCATAGCCCTCGACATTGGCCTTCAGCCAGGCCTCCAGCTTCGCCTCGTCGATGCGATGGCGCTCCTCGACAGGCTTGGTGCCGGAGTTGAGGTCCTGGGCGGTCGGCTCGGCGTCGGCCATCGGTGTTTCCCCACGTTTCGTACGCTTGTTTGAAGTGCGCGCGAGTTTAGGGATCGCCACGCGCTGCGCAAGGATGGAGGGGGAGGGAGAACGAAAGCCTCCTACAGCGCCCGCCAGCCGATGTCGGTGCGGTAGAAGCCGCCCGGAAAATCGATGGTCTCGACGGCGGCGTAGGCGAGGTCGCGCGCCTCCTGCAGCGTGGCGCCGAGCGCGCAGACATTCAGCACCCGGCCGCCCGAGGCGCAAAGCTCGCCGTCGGCGTTGCGGCTCGTTCCGGCGTGGAACACCGCCACCTGGTCGCCGAAGTCGGCGTCGGCGCCCTCGATCACCGCGCCGGCCTTCGGGGCGTCCGGATAGCCCTCGGCGGCATAAACAACGCAGAGGGCGCTTTCGTCGCGCCATGCCGGCGGCGGCATCGACGCCAGCGCGCCCTCTGCGGCGGCCTTCAGATAGGGCACGATGTCGCTGGCCAGTCGCAGCATCAGCACTTGGCATTCGGGGTCGCCGAAGCGGGCGTTGAACTCGACCAGGCGCGGCCCGGTCGCCGTCAGCATAAGCCCGGCATAGAGCACGCCGCGATAGGGATCGCCCTCCGCCGCCATGCCTCTGACGGCCGGCAGCACCGCCTCCTCGAAGGCGCGCCTGGCCAGGGCGTCGGTCAGCACCGGAGCCGGGCTGTAGGTGCCCATCCCGCCGGTGTTGGGGCCCTGGTCGCCGTCGTGGGCGCGCTTGTGGTCCTGGGCGTAGCCGAAGGGGATGGCGGTTTCGCCGTCGCACAGGGCGAAGAAGGAGGCCTCCTCGCCGTGCATGAACTCCTCGATCACCACCCGGGCTCCGGCCGTGCCGAAGCGGCCGCCCAGCATGTCGACGACCGCCGCGTCGGCCTCGGCGCGGGTCTGGGCGATGACCACGCCCTTTCCGGCCGCAAGGCCGTCGGCCTTGATCACGAACGGCGCGGTCTGGGTGTCGAGAAAGGCCGCGGCGTCGTGGACCGTTTCGAATACGCCATAGGCGGCGGTCGGCAGGTCGTGGCGGGCCTGGAAATCCTTGCTGAACGACTTGCTGGTCTCGATCCGCGCCGCCGAGGCGGTGGGCCCGAAGCAGGGGATGCCGATCGCCGTCAGCGCATCGGCCAGCCCGACCTCCAGCGCCGCCTCCGGACCGATCACCACCAGGTCAGCGGATATCTCGCGCGCGAGCCCGACCAGGCCCTCGACGTCGGTGACCTTGACGGCGCGGATCTCGCAGAGATTGGCGATGCCCGGGCTGCCTGGCGCGGCGACGAGGCGGGTCAGCAGCGGCGACTGCGCGATCTTCCAGGCCAGCGCATGCTCGCGCCCGCCCGATCCGACGAGAAGGATGTTCATGGGCGGGTTCTACGAACTGGGGACATATACCGGCAAGCCGGTACGTGTCCCCCGCAGCTTGAAGCGGTCAGGGACACGCACTGAAGTGCATGTCCCCATCGGCGCTACCCGCCGAAATCCAGCGAATAGCCGGCCGAGCGGACGGTGCGGATCGGGTCGACCGGGGCGTCGTGATTGAGCGCCTTGCGCAGGCGGCCGATATGGACGTCAACGGTGCGGGCCTCGACATAGACGTCGCTGCCCCAGACGGCGTCCAGCAGCTGCTCGCGGCTGAACACCCGGCCGGGATGCTGCATCAGGTGGTCCAGGAGGCGGAACTCGGTCGGACCGAGGTGGACCTCCTTGCCGTCGCGCTTCACCCGGTGGGCGACGCGGTCGACGACGATGTCGCCGGCGGTGACGCGGTCATCGGCAAGGCCCGGCCGGATCCGGCGCATGACCGCGCGGATGCGGGCGGTCAGCTCGGTCATGGCGAAGGGCTTGACCAGATAGTCGTCGGCGCCGGTGTCCAGGCCACGCACGCGATCACTCTCCTCGCCCCGGGCGGTCAGCATCAGGATCGGCAGATTGCGGCTCTCCGGGCGTTGGCGCAGCCGGCGGCAGACCTCGATCCCGGACACCTTGGGCAGCATCCAGTCCAGCACGACCAGATCCGGCTGCTGTTCCTGCACCAGGATCAGCGCCTCCTCGCCGTCGCCGGCGTGGATGACGCGATAGCCTTCCTTCTCGAGGTTGTATTGCAGAAGGGTGGCGAGGGCGTCTTCGTCCTCGACGACCAGGACAGTGGGGGTCATTGGGTCAACGAATCCATCTTGGGCCGCTCGGCGATGATCTCGCGGCCGGTGATTTCGTAGTGCACGATCTCGGCGATGTTCGTGGCGTGGTCGCCGATCCGCTCGAGGTTCTTGGCCACGAACAGCAGGTGAGCGCCGGAGGTGATCGTCCGCGGATCGCCCATCATGTAGGTGAGCAGTTCGCGGAACAGGCTGTCGTAGTGCTCGTCAACCTCGGTGTCGCGGGTCCAGACGGCGATCGCTCGGTCGACTTCCGAGGCGGTGTAGGCGTCCAGCACCTCCTTCAGCCGACCGGCGACAAGCTTGCCCATCCGTTCGATCGAACGGGTCACGGGCCCCGCCGGTTCCGCCTCGGCCAGGATCAGGGTGCGCTTGGCGATGTTCTTGGCCAGGTCGCCGCAACGTTCCAGGTTCATGGCGATCTTCATCGCACCCACCGCGCGGCGCAGATCGTTGGCCATCGGCTGGCGCAGGGCGATCAAGCGGATGGCCGACCGCTCGATTTCGATCTCCTTCACGTCCAGGCTCTCGTCCCGACCGGTGACCGCCTGGGCCAGAGGAACGTCGCGGCGCGCGAAGGCGGTGATGGAATCGTTCACCTGCGCCTCGGCCAGGCCGCCCATACGGGCGACCTCGGCGGCCAGCTGGTTCAGTTCATCCTCGAAGGATCGGACGATGTGCTCGTTCATCATAGGTCCCTGGCGCGACGGCCCGCGCGATCAAGTTCAGCGGCGGCCCGTCCATCACCGTCGTCCGGCCGGAGCAGGGTTCCGCGAATCGTCAAGGCCTGGCGGTCGGCGCGACGTCCTACTGCCGAAACGATGCTGCCCCTGTGCGACGATTTTACGACACTTTTGCGACGGCGTCCGCCGGCAGTCGACCCACCGGCGCCGCACTGAGCGGAAGCCAGACCGAAAAGGTCGAGCCCTTGCCCAGCAGCGTCTCGGCCGCCAGGCCGCCCTTGTGGCGGTTGATGATGTGCTTGACGATCGCCAGACCGAGGCCGGTCCCGGACTTGTCCCCGCTCTTCTGGCCCTCGACCCGGTAGAAGCGTTCGGTCAGCCGGGGCAGGGCGTCGCGCGGCATGCCGGGCCCCTGATCGCTGACCCGCAGCAGGGCGTAGGCGCCGCCGACGCGGTGTTCGGGTGTCAGCAGCGGCAACCGGGTCGCCTCGGGATCGCGCGGCGGGGGCGCGTCACCCTCGACAGGGGCGGTGATCTCGATACCGATGACTCCGCCGGTCGGGGTGTATTTCACAGCGTTGTCGACCAGGTTCTGCACCACCTGGATGATCTGGTCGCGGTCTCCCTCGACCACCACCCTGCCGCGCGCCGGCGGCGACCAGGCGAACGAGACGCCCTTGGCCCGGACCACCGGCATGAGCGCGTCGGTGACGTCGGTCACGGCACCCGACAGGTCAACCCGCCCAAGCGGCGCGATGTGTTCGTTCAGCTCGATGCGCGACAGACTCATCAGATCGTCGATCAGGCGCGACATCCGTTCGGCCTGGACCTGCATGATGCCCAGGAACCGGTCGCGGGCGGCGACATCGTCGCGCGCCGGTCCGCGAAGGGTCTCGATGAAGCCCGAAAGGGACGCAAGGGGCGTGCGCAGCTCGTGGCTGGCGTTGGCCAGGAAATCGGCCCGCATCCGCTCGGCCCGCCGAAGGTCGGTCTGGTCGCGCAGGACGAGCAGGGCCATCGAGGCGCCCCACGGCGTCGGCTCCAGCGGCGAGGCGAAAGCCGTCCAGCTGCGGTCCTGCGCGGCGCCGGTCTCGAACGTCGTTTCGCCGCCGACCCCGCCGAACAGCGCCTCCTCCACAAGTTCGATGATCTGCGGATTGCGAATGGCGGTGATCAGGCGAATGTCGGGGCGATAGATCCTGAACAGGTCGCGCGCCGCCCGGTTGGCAAACACCAGCCGGTGACCTGTAACCTCGTAGGGTTCGTCGGCGGCGATAACCATGACCGGCTCGGCCAGATCCTCCAGCACCGCCGCGTAGGGTATCGGGCTCGCCGCCGGGGCGGCCTCGTCAGCCGGGGAAACCTCGGGCCGGACAGCCGTGAAGGTCCGCGCCGCCAGCCACCATCCGCCCAGGCCGATGCCGGCGGCGGCGAAGAGGGCCGGTCCCGCCTCGGCCTGGCCAAGGGCCGTCATGAGCAACGGCGCCGCCGCCCCGGCTGCCGTTATCAGCAGGGCGGTCCGACGGGCGCTGGGCTGGCCGTCGTGGGGCATGGCTGGAAAGCCTCGATTCGGATTATTCGACCGGCTATGGTGTATGCAGATATGGCGCCCTTGCGAGCCTTGCGATAGACGAAGTGGGGTCCTCGGGGATGGTTCATGACGGCCGACGCAATTTCGCCGCATCGACAGGGGACGAACGTGTCGCCGTCTAAGGTCCGGGGTTATCAGTTCATGTTCCGCAAGCGTCTCGTCGCCACCGCGGCCGCAGCTCCATTGCTCATTTTCGCGTCGGGAGCCTTCGCGGAGACGACGATCGCCGATACCCGGACGACGGGCGTATCGACCGCGACGATCAACAACGGCGCGCCGGACGACATCCGCATCACCGCCGCCGGCAGGGTCAGGCCGACGACCGGCGGCTCGGCGGTCCCGATCACCATCGCCGGCGCTGTAACGGCCAACAGCAACCACGACATCACCAACGAAGGCGACATCAGCGCCGAGAACGTCAGCTATCTGGCGGGGGTCAAGGTCAACGCCGGCACGGTCGGCGACGTGACGAACAAGTCGACGATCAACCTGTCCACCAGCCTTGAGCAGAAGGACACTGACAACGACGGCGATCTGGACGGCGTGTTCGCGGACGGGACCAACAGGTTCGGCATCCTGGTCCAGGGCGCCATGACCGGCAACATCGTCAACGACACCGGCGGCTCGATCACGGTCAAGGGTAACGATTCCGTTGGTATCCTGGTGCAGGGGCCTTTGACCGGCAACCTGACCAATCGCGGCTCCATCAGCGTCACCGGCGACAACGCCCGCGGCATCCAGCTGGCCGCGCCCGTCACCGGCAACGTGTCGATCAACGGCTCGGTCACCGCGCTCGGGCTGAACTCTCTGGCCGTCGAGACCGACGACATCAGCGGCCGCCTGACGGTCCAGGGCACGATCGTGTCGCGCGGCTTCCGATACGCCAGTCGCCCGAGCCTCGCGAGCGATCGCCTCAAGCTCGACGTCGACGACAGCCTGCTCGGCAACTCGGCCCTCGTGGTCTCCGGCAACGTGGGCGGCGGCATCCTGCTCGACGCGGCGCCGATCCCCGGCGTCGACTATGACGGCGACGGCATTCCCAACAGCACCGACACCGACGACGACAACGACGGCGTCCTCGACACCACCGACACCGACCTCGACAACGACGGTGTCGCTGACGCCAGCGAAGGCACCGCCAGTCTGGCGGTCGGCGGCTCGGCTCCCGCCCTGGTCATCGGGTCGGCGACCGAGGCTGTCACCATCGGGAAAGTCGCGGCGACCGGCGAAAACGCCTTTGGCCTCGTTGTACGCGGCTCGATCTCGGCCAACGGCCTGCTGGACAACTTCGCCGCCACCGGGATCCGCATCGGGTCGGGCGGCGGCCAGACGACGACGCTCGAGAACGGGATGAACGTGATCGGTGCGGTCTCGGCCACATCCTTCAACGCCGGTAGCCAGGCGATCCATCTCAGGGAGGGCTCATCGGTCGACGAAATCCGGATCAAGGGCACCCTGCTCGCCAACGTCACCGCGACATCCGGACCGTTCGCCACCGAGGGCGCGTTCACGGCCTACGGCGTGCGTATCGACGACAACGCCACGGCCACGAAACTGAGAAACACCGGCTCCATCACCGCCCTGGCCAATGGCGAGAAGAGCAACGCGGTTGCGATCTGGGATGGCGAAGGCAAGCTGACCTCGGTCACCAACAGCGGCATCATCCGGGCTTTCGTCGTGCCCACTGACGACAATGACGATACCGACGACAGCGACGCCGATCCCGCCAACGAGACCGTCACCGGCGAAGCGATCGCCATCGACGTGCGCAACGCGCAGGCCGGCGTCACCATCACCCAGTTCGGCGTCAATGACGGCGACGACGATCTCACCGCCGGCACCACCGATCCCGACGCGGACGGGGACGGCGTGGACGATGCCGACGAACCCTCGATCACGGGTAACATCTACTTCGGCGCCCACAACGACACCCTGAACCTCCAGAACGGCCAGTTCTTCGGCGACGTCGCCTTCGGCGCCGGCGCGGACACCTTCAACCTCACTGGCGGCGCCTCCACCTTTGGCGATGTCCGCGACAGCGACGGCCAGCTGACGGTCAACGTGACCGCCGGCACGATGGTGATCACCAACGCCCAGACCATCGACGCTACCGCCCTGACTATCGGCGCCAACAGTTCGGTGGTGTTCTCGGCCGATCCGAACGCGGCCACCAACACCCGCTTCACAGTGGCCACGGCGAACATCGCCAGCGGCGCGAAGCTCGGGCTGGTGCTGACCGACCTCATCGCCGCGCCTACCACCTACACGGTGATCAAGACCGACACCCCCGGAGGCCTGACAGTCGGCACGCTGAACCAGAGCCTGGTCGGCAATTCGCCTTACATGTTCGTGGCCCAGGCCTCGGCCAACCTCGCCGCCGGAGAGGTCAACATCGATATCCGCCGCCGCTCCGCCACGGAGATGGCGCTGAACCAGAGCCAGAGCCTGGCGCTCGACGCCGTCTACGCCGCCCTGGGCCAGGACGACGCCATCCGCGACGCCTTTCTGAGCGCCCAGTCGCGCAAGGATTTCCTCGAGCGGTTCGACCAGATGCTGCCCGACCAGGGCGAAGGCCTGTTCTCTTCGATCGACTCGATGACGCGGACCATCTCGCGCCTGACCGCCACGCGGCCGGACCTGCGCCAGCGCTATGGTCCGGACAGCTTCTGGATCCAGGAAGTCAACGTCCAGGTCATGCGTGACGCCGGGGTCACCGCCGGCTCGGAAACCAAGGCGTTCGGCTTCGTCGGCGGCTATGAAAGCATGGGCGCCGACGGCGGCGCGCTGGGTGCGACCCTGGCCTTCATCACCGCCGAGGAGCAGGACGATGTCGCCAAGATCGGCGAGGAGACCAGCGTTTCCCTGCTCGAGGCCGGGATCTACTGGCGCCGGTCGATCGGCAAGTTCACGTTCAACGCCCGCGGCTCGGCCGGCTACGGCTGGTTCAACGGCGACCGCGTGTTCATCGATCCCGCCAATACCCTGGTCGTAGAGGCCACGTCGGACTGGACCGGCTTCAGCGGGGTGCTGAGCGCGTCCGGAGCCTATGAGTTCAACGCCGGACGCTATTACCTCCGTCCCGCGCTGAGCGTCGATTATCTCTACCTGTCCGAGGACTCGCGACTTGAGAACGGCCTGAGCGGCGGCTTCAACCAGGAAGTCGAGTCCCGCACCAGCGACCGCCTGTCGACCACCGCCGAGCTGGCCCTGGGCGCGACCTTCGGCCGTGATCTGTGGTGGCGTCCCGAACTGCGGCTCGGCTACCGTCAGAACCTGTCAGGCGCCATGGGCGACACTGTCTTCCGCTTCGTCGGCGGCCAGTGGGTCGCGCTGCCGGCCACCGAAGCGGGCGATGGCGCCATGCTGGTCGGCCTGTCGCTCAAGGCCGGCACCCCGATGTCCTACGTCGCGATCGAGGGCGAGTTCGAGGCCGTTGACGGCGAAGACCGCTACAATCTGCAACTGTCCGGCCGGGTGATGTTCTAGGCCAACGCCCGGCGCCTTCGTCGACGAAGCCGGGAGGCGCGACCATCAGACGGTGGTCGCGCCTCCTTTGCTTTGTGGGAGCCGGCCCGCGACATGCTGTCCCCGCGTCGAAAACTGTTAAGCAGTTCTCCCGCATTCCTTTGGCATGGCGGCAGGCTGTGGACGGAGCTTGTGTCGGCTGGCGGCGCAAGGCGCCGAATGGCCACGACTCTGCAAGTCCGGGCGCTCGCGGGCCCGAGAGGATACGATGAAGGTTCACCCTGGACGACTTCACGTGGCGCTGCTCTCAGGCGCAGCCCTCGCCGCCGTCTCCAGCGGCTTCGCCGAGGCGCGTGAGTCCAATGAGGCGCGGATCGCGCGTCTCGAAGCCGCCCTGGCCGAACTGCAGGGCGAGCTTCGGGAGTTGAAGGCCGCCGCCGCCGCCTCAAGGGCCGAGGTCCGCCCCGCCGCCGCCCCTCCGGTCCCCCCGCCGCCCGTCGCGCCGCCCGCTGTGACCGCCAGCCTCGATAACGGCCGCCCGACCCTCGCCACCAGCGACGGACAGTTCAGCGCCAGCATCCGCGCCCTGATGCAGCTCGATGGCGCGATCCATGATCAGGACGATGCCGGGCCGTTGGCCACCGATTTCCGCCGGGGCTCCTTCGGCGACGCGACCGAGAACGACCGGGCCCGTGATCTGGGGAATGGATTCAACTTCCGGCGTCTCCGCATCGGGGTCGAAGGCAAGGCGTTCGGCGATTTCCAGTACAACTTCACCTACGAGTTCGGAGGCTCCGGGAACGAGGACAGCGGTACGATCAACGCTGCCTGGGTTCAGTATGGCGGCCTCGGCTTCGCTCGCCTGCGGTTCGGGGCCTTTGCACCGACCACAAGCCTGGGGGACGCGGTTTCGGCCTCCGGCTCCGTCTTCGTCGAGCGGGCCTCCGTGGTCGAGGTCGTGCGCGCGCTGGCCGGCGCTGACACCCGCAAGGGCGCCGGGCTGTTTGCCGGAGGCGAGCGCTGGACCCTGGGCGGCACGGTCACCGGCAACCTGACCGGGGTGCAGACCCATGACGAGCAGTTTGGCTTCGTAGGTCGGGCGACCGTCGTGCCCTACAGGGTCGACGGCAGCCTGATCCACCTCGGCTTCAACGCCAACCTGATCATCGATCCTGCCACCACCGGTCCCAATGTCCCTGGCGGCGCGCCCTCGCCGATCCGGCTTCGGGACCGGCCGGAACTGCGCGTTGATTCCACCCGGCTCGTCGACACCGACCAAATCGACGCCGACGGCGTCACCGCTCTGGGCGTCGAGTTCGGCGCTCAGCACAACGCCTTCTATGTGCAGGCCGAGTACTTCGACATCGCGGTCGAGCGCCGCGCCAGCCTCCTGCCGGATCCCCGGTTCTCTGGCTGGTACCTCCAGGGCAGCTGGGTCCTGACGGGCGAGCGACGCGTCTACAACGCCGGCGCCGCGGGCTTCGAGAGTCCAAGGCCCGCGAGGATCTTTAGTCTGGAGAAGGGGACCTGGGGCGCCTGGGAGCTGGGTCTGCGGTACTCGGTGCTGGACCTGAACTACCGCGAGAACGACCTGCCGGCGCTGGGATCGATCCGGGGAGGCGAGCAGGAAATCCTGTCGGTGGGCCTAAACTGGTACCTCAACCCGGCCGTTTCGATGCAGTTCGCCTACCGCAATGTTTCGGTCGACCGCACCTCGCCGGGCGGAACGGCGTTCGGCGCCGGCGTGACCCCCGCGCTGGGCCTGCAGGTCGGTCAGGACCTCAACATCTATTCGCTGCGGACCCAGTACGCCTTCTGACGCGCCGCCGGGAGCTCGGATGTTCAGGGCCGCTTAACCACGTCCTCTAACGTCGCCTCAATCGCGGCCGTGCAGGGTGGTCGCATGACCGCATTCGCCCACGCCTTCGCCACGACCCGCGTCCGCCTGCTGGGCGGCGTCGTCGATCCCATCACGCCCGGCGAGATGCTGGCCGCGACAGAGGCCTTCGTGGCCGGCGGCGGCACGGCGGTCATCGCCAACCACAACTCCCACAGCCTGTTCCTGCTCCGACGCACGCCGGCCCTGCGGCGCTTCTTCGACGACGCCGACCTGGTGCAGATTGACAGCAAGCCGATGATCCTCTGGGCCCGGCTCATGGGCCTGCCGGTGGGCGGCGAGCACCGCTCGACCTATCTCGACTGGCGCGACGACTTCTGGGCCACGGTGCGGGATCGCGGCTGGCGAGTGTTCCACGTCGGCGGCGCCCCCGGTGTCGGCGAGCGGGCGGCCGCGGAGATCCGCAAGGCCTTTCCCGGCGTGAACCTGGCCGAACACTGCGGCTACTTCGACGTCGATCCGGCCAGCGCGGAGAGCGTCGCCCTGCGCCATGACATCGCCGCCTTCGATCCCGACATCATCCTGGTCGGCATGGGCATGCCGCGCCAGGAACAGTGGATCGCCACCAATCGCGATCTGATCGGCCGGGGGGTCTTCTTCCCCGTCGGCGCCGCCTTCGACTACGAGGCCGGGGTCCAGGACGCCGCTCCGCGCTGGACAGGCCGGGTCGGGCTGGAGTGGCTGTTCCGGCTGCTGTCACAGCCCCGCCGCCTGGCCTTCCGCTATCTGGTCGAGCCCTGGTTCCTGGCCCCGGCCGCCTTCGCGGACATCGGGGCGCGGCTGGCGCGGCGGTGAGTGCGTCCTTCGCGACGCTCGCCTGGGGCTCGCTCCTCAGGATGACGAACTCAGGGGAATGCAAACCACATTCGACGTGGTGAGGAGCCGGCTCTCGGGCCGGCGTCGCGAACCACGCAAACCCGCTACGTCTTCAGCCGCCAGCCCGTCCGGAAGATCCACCAGACCGCGGCGAGACAGACCGCCAGGAAGCCGGCGGTGGCGGCCAGGCTGACGCCAACGTTGACGTCCGACACCCCGAAGAAGGCCCAGCGGAAGCCGCTGACCAGATAGACCACCGGGTTGAACAGGGTGATCTTCTGCCAGAGCGGCGGCAGCATGCTGATCGAATAGAAGCTGCCGCCCAGGAAGGTCAGCGGCGTGATGATCAGCATCGGTACGATGTTGAGCTTCTCCCAGCCGTCCGCCCACACGCCCAGAATGAAGCCGAACAGGCTGAAGGTGACTGCGGTCAGCACCAGGAAGCCGATCATCCAGACCGGGTGGGCGATTTCGAACGGCACGAACAGCCGCGCGGTGACCAGGATGATCAGGCCCAGGATCACCGACTTGCTGGCGGCCGCGCCGACGTAGCCCAGGACGGTTTCGAAGGCCGAAACCGGCGCCGACAGCAGCTCGTAGATCGTGCCTGCCCATTTGGGCATGTAGATGCCGAACGAACCGTTCGAGACGCTTTCGGTCAGGATCGACAGCATGATCAGGCCGGGCACGATGAAGGCGGCGTAGGCCACCCCGTCGATGCTGGCCATGCGCGAGCCGATCGCCGCCCCGAAGACGACGAAATAGAGCGAGGTCGAGATGACCGGCGCGGCGATGCTCTGGGTCATCGTCCGGAACCAGCGGGCCATCTCGAAACTGTAGATCGCCTTGACCGCATGCAGGTTCATTGGGGCGCCCTCACCAGGCTGACGAAGATGTCCTCGAGGGAGCTTTCCTCGGTGTTCAGGTCGCTGAAATCCACGCCGGCGTCGTGCAGCCGCCGCAGCAGGTCGGCGATGCGGGTGTCCTCGCTTCGGGTGTCGAAGCCGTAGACGAGCCGGTGGCCGTCGGCGGCCAGTTCGAGCGCGAAGCCCTCCAGCCCCGCCGGAATCGCGGCCAGCGGCTCGCGCAGCTGGATGGTCAGGCTCTTGCGGCCGAGCTTGCGCATCAGGACGTCCTTGTCCTCGACCAGGATGATCTCGCCCTTGCGGATCACCCCGATGCGGTCGGCCATCTCCTCGGCTTCCTCGATGTAGTGGGTGGTCAGGATGATGGTCACCCCGCTCTCGCGCAGGCGGCGCACCATCTCCCACATGTCGCGGCGCAGCTCGACATCCACGCCGGCGGTCGGCTCGTCGAGGAACAGGATCTTCGGCTCGTGGCTCAGCGCCTTGGCGATCATCACCCGGCGCTTCATGCCGCCGGAGAGCGTCATGATCTTCGCGTCCTTCTTGTCCCACAGGGACAGGTCGCGCAGCACCTTCTCGAGGTAGGCGTTGTCGGGCGCCTTGCCGAACAGCCCGCGGCTGAACTTCACCGTCGCCCAGACAGTTTCGAACGCGTCGGTGTTCAGCTCCTGCGGCACCAGGCCGATGGCCGAGCGGGCGGCGCGATAGTCGCGGCGAATGTCGTGACCGTCGGCCAGGACCGTCCCGGTCGAGCCGTTGACGATGCCGCAGATGATGCTGATCAGTGTCGTCTTGCCGGCCCCGTTCGGTCCGAGCAGCGCGAAGATCTCGCCGCGGCGGATTTCCAGGTCGACGCGTTTGAGCGCCTCCAGGCCGCCGGCGTAGGTCTTGGAAAGACCTTCCACGGATATGATGGATTCCACGCTTTTCCCCGGATGCCTGGCGCGGCCACGGCGATCCCGCCGGGAGTCGGCCGCTCGCCGAAGCCGGACAGATGGAGGAGGGGCGCGAGCGAAGCAAGGGTGAACGGCGTTATCGGCGGCCGAGCAATAGTCTCCGGGCGAGGGCCTGCTGATTGTCGTATCACCGAGGCTGACGCCGTGGCCGGCGAGACAGTGCGGAGACACCTCATGCGGTTCATGTTGCTGATGCTTCCCGCCGGCTACGAGACGGCCGGGCCCGATCTGGACCTGCCGGTCGATCGCGTCGAGGCCATGATGGCCTACAACCAGGCCCTCCAGGACGCCGGCGTGTTGCAGGCGCTGGAAGGGCTCCACCCGCCGTCAACCGGCCGCCGGGTGTCCTTCGCCACGGGCAAGCCGGTGGTCACCAACGGGCCGTTCGCCGAGGGCGGGGAGGTCCTGGGCGGGTTCTGGATCATCGACGTCGCGTCCCTGGACGAAGCCACCGAATGGGCGGCGCGCTGCCCGGCGGCGGAAAACGAAACCATCGAGGTCCGCCGCATCCAGGCCATGGAGGACTTCGAGCCGGAGGTGCAGGCCATCGCCGAGACCTTCGACGGGCCAGAGACCAGCGGCTGGACGCGTTGAGGGGCCCCGCGCTCTGATCTGGCAGTGTTGCGAATGGCAGGAGCGCGCCCGGCAGCCGTCGGCGCGTCTTCCGCTTCGGCAAGGGCCGCAAACACGTGGCTGTCAGCGCCCCCGCCCAAGGGCTCTGATCGCGGACTCTTTCGGCCAGTGATGCTGCCGCCCGGCCCAAGGGCAGAATGGCTTGATGTTCAGCAGCGTCGGCTACCAACGACGGTGAAACGAGTCCCGATCAGAGGAGTTCGTGTGAAGACCCGATCCGGGCATTTTTTCGTGAATGAGCGTAAACCCTGAATACTGTATAACATCGAGATGGGCGCGAAGTTTAATGACCTTAACGCCCTTTTAACTGATCTAGGGAACGAATTCAAAACTTCGTCTTCGTAGACTCCGCGCCTCAATTAGGGGTGAGTCAGATGAAGCGCGGGATTCTTTTTGCGGCGGTATTCTCGGCTGGAATGGCTACGCCGCTCGCGGCCCTGAGCCAGACGGCTTTCCCGGCGACGAACCCCAACGCCGCGGAATGGGCCCTCATCAGGCTGACACCCAACATCGTCGCCAGCGCTAAGGGCGGCGCGGGTGTCATCGTTGGCCTCTACGACGGCCGCGCCGATTGCCGGAACAGGGACCTTGCGGGCCGCTGCGGCAATCTGCTGTTCAGCACCGGCGTCTATTCGTCCTACGACAATCACGGCTCCCACACGGCCGGAACGATCGCAGGCGCCCGCTTTGGAGCGGCCACCGGGGTCACGGTTGTCAACTATGCGGTGTTCGACAGCAGAGGCTACGTCGCCAGCGGCGGGGGTCTGACCTCCGCCTGGCTCGACGCGGCCAGCCGCAAGGCCAGCATCGCCAGCATGAGCTTCGGTTGCGCGCGAATGGCCTTGTGCTTCTCCGCCTCGGAAGTCAGGGCCATGGCCGGCTCCGCCCTTTCGGGGACACTCTTCGTGAAGGCCGCGGGCAACGACGGCGCAATCCTCGGCAGGGAGATGATCCCCGTCACCGCAACAGAGGCGAGGACGGCGCTTGGTCGGTTGCTGCTGGTTGGGAGCGTGAATTCGACAGGAACGATCTCCGCCTTCTCCAACCGGCCAGGCGAGGGTTGTCTGATGCCGAGCGGCGCCACGGCTTGCGCGGAGGACATGAAGTGGAAGAACCGCTTCATCGTCGCGCCGGGCGAGATGATCTACGCGACCTTGCCCAACAACGCCTACGGCTACATGTCCGGAACCAGCATGGCGACGCCCGTCGTCGCGGCGGCCGCGGCTTTGATCGAGGCGCGGTGGCCCCTGCTGAAGTCCAGGCCGGCGTCGGTGGCCGACATCCTGCTCAACTCCGCAACCGACCTCGGCGCGAAAGGGGTCGATCCTGTCTACGGCAGAGGACTGCTGAACGTCGAGCGGGCGTTCCAGAGCGCTGGAACCACAGCCATCGTCGCGCCCAACGGCGCCCAGGTCATCGTATCCGGCGGGTCGATGACGGGTTCCTCGGTGATGGGCAAGACGGCGACCTCGTTGTCTGGCGTCACGGCGTTTGATTCCTACGGGCGCGACTACGCCCTTGGCGAGCTCAGCAACTTCGGGGTTCGGGCGACGCCGCAGGATCCGGGCACGAGCCGTGCTTCGGCGATCGACATGGGGAGCCAGGAAGGCTGGTCGAAAAGCTTCTTTTCCGGCCCGGCGTCCCCAACCGCCTACTTCGGCTTCGGTCCGCGCGCGGCGCTCGGGAGCGGGCGGATCGCGACGGACCGGACCTTGCGGGCAGGCCTCGATGCGCCGGTGGGCGAGGCGATGTTCGCATTCCGCCTCACCGGGGCCACGGACACCCGCTCTGACTTCGCCGCCGATCCCGGCCTGAGCCCACTGAGCTTCTTCGCCTCGTCGGACCTTCTTGGGCGGTCGGCGCTGACCGGTGTGAGTTTGCCGGTCGACAGTGGCGGAAGGCTTGTCGTCTTCGCCGCCAGCTCCCTGGGCGGGAGCCCCGCCATCGGGATGGAGCAGGGCGACCGGCTTGATGCCCGGCCTCATGAGGCGGACATCAACCTGCGTGTTGAAATGGATCGCTCCCCCTTGCAGCAGTCCGCCGTAGGGGTTGGATACTGGGCCCGCCCCGACAGCCGCACGGTCGTCGGCGTCAGCCTGTCGAGCATGGTCCAGCGCCATGGCTATTACGATCTCGCCTCCGACCTCTCGACTTTCGACGCACCGGTCGTGCTCAACAGTCTTGGCGTCGCGGCCAGTCGCACCTTTGGCGATTGGGAGGTCTATGGCGCGGCTGAAACCACCGCGATCTCGGCCGCTGAAAGGCGAGGACCAATCGGCTTTTCCGACAGTCTCGTAGTCTCCGGCGAGGTCGGCGCCCGCGTCACCCGGTCCGGCCTCGGCAAGGCCGATCTGCGTGACAGCCTTGCCGTGTCGCTGCGGGCCACCCCGCAGGCCGTTTCCGGTCGCCTGGACCTTGAATACCTCACACCGACCGCCGACGGACTGGATACCGAAGTTGTCAGTCGCCAGGTCGCGCTCTCCGACATCACGCGACGTCCGGTCCGCATCGAGGCCAGCTATACCCTCGGCGACGGCGGGACCTGGTCTACCCGCCTTCGGGGCGGGGCCGACATATCGGGCGGCAGCGACTACCAGCTGGCGGCAGAAGCCCGGTTGAGCTTCTGAAAGGCCCAGGCCCCAGCGGATGGACGCGGTCTGGTCAGGCCGGACCGCGCCTCTGAAAGGTTCGACGGGTTTCAAGCAGAACCCAGCTGCGCATCAGCAGCTCCCCGACATCGTAGGGTTTGAGCAGGACATCCTTCGCCCCCAGGGCTAACGCCCGCAGCCGGGAGGAAATGTTGGCGTCGGCGGTCAGGACCAGGATCGGAAGATAGTCGTCCGACGAGGTCAGACGCCTGAAGCTCTCAAGCAGCTCATAGCCGTCGATGCCGGGCATCATCAGGTCGAGCAGCACCAGGTCTGGCGGTTCCGCCGCGAAGGCGTCCAGGGCGGCGTTCGCATCCAGAAACGTCCGCACCGACGTGAAGCCTTCGCGCTGGAACGAGCTGACCGACGACGACCAGCTCGTCTATGTGAACAACGTCCTGAAGGGGAAGCTGCTGGAGAGCGAGGAGCTGGTCACCCAGGCCCGCAACAACTCGAAGAGCCAGTTCGCCGCGTCACCCACCCTCGACGACAAGCTGATGAACGCCATCATGGACGCCCTTGCGGCGCACCAGAGCATGAGCAAACAGGCGCTGGACTCGCCTAAGGTGCGATCCGGTCTGAAGGACATCCTGCTGGGGCCGGGGCAGCTGTATGAGGCGCTGAGGGGCGGCGAGGCGGGCGCACATTAGAGGCCAATGTGGCCGCGAGACGGGGCGCCCCACTTCGCTCAGTCATTTCATCAATAGTAACCATAGCTATCTATAACAAACAGAATCAGCAATCGGCTTAATCATCATCATATTAATCCGCGAGCGCCCTAATTTTATTTTTATAAGCGTATTTAAGCGCGCGAGATCCATCTCTTATTTTAGATAACCGTATTTCTTCTTCGTAACGACTTATTATATCAAGCAAATAAATATATTTTGCGTCTCTACGTTCCTTTTTTGCCATTTTAAGCTTGATGTTCTCGGCTTGGATGGCCTCATTTATGTTCTTGATATCGGCATTGATTTCTTCGAGTGCGTGCCGACCTTCTTTGATACGATTCCTATTTTCAGACGTGCTAAAAACGAGATTGATCAATCCTGAATTATCGGAAATGTAATTTTGTATTATTCGAGCCTTGTTATGGAGAACTGAACGATCCGATCCCAATTTATCGATCTTCTCATTTATAGAATCTATCTTGATTTTTATATTTCGTTTTATTTCCGGCAGAATATTTGCAAATTTCGACAGTTGATTTTTGTAATCATCATCACTTTCTCTTGTTACTACTATGTTCGCTGGCTCGGCATTTAAGGAAGAATTATTGCGTTTATAGTGTTCAATCCATATGTTTTCGCGATCCCGAAGCCATATTTGCGTTTGCATTCCACCGTCAATGTTTTTTGGCAAAATCTCTAATATGTAGAAATTGAAAGCACCAAATCCCACGGATTCGTAAATTTGCTGAAGATGTTTATTGTGGTGATTCATAAACTCTAGATTTTTCAAATGTGATGCGATTCTTTTGTTTATTCATCCTGTCTGCCCTACATAAGAAAGAATTTTACCGTGCACGGGGGAATCAATGTCGATTCTGTATATGCACGGTCTGTTATCGTAATCACTTGAGAACATCGGAGCATCTATATATTTTGTGGGATCTATTTTGACTAAAAGCGGTATTGAAGAACCGCGTTCGGAATATTCTACGGCGGACACAAGAAAATCCCTGCCAGAATTTATAAGCGGGAATATTTCTGCTGCTGACGCGCGATCTAAATATCCGACGCGAGCACTATTAATATAAACCGCCACCGCTGTACTATCGTGCGGATTATTGGGCTCAGCAATAAGCGTAATATTATTGTTATTTATTTCCGTGAAAACGTCAAAATCAAACGATTGGTATTTCATCCCGACAAGGGAGCACCGGTATATATTTGGTTTCATGTCGATACCGCCAAATATAAATACAGGGTGTTAGATGGATCAATGTTTACTACACGTGATCCGCTCCCATTTTCTGGAGCACCCGGAGCTAGAGTTTACCCGCCCAGTCAGGGTGACAGGCTGGCTGTGTCACCCGGATTCATCAACGCGGTAGGTGGCTTGTTGCCGATGGCCCCATGCGGCCGGTTCTCATTGTAGTCTCTGCCCCAAGCCTCCAACTTTTCCGCCGTATCTGCAAGCGTCAGGAACCAGTGGGCGTTCAGGCACTCGGCCCGGAAGCGGCCGTCGAGCCAAAGACCGACTAAGCCACCCTCTCGCTGTAGTCGTTCTGTTGGGGCTTGCTCGGCTCGATGTATGCGGTCTGGGAGCCGCCCCAAGCCGGTCGATCTGCGACCGTGGAAAGGCCCGGCGAAACTTTCATATTCTTGCCCTGGCGACGGGGGGGCTGCAGCGGGCTCACAGCAGCCGCCATCCCCGCCGCTCCCGTCCCCCAAGAGACTGCAACGGCCGCACGGCCACGGGATCGGCCAAGCAGATCAGTATGTAGGTGGGAACTGCGGGTCCCATCTCCAGAAACTGGGGGGTGCCGGGTAGGTGGGGTCAGCAAGGGCGGGATTTCGAGGGCCCCACCCCCTCCCTTCTCGTTTTTGAAGGGGTCGGCTCTTGCCGCGCATCTTTGCTCATTCAGCGGAAATGCACCCGCTCGCATCCCATGTGCTTCCAGATCGTCTGATCTAGGAAGCGGCTCGCCCCGCAACGCGGCGAAAGGCGTTGATTTTATTGGATAACAATGGCGCGCCCGGAACGATTCGAACGTCCGACCCTCAGATTCGTAGTCTAGGGCGAAGGGAAGGTAAATCAACAGTATGGCGTCGATGAGGGTGTAACAATTGCAACGGTGTATCCCACACAAGTAGCTCGTGTTTCGCGCGCCTACACACTCTTCGTACCAAGTAGATGGTATGCAATAGGGCAGTGCAACCCGGTTGCAAAACTTTTCTGTCGCGTGACGATGAGGCGTCTGATACCGGACGATCATGTCGTTGTTGCCTACAGAAGCTGACGGTTATTGCTCCTCCTCTCGCTCAGGGGCGGCCTCACACTGTGAGGTGACGCTTGTCGGCATGGGCGATGCCGTTCCGAGGAGCGCTTGTGCGTTGGTCTCTGCCATGGGGCGCGGTGACCTGTCGGCGCGGTCCATTTCGCTGGCCGAACAGGAAGTCTTGCTGACTTGGGCGTGCGCCAAGCGCCGCGCCCTCCACACCAAACTTGTGAACGCGGCCCGCGATGCTTCAGCAAGGAAATCCCGCAACGCCATCCGCTTGTACCGAACGAGCCTCGCCGTCCGGTTCCTGGCGTTGTGG
This sequence comes from Caulobacter sp., assembly GCA_040383665.1. Classification (GTDB taxonomy): domain Bacteria; phylum Pseudomonadota; class Alphaproteobacteria; order Caulobacterales; family Caulobacteraceae; genus Caulobacter. Next base: position 29,960 of record JBEIDC010000004.1, read on the forward strand.
GACGCGACGCCCAAGGAGCTTCGACCCGGTCACCGGCAGGACGAGCAGGGTGCCGAGAGGCTCCGCATTGACCGGTTGGCCTTCATCCTCAGCAATGTCAGCGATCTCCGCAGCCTCCAACCCGCGCCCGAGGGTCGTTTGATGACCCGTGCGAAGGGAGATGGTCGGTATCGAGCCTTCTTCAGTTTCGAGTGGATGGATAGGGCGCGGTTTCGCCTGCTGTCCGACGCTCTTGAACCCTTTGTGGGCTTCCACGCCTCCCAGTTCCAGCTTCGCTGGCACGCTGGGGTCCGTGGAACGCAAGCAGCCTGCAAGGCCCTGCTGGAGACCATCTCTGGTCTATCCAGCACCCCGGATGAGGAGGTGCCTCACACAGGCCGCTTCCCCGCCGAGGACCATGTCTTCTTCGAACTGGATGTGACCGACTTTTTCGGGAGCATCAGCGAGGCATGGTGGGCAACCAAGCCCATCCTCGATGAGGAGATGAGTAGGTGGCTGTACACACGGCATCTACACGTGAAGTCATCTGGGAAGGTGCGCGACCAACTAGACGGTGCTTATCAAGAGGTGATCCGGCGGGGCGTGCCCCAAGGCTCGGCTTTGTCAGCTCTAGTCGCCGAGTGGGTAATGGCGGATGTGTTGCGGGAGGTGCCTGCCCTCCCTGCTGGCACCCACCTCTTCACCTACTGCGACAATATCGGCGTCATCACGCCGAGACCGCTGGCAGAAGCCACTGAGGAGTTGATCCGGGGCGCATTTAGCGCATCCGGAGCCGGGTCATTTTCACTCAGGCGAAAGGGCGGGCCGACCGCAGTCTGTTCGCCTTTTCGGTTCCTTGGCATGGAGTTCGTCGGCGCGCGGGGCGGAGCCCGTCTTCGGGTTCCGCGCCACACAGAGGAACTCGCCACTCTCGCCCTCAGAACAGACTTGCTGCATGCATCGACGCCTGCCGACCTTGTACGGCTTCGCAGGGCGATCAATGGCAGGGCGGCGGCTTGGAGCTTGTGGCCTGAAGCGTCCTCCTGGAAAGCGGATCGCCTTCGCGAGATAGACCAAGCCTCCACGTGGCTCATGGCTATGCCGGACTACCACTCACCAGCACCTAGCCCCACCATCGCCAAAAACCGGGGGTGAATTTTGCAACCGGTTGCAAGAACCAGCGGGCGCGGGAGTGTTGCCGGTTCCTACAAAAACGCCTAACGGTCGTTACGGGTTTTTGTAGAGTTGATCATGACCAAGGCCGTCGCGTACTATCGGGTTTCAACAGCGGCTCAGGGGCGAAGCGGCCTTGGTCTGGACGCCCAGCGCGCGGCGGTCGCCGAGGCGGCCACCAGCCGCCGCATGACGCTCCTGACCGAGTTCACGGAGATCGAGAGCGGGAGCCGGAACGACCGTCCCGAACTGGCCAAGGCGCTGCACCACGCCAAGGTGACCGGCGCGGTCCTGGTGATCGCCAAGCTCGACAGGCTCTCGCGCAACGCCGCCTTTCTCCTCACCCTTCGAGACAGCGGGGTCCGCTTCATCGCGGCGGACATCCCCGACGCCAACGACGTGACCATCGGGGTGCTAGCCGTCATCGCGCAGGCGGAGCGGGAGGCGATCTCACAGCGGACCAAGGCGGCGTTGGCAGCGGTGAGGGCCAAGCTCGACGCCGGGGAGGAGTACGTGTCGCGCCGGTCATCGCGTCCGCTGACGCGCTTGGGCAATCCTAACGGGGCGGCCTCCCTCCGCCGCGCCAGCGCGGGGTCAGGCAAGGCGGTAGCTGCTACGAAAGCTCGGGCAGATGACTACGCCCGAGACCTCCACCCCGTCATCGAGCGCCTTCGCGCGAGCGGGGTCGTTTCCTTGACCGGCCTCGCCTCGGCCCTGAGTGCCGAGGGGATGCGGACGCCCCGTGGAGGGGCTTGGCACGCATCGTCGGTCGCGAACCTGCTGCACCGGCTGGAGACCATCGCAGCGTCACCGTAGATCAGACAAGCTCGCCAGCAGACAGCTGCGCCTGCTCAAGCACCAACTCGATGGCGTGGGGCTCCAGATCGGGCGGATAGCCGAACTTCCGGAGAAGCTGCTTCACCTGCCGTCGCATGTCAGCCCGAACGCTTTCCTTCCGGGTCCAGTCGATGGTCACGCTGGCCCGGATGCGGCGTGCGATCTCTTGGGCGAGCACGCGGAGTTGGTCGTTACCCAGAACGTCCACGGCGCTCTTGTTGCCCGCGAGTGCGTCGTAGAAGGCCAACTCGTCATCACTCAGTCCCAGAGCCTGCCCCCGTCCGACGGCGTCGCGCATCTCCTTGGCCAGGTCGATGAGTTCCTGGATGACCTGAAGACTGTCCACGGCGCGGTTGTGGTAACGGGCCATGGAGGCTTCGAGCCTGTCCGAGAAGCGGCGGGCCTCGGCGGCGTTCTTCCGCTCGCGCCCCTTTACCTCCCCGGCCAGGAGCTTCCTCAACGCCTCGATGGCGAGGTTCTTCTGATCCATCTTCTGGACGTCGGCCAGAAACTCGTCGGAGAGCAGGCTGATGTCCGCCCTCTCCATCCCGGCAACCTTGAACACGTCGAGTATCCCGTCCGCGACCACGGCGCGGGAGAGAAGCTGGTTCAGGTCATGGTCGATCTCGGCGGCGTCCTTGCGGCCCCCGGTGTGCTTGATGAGGTTGGCCCGGATCGCGGTGAAAAGGGCCACGTCATCGCGCAGGCGCGCAGCGGTCTCGGTACCCGCTGACAACGCGAACGCCGTCACCATGCGGGCCGCCATGTCGAGATAGCGACGCCTGCCCTCCTCGACGGACAGAACATAGTCGATGCAGTTGCGCAGGACCTTCAGCTTGCCCGCCGGTCCCTCAGCGAAGAACGACCGCCACGGCACGCCATTCAACATGGCGATGATCGCTTCGTGTTCGGCCAGCAGCAGCCGCGCCGCCGCATCCTGATCGACCCCGGTCTTCTGCTGATCTCGCGCGCTGAACGTGGTCAGCGCCGCCTTCAACTCCGCGCCGATACCGAGGTAGTCCACGACGAGCCCGCCGGGTTTGTCACCGAAGACGCGGTTCACGCGCGAGATCGCCTGGATCAGGCCATGCCCGCGCATCGGCTTGTCCACGTAGAGCGTGTGCAGGCTCGGCGCATCGAACCCGGTCAGCCACATGTCCCGGACGATCACCAGATCGAAGCCCGAGGACGGTTCCTTGAACCGGTCGGCCAGCTTGCGCAGACGCCCCTTGTTACGGATGTGCGGCTGGTACTCGGGCGGGTCGCCCGCGCTGCCGGTCATGATGACCTTCAGCATCCCGGCACCGTCCTCCGACCCGGCCCAATCGGGGCGAAGCGCCACGATGGCGTCGAACAGGGCGACACAGATGCGGCGGCTCATGGCGACGATCATCGCCTTGCCGCCACCCATGGCTTCTCGCCGCTGCTCGAAATGCTCGACGATGTCTGCCGCGATCAGGTCCACTCGATCCTGAGCGCCGACCAAGGCTTCAAGTCGGGTCCATCGCCCCTTGTGCTTCTCGGCTTCGGTGGTCTCCTCCGTTTCGAGAACCGTGTCCGCACCTTCGTCCAGCGCGGCCTTGGCTTCCTCGTTCAGCCGAAGCTGGGCCAGCCGGGCGGTGTAGTAGATCGGGACCGTGGCTCCGTCCTCGACCGACTGGGCGATGTCGTAGGTGTCGATCTGGTCGCCGAAGACGGTGCGTGTGTTCCGGTCGGCGGTCTCGACGGGAGTGCCCGTGAAGCCGATGAAGGTCGCGTGCGGCAGGGCGTCCCGGATGTGCTGCGCAAAGCCGCCGGAGGTCAGGGCGGCGGTCTCGCCACGCACGGTTACGCGCGACTTGAAGCCGTATTGGGTGCGGTGCGCCTCGTCGGCGACAACGATGATGTTCCGACGGCTGGAGAGTTCCGGGAAGGACGCCTCACCGGCCACCAGACCGAACTTCTGCATGGTCGTGAACACGATGCCGCCGGACGCGCGACCGAGCGCCGTGCGGAGGTCGTCGCGATCCTCCACCGCCGACGGCGTGGTGGCGAACAGGTCGGGGTGAGCGCTGAAGGTGTCGAACAACTGGTCGTCCAGATCGTTGCGATCCGTGACCATCACGACCGTCGGGTTCTCCAGTTCCGGCGCGCGCTCCAGGCGGCTGACGTAGAGCGCCATGGTGAAGCTCTTGCCTGAACCTGTGGAGTGCCAGACCACTCCGGCCTTGCGGTCACCGGTCGGGCGGGACGCGGCGATGGTGGCGGCCATGGCCTTCCGGACGGCGTGGAACTGGTGATAGCCCGCGACCTTCTTGGCCTTCGCCGCGCCGTCCTTGACCTCATAGGTCTGACCCAGCGCCGCGAGCTCCAGGAAGCGGGACTTGTCGAACACGCCCCGGATCAGGACCTCCAAGTCGAGCCCCTCCGCCAGCGCCTCTCCGTCGATGGTCCGCCACGGCGTGTAGCGATCCATCCCGGAGGTCAGAGCGCCGATCTTGGCGTCCAGCCCATCGCTGATGACCATCACCGCGTTGAACCGGAACAGGGCCGGGATGCGCTCGCGGTAGGTCTGAAGCTGATTGAAGGCGCTGCGCATCGTCGCCTGATGGTTGGTCGGGTCCTTGAGTTCGACCACGCCCAGCGGCAGACCGTTGACGAAGGCTAGGACATCCGGGCGACGTTCGTCCTGTCCCACGATGGTAAGCTGGTTCACCGCGAGGAAGTCGTTCCGCTCGGGGTCGGCCAGATCGACGACCCGGACCTTCAGCGTCCTCGCGCCCGCGCCCTCGCGTACTTCGACATCGACGCCGTCGCGGAGCAGGCGCAGGAAGCGCCGGTTGTTCTCCAACGGGTCCTGGCTGGCGTCCGCGACGATGATCCGGAGGGCTTGATCCAGCGCCTCGCCCGGCAGATCAGGGTTGATGGTCTGGAGCGCCTGGCGAAGGCGGTGGGACAGGACCACTTCACGATAGTCCAGGCGTCCACCTGGAGCATCCGGCGCGAAGTAGGACCCATGCATGACGGTCCAGCCGAGGTCGCCCAGCCATTCCAGCGCGGCCTGCTCGACGTGATCTTCGTAGACCGCCTTGCCCGCTGACGGTGATCCGGTCGGATAGGCGAAGTCGTTCATTCAGCCCCGCCCCCTGCGACGTCACGGACAGCTACACCGCTTCAGCGAACAAGCCGCCCGAGCGAGACCCTCACGTGCGACGTGGAATGAAGCCGACCTTGCAACGGGTTGCAACTTCACGTGTAGCGTTCTGGATCATCCATGCACGACGACGCGTCTTGCGGATCACATTTCTCATTTCGTGAGAAACAAACGGCGTTGTCGCTCACCCATGATCCTCAAAAGGCCGCTCGCCCCTCGGCCAGATTGAGAAGCTCCGAGAAGGCGTAGACCGCCGCCCGGCGGCCAGCGCCCGGACGAACTTCTCGCAACAACCCGTTGTCTCGCACGACGCGCAGGATGCGGGTCGCCGTCGGTCTCGGAATATCCACGCTCTCGATAAAATCCGAAGACCGGAAGATCGGCCTCTCGAACATCCAGTCCAGCGCGCGGACGGCGTACTGGGAGTGGGTAACCTCGGCGATCCAGTCCTTGCGCGACCTGTAGAGCTCCAGGATCGCCGCCGCCTTGGTCTGATTGGTCTCCGCCTGCGCGATCACGCCCCGCAGGAAGAACTCGCACCAGCCGGTCCAGTCGCCGTCGCGCGAAATGGCGAGGAGGCGGTCATAGTACTCGTCCCGATGGCTCTCCAGATACTCACTGAGATAGAAGTTGGGGCGTGAGAGCAGTCCCTGACTGAACAGGAACAGCGGCACGATCAGGCGGCCAAGTCGCCCGTTCCCGTCCAGGAACGGGTGAATCGCCTCGAACTCGGCGTGCAACACGGCCAGCTGGACCAGCTTGTCCGGCGCATCGCCGTGCAGATAGCGCTCCCACGCATCCATCGCCGGTTCGAGTTGATCCGCGCCGACGGGAACGAACCGAGCGGTCTCGACCGTGCAGCCTGCCGGACCGATCCAGTTCGGGATGCGCCGGTACTCGCCGGGATCCTTGTTGCGCCCCCGCACGCCCTGCATCAGCACTTCGTGGGTTCGCCTGATCAGCCTCTGGGACAGCGGCAACTCGTCCATCAACCGCGTCGCCTCATTGAGCGCGGCGCGATAGTTCAGGACTTCGCGGATGTCGGCCTTCTTGGGCGTGCTCTCGTCCGGAGGACCATCCTCGGCCTCGAACTCCAGCACCTCGCCCAGCGTGGCCTGCGTGCCCTCGATACGGCTGGAGAGGACGGCTTCCTGCGTCGTCAGGGGCGAGAGAAGGACATTGGGGTTGGGTACGCCATGCAGGACGCCCTCGTAGCGCGCGACGGCGGCGTTGGCCGGACCGATCAGGGGCAACAGGCGGGGCCAGTCCAGATCGGGCGGGGGAAAGCCTCCGAGATGATAGTTGACGGGCATGGCTATCCGACCTTGTCGCGGGGCACCGGGTTTATCACAGGCTAGAGCCCATCCCTGAAGTGTTCCGCGAGGAACGTCACCTCATCGACAGAGAGCGCCGCGATCTTCCGGTGCGCGTGCCTGCAGAGCTTGCGGGATAACGTCGCTGCCGGAGCCTCACCGGGCGCGTCGCGGAAGGCAGCAATATCGTTGGTCCTAACCGAAGGCGTCGAGGCCAGTCGCCTGACCCTCAAAGTGACTTCGAGCCTGTTCTCCTGTGGTTCAGCGGCCAGGACACGACCGCAACACTCCAGTCCGCCGTCAGGCCCCGAGCTCCACACGAACGCAAGATCGCCAGGCTCGACCGAAGCGCCCGCCAGAGGGCGTTCGGCGAGGACCACCTCATCACCCGGAACGGCGACGAACGGGGCCGTCTTGATCACGACGCTCCGTAGGGGGGGCAGCAGGTTCATCGCTTCAATGTAGGCTTCTCGATCATTGTCGTAGAGAAGCTGACTAGGTCGGAGCCGGGCAAGATCCCCGAGGACGACTTCGCCGGTTTCCTCGTCTGCCGTGACGGCGATGATCTCGTCGATGCGTTCGTTGAGAAGGCTGTCAATCTCGAAGGGCTGCCTCGTGTGCAGGAGATCAGGATCGCGCTCCATGTGCGCCTCGACCAGCAGCACCACGAAGCTCTGGGCCATCTGCGCACACAGAAGCCGCTGGTCCTGCTTCAGGGCGTAGGAGGCCCTGGCCCTGCCGTGAGAGAGCACGCCGAAGTGGTTACGCATCTCGCCCAGACCTTGGGATGCCGAGAGCCACCCGTTGAAGGCACGCGTCATGACCTCACTGGCTGGGTCGTCCTGCAAGCCCACGGCGATAAGCGCCGTCCGGACGAGCCGTTGAACCGTAGCATCCGCAGGAGCCGCAACTCCCCGCTCCTGCAACACCTCCCGGCAGGTCGCCTCGATCAGGCACTTGGCGGCATCGATGACTGTATCGGACTGGACATCGAGCCCGGCCTCAATCGCCCCTACGATCTCGGCGAGTTGTTCATGATCGGGCCACAAGGCCACAGCCCGCCGGGCAGCATCTAGCACCGGCATCAAAGAACCTCGGCCAAGTGAGCCTCTGCCTCGGCTACGCGCAATGTCCCGGACATAAGTCTCGGCAGGAGAAGGTCGCGGATTGCGGCAAGCGTGCGGCTTTGCTTTCGACCCACCAGCATCCGCTCGTGGAGAGGAGACATGATCTCATTGGCCGCTTGCATGACAGGCGGCGGCGGCACCGCCACCAAGGCCTCATCGAGATGTCGGCGCTGTATATGTCCCATAGTCGTCGCCTTGTCGGCGGCGATGGCGCGGAACTCCGGCATGTGCTGCTGGATCGCCTCAAACAGAAACCACTGCGGGAACTCTTCAGAGGTGACCTTGAAAAGATGCTGGTTCAATGCGCCGCGCCCGCCGCACCAGATGCGGTGGATCAGGCTGCCGGACCAGGAGAAGAGAAGGTCGCCATCATCAACGATATAGTCGGATGGGACGTCGTTGCTGGCCCGGTCGCCATCATCCCAACGACCAGCCCTGAGCTCGGCGATCTTGATGACTGGCAGAAAATCGCCCCCTGCCACGGGATACTTTTGCAATGCCAGCCCGTTGAGAAAGCGGGCGCAGCTCGACAGAGGCTTCAGTTCCCAGCCACTTGGGATTTCGCCATCGGCCTTTGATTCGAGACTTTGTGGGAACAGAGCCGCCAACTCGGCAGGGTTTCTACCCCTGATGTTTTCGCGCACGGGTTCAAAATCTACAAACCACGCCCGAAATACAGTCTCTGAAATTGAGGAAATAGCATCAATGAGATCATTATTTGATCTTATTTTATCCTCGATACTAATAAGAATCGAAAGAATGGCCTCGCGTTCAGACCTAGATGGGACAGGAACTTCCAGCCCGGACAAGTCCTTTAAATTCAATGTGGATTGAACGGTTGTGTTCAATAGAGGGTCGATAGCTGCTCTCGCAGCAGGGCTACGAAGCCATAGACTGACCCAATCGGCACCCGGCTCTGCGGCTATGGGAAGCACGCCGACAGCGCGGGCAATATTCCAACCGGCCACCTTCGCAGGGGCAACCGCCACCTGCCCGACCGAGCCGACAAGGGTTACAAGTAGCTCCCCTCCTCTCAGCCTTGTACGCAGAAACCTTTCTTCGAGCGCCGGGTCCACTTCGAGGACCTCGGAAAGCTCAAGCGCGCCGTCTTTAAAGTTGTTGACCCGGATAACCGGTACACCCCCCTTGTGCGGGCGACCGGGCTGCACGATGCCGTATGAAATTCGACGGCCCTCCTCGATCAAGGAAGCCATCGGCGCATAATGCCACCCGTCTGGGAGATTGGGCTGCGAGGACATCCTCACCGCGCCCTCTCAGCCTCGACCCGAGCCAGCTGTCGAATTACGTGACCATCTAAGGCCTGAGCGACTTCAATCTCTGAGGCCAACCTGTTCACCAGCTCTGCCAACCGGTCACCAAAAGGCGTCTCGTCTTCCTCTACTTCTTCCGTACCGACATATCTCCCAGGGGTCAGTACGAAGCCATGGCGCTCAATCTCGCCCATCGCAACGGACCGACAGAACCCTGGCCGATCCCTGAAGTCGGAGCCTCCCTCGCGCCATGCGTGATAAGTGGCGGATACAGTCTCGATGTCAGCCTGGTCGAAAACACGAAGGACGCGCCCCTCCATGTGCCCCAGCTTCCGGGCATCTATGAACAGCGTCTCTCCGCGACGGTCGCGAAGTTTGATGTCCTTTAGAACCCCATTGGACTTATCCCTTGCCAAGAACCACAGGCAAACGGGGATTTGGGTCGTATAGAAAAGCTGAGTTGGCAGTGCCACTACGCAATCTACTAGGTCCGCCTCGACAAGCGCCTTTCTGATATCGCCCTCGCCCGCCTGCCCGGAACTCATTGAGCCATTGGCCATGACGAACCCTGCAAGGCCGTGCGGGGCTAGATGGTGGATGAAGTGCTGGATCCACGCGAAGTTCGCATTGCCCGTCGGTGGTACCCCGTACTTCCAGCGGACGTCGTTCCGACGACGATCTCCCCCCCAGTCACTGTCGTTGAAGGGGGGATTGGAGAGGACGAAGTCGGCTTTCAGGTCGGGGAACAAGTCGTCGTGGAAGGTGTCCGCCGCGCGCTGGCCGAGGTTTGCGTCGATGCCCCGGATGGCGAGGTTCATCTTGGCCAGACGCCACGTCGTCGGGTTGCTCTCCTGCCCGTAGACCGAGATGTCGCCCAGGCGCCCGCCGTGGGCTTCCACGAACCGCTCGGATTGCACGAACATGCCGCCTGAGCCGCAACAGGGGTCATAGACCCGGCCCTTGAAGGGCTGGAGCATCTCGACCAGCACGTTGACCACGCAGGCGGGCGTATAGAACTGGCCGCCGCTCTTCCCCTCGGCGGCTGCAAACCGGCCCAGGAAGTACTCGTAGACCCGCCCCAGCACGTCTTGGCCGCCGTTGGCCTCCGGCAGCGTGTCGATGTCCGCCAGCAGGTTGATGACCCCGGCCAGGCTGGTCTTGTTCAGGTCCGCTCTGGCGTAGTTCTTCGGCAGAACGTCCTTGAGCGACGCGTTCTCCCGCTCGATGGCGTACATGGCGTCATCGACGATCTGGCCGATCTGGGGCTGCGGGGCGTTGGCCTGAATGTGCGCCCAGCGCGCCTCACGCGGCACCCAGAAGACGTTGTCCGCCAGGTACTCGTCCCGGTCCTCGGGATCGGCGTGCGGCGTCTGAAGCACCTTGGTCCGCTGGCGCTCGAAACGGTCCGAGATGAACTTGAGGAAGATCAGGCCAAGGACGACGTGCTTGTACTCACCGGCATCCATGTTCGAGCGCAGCTTGTCCGCCGCCGCGAACAGCGTGGCCTCGAAGCCGAGCTTGGTCTGGTTCGACTTCTCGCCGCCGTCCTTGCGCGGCCTGCCCCGAGCCATCGGCTTCTCCCCCGTCACGCGAAATGCACTGTCAGATGGTTTGCAGGCCGCCGCCCCCGGCGGTCAAGGACCGACCGCTCCCAGCATCATTCGGGCGCGGGGACAGGGGTGAAAGAGGCCCCGCTCCAGTACCCCACCTCGGCATCGCCGGGCGTCTCCATGGTGTAGCCCTGCCAGTCGCTGCCGCGATACCACTCGTAGCGCGAGTTCCGGAAGCGCAGTTGGTACAGCACCTCCTGCGCCGCCTTCTGGACGCTGGCGATGTTCCTGTTGGCGGCGAACATCCCGGCGGTGAACCGGATGGTCCGGCCCTGGACGCTGATGTCCATGTCGTTTTCCCAGACCGCCGCGTCCTTGATCCGCCCGTAGCCAGCACGCATCGCAGGGAAGGCGGCGGTCTGCTTCTGAACCATCGTTCGCCGCAGCTTGGCCATGGCAGCACGGGCCTCCGGATCGGAGGCGAACTGCTCGCCATCCCGAAGCACGCGGGCGGCGGTGTCCAGCGTCTCCAGGTTGGCGTTGATGACCAGTTCGGTTTCGGGGCGGCCCGTGTAGACTGCCTCGACCTTCGGCATCATCTCGTTGATCCGCGCGATGTAGCCGTTCACCTCGCCCCGGACCTTGGCCGTCTCGGCGGCCTTAGTCGCACGATCGAAGAGGCGCCGAAGCTGGCCGCCCTCGGCGACATCGGCTCGGAACCGCTTTGCTCCCAGCCTTGAGAGCGCCGATCTTGTGCTTTCCTCGGTGCCCTCGGTCACCAGCTTCTCGATCTCGGCGATCTCGGCATCCCGGTCCTTGGCCGCCTCAGCCTGCTCGGCGGCGGTCCGCGCCTTGCCTTCAGGAGTGGCTGCCACTTCCACGGCCATCATCGGCGCGGCGACGATCATGCAGACGATGATGCTCGCGACCGCCACGAGGGGCGGCACCCACATCGGGGCGAAGAAGCTGACCCTGCTGCGGATCATGGTCACGATGGGCGGCAGCACCACCAGACCTGCGACAACCCAGCCGAGGGCCATTGTGAGCCCTCCGCCGCTGAGACCGCTGACAGTTCCCCCTAAGGCCAACAGCAAGCCCACCAGGAGGATGATCACCCCGGCCACCCACGACAGGACACGCACGACCTGACGACCCGCCCCGACGTTCTCGGGCTCACTATGCGACATGGTTCCCCCCAACGCGCTACAACCGGCAGAAGATCACACCCGGCACATCGCGCAACCAAAAGTCGCCAGAGGCATCCTGCGTCGAGCCTCGCGCTGGCGAGGAAGCTCACGGCAACAGTCCACTCCGGCATGAGTGGTCCAGCGTCGCCTACACGTGAAAACATCAATTATGTCGGCTACTTATAATTTCTAGACCCTTGACCATGCCCACCAGCCCGCTACCCTGCGGGCTCATTCGGAGGGCCCTCATGCGCGTCGGCGATCAAGTTGTGTTCGGGGACTATCAGCACCGGCTGCCCGGCGTTCCGGAAGTCTTCAGGACGGGCGATCTCTGCGTCGTGACGGCGGCTCTCCCTGACGGAGAACTTCGCATCCACGGCCTCGCTTCGGCGGGCGAGGTCCTCTGGTGGCGGTCCGACACCGTGTTCACCGAGGAGGTGATCCCGCTGAACAACAGCCTGGTCGTGCCAGCCGCTGGGCGAGCAGGAGCCCACTATGGAGCTTGATCGCATCCTGTCTGATCCGAAGTCCAAGGAGTTCAAGGATCTCCGGGACCGGGCGGCTTACATGTACATCACGGGTAACCACCCGTCGCACTTGCGGACGTTCTTCACGCAGGCCCTGACGCTGGTCTCGAAGATGCACAACGCACCTGTCAGCCTCGACGGCCTGTCGGGCGTCCTGAAGCTCAACGACGATGTCGCCGAGAAGCTGAACCTCCCGAACCACCCGATGGTCCTGAAGGTGAAGCAACACGTCGCTGATGGTTGGCGTATCAAACCCTCGCGCGGCCCGAACGCCCGGAAGCCTTACACCAAGGTCTTCATGTACAAGGAGCAGCAGCAGATCACCGTCCAGATCGACGGTTCGATCCTCGACCACTGGAATTGATGCCCCTTGTCGCGAATATGGCGACGACGTTTCCCAGAACTGAATGGATTCCGGAGGCGACCTGTGCGTTGCAACCGGTTGCAACTTTCTTCTCTGGACAACGACCAACTTGTAGTTACTGAGAAGGCTGGCTTTTCTTCTGGGTCAGTGAGTATGAGTGAGACTGCAAGGCTTCGAGGACGCGGAAGCCGCCTGCCGTACCTGGTCGGCGGCTGCGGCCCGCAACCTGAACCCACCCCCCGCATCACCGAGGTGCCTCCGGCGTGGCCGCGATTGCTCAATCGCGATCAGCTCCGCGCGTATTTGGGCGGAATGGCCGAGGCGACACTGGTTCGCATCTGCCCGGTGCCTCCCATCCAACTCGGCGTCAGCTTGGTGCGGTACGACCGCGTTGAGGTCGATGCGTGGCTGGACACACTGCCACCGCGCTTCCTTCTGGGCAGTAGCGGCGGCTCTTCGGGAGCTTCGACGCCGGAGCAAGTCCAACTGGATGACCAGACCCGCACGCTGTCTGCGGTGGAGCGAGCGCGTGCGCGCGCGGAAAAGGCCCGTTCGCGGAAGCTGAACTGATGAAGGTCAAATTCGTCCAGCAGATCGTCCGCGCCGACGGCAAGATCGACCTGTACTTTCGCAAGGGTGGGCACCGGGAGAGACTTTACTCGCCGCCCGAGACGCAGGCGTTGAAGGACGAGGTGGACGCGATCCTTCGTCGGCTGGATGCGGCTGCGCGTGCCCACTCGCGACCGCGCGCAGGGACCGTTGCAGGCGTCCTTGAGGCATACAACCGGTCCGCCGAGTTCTTGGCCCTCGCCCGTTCGACGCAGGCAAACTACCAGCTGATGCTGGACGAACTGATCGAGGACTGTGGCCAAGTGCTACTCGCGGAGGTCAGCCGGGCTTGGGTCGTCGAGATGCGCGACGAATGGGCCGTGCGAGGCCATAGGGCGGCCAACCTTCGCCTCCAAGTCCTCAAGAACGCCCTTGAACCGATCATCGCCGACGAGACGGATGGTCGCTTGAAGGGGGACCCCTTCCACAAACTGCGGAAGGTCAGACGCCCCCACGACATTGGAGAAGCGCACCCAATCTGGGAAGACGCGGAGATCGAGGCTGTCATTGCAGAGGCGCTGCGGCGCGGACGACCGGGCCTCGCGCGAGCAATTGCAATTGGACGCTGGGGCGGCTTCCGGCGTGGCACGATCTGCACCCTGCCACTAGCGGCGCGCACGGTCGGCCAGGGTGCGGATGGTAACTCGGAGGCCCGGCTCTATTGGATCACTGAAAAGCGCAAGGTCCTCTGCGACAAGCGCGAGGACCCTCGCCTGACGGAGCTGTTGTCCTCGACACCGAACCGGGCGCTCACGCTGGCCTACAATGCGCAGGGACAGCCGTGGAAGGCGCGACAGCTAAACCAGGCTGTAGACCGCCTTACGGCCAGCCTCGCCGCTAAGGGCAAGGTGAGGGCCGCCAGCGACGCCGAGGGCAACACCTGGTCGCCGCTGACCCTCCACGGCCTGCGGCACAGTCGGGGCGTGGAGCTGGCCTACAACGGGGCCAGCGACGCGGAGATCATGGCGCAACTCGAACACGCCACCGACCACCAGGCGCGCATCTACCGCAGACAGGCCGACCGCCGACGTCTTGCCGACGCTGCGCAGGACAAGGTGGACAACGTGGTCCGGCTGAGAGCCAGTGCTCGCGCCGCCGTTGGCGGGAAGAATGGCTCCTGATTAGGCGTTGTAACGAGCGCTGTAGCAACGCTGTAACAGTCGCCTCCCACGTCACCCCGACGACATCAGGTGGAGGCCAAAAGGCCTTGTGATTTCAAGGGAGAAGAGATGGCGCGCCCGGAACGATTCGAACGTCCGACCCTCAGATTCGTAGTCTGATGCTCTATCCAGCTGAGCTACGGGCGCGCACTGCGTCGGGGCCTTGTAGGGCTCCGGCGAGGGCGCGGAACCTAGTCGGGCTCTTGCCGAAAGGCAAGCGGCCCGCCGCGGTTTTTTCAGGCCCCGGCTCAGCCTCCCTGACGGGGGCTAGAGACCGCCAGGAATTGGCACGCCCAGGCCGCGCAGGATGTCCGTGCCCTTGGGCTTCTTCGGCTTTGCCGGCGGCCTTCCGCTGTCGGAGGGCGGGCGGTCGCCGGCCCCCTCGTCGCCCATGACGGCGCCGTAGGGGTTTTCCATGCCCAGCATCCCGCCCGTCGCCGAGCGATAGCGGACCTTGACGGTCCACTCGATATTCCAGGCCACCTTCGGATCAGCCGGACGGGGCGGGTAGCTGAAGTCGCTTTCGCCGCCATAGGCCACGAACTGGTACATGGACTGCGGCGCTTCCTCGATGACCTCGCGGGGCACGGTGCAGCTGGTCTGGGTCGGCGCCATAAGGGCCTTGTTGGCCAGCAGGCGGCTGACATCGGTCGGCCGGAGGTAGTCGGGCAGGGCGAACAGCAGGCTCTGGACCTCGCTGGAGCTCCAGATCACGAAGGTCTCGCCGTCGCCGCCGCCCATGGTCGAGGCGATGTAGCCGGTCGCCCCGGCCACCGGCTGCCAGCCGAGCTGGAAGGAGCCGTTGGGGTTGCGGCTGTTGGTCGTCATCTGGACGCCGGGCAGGAAGTCCTGCCCCTGGGCCAGGGCGAACTGGATCTGCGGGCTGTAGTTGCCGCGAATGGTGTGCGGTCCCAGCAGGGAGGCGTCGCCGGGCACGGTGATGCGGGTCTTCTCGTTGGGCCACTCGCCGTAGGTCGCATGGCGCGACGGCGCGGGCGGCTGCATGGCGCTGACCTGCAGGCTGTTCATCAGCTGGCTGTAGCCGGCCGGAAGCTGGCCCTCGGCCATCTTCGCGAAGTCGAAGACCATGGGCTGGCCGGGCCGGGCCCGGTCGCCGCACCCCCAGTAGATCAGCATCCTGCCGCGCGGCTTTTCGTAGGATCGCGGCATGCCCGGCTCCTCCCGGGTCTCGACCCGCGGCTGCGCCCGGGGCGTCACCAGCGGCAGGGTCGGACCGGCCTTGAGCAGGGCCGGCGGCAGGTGCTCGGCCGAAGGCTCGCCCGTCGGCCGGCGGGCCGAGCCCAGCTGCAGGGTCAGGCTCTTGCTGACGTTGCCCCCGCGGCCCATGCCCAGCATCGAGGACAGGGATGGCGCGCCGCCGCCGAAGGCCATGCCGCTGGTCGTCTGTGCGCTCATCCAGTAGGTGGCGACCGGCCCCGTGACGACCTGCCTGGTCGCGGGCGGCGCGGCGGTGGCGGTTCCGGCGATGGCGACGCCGGCGAGCGCCACTCGGGCGAGGGTCTTCTGCCTGACGTTCATGGTTCTGGCCTCCCGGGCCCAGGCGGGCCTGATGAAAGCATACCACGGCAAGACGCGCCTGGAGTTGATCCTGAGCAAGACCGGTGTGTCAGCCCACGGGGGCTTTTCGGTCATGCCAGGGGCGCGACCCGTAGCATGACCCGGATATCACGGGTCATTGGACCTTGGACAGGTCGCGGTAACTGGGGACGTCCAGTCCCGGCCAGGACACGGCCTCGTAGACGCCGCGCGCCACGGCCCGCGCCAGGCAGTCGGCGGCCAGGGCGCCGATGCGCGCCACCATGCGATCAGGCGCGTCTCCGATCGGCCGGCGGCCGGTCGACAGGGCGAAGACGATGTCGCCGTCGAACGGCGTGTGGACGGGACGCATCGACATGGCGAGACCGGCCTGGGCCATGATCGCCACGCGCCGGGCCTGCGCCTTGCTCAGCGCCACGTCAGTGGCCACGCAGGCGATGGTGGTGTTCTCGCGGGCGCCGGGGTTGAGCTTGGCCAGGCCCCAGTCGTCGGCCGCGATGGTCAGGCCCGCGGGCGAGCGGCCGCCGAATTCGCCGCCGATCTCAAACGGCGAAGCCCAGAAGGTGAGGCCGTCGCCGCCGACCACCGAGCCGAAGCTGTTCACGGCCGCAACGGCGCCGACCGTGTAGCCGTCCCAGGTGACAATGGAGGCCGACCCGGTTCCCCCCTTGAGCTGTCCGGCCCGGGCTCCGTAGCCGGCCCCGGCGACGCCGAGCGCGAAGTCGAGCCCCGCCGCCTTGACCGCCTCTATGCCGAGCCGGCGATAGGGCGGATCCTCGCCCCAGGCCTTGTCGCCGCCGTTGCCGAGGTCGAACAGGATGGCGGCCGGCACGATCGGTGCGCGCGGCAGGTTGGGTTGGCTGGAGACCGGATAGCCGCGGCCTTGCGCGCCCAGCCAGGCTGCGACGCCGTCGCCGGCGCCCAGGCCGTACATCGACCCGCCGGACAGGACGACGGCGTCGACCGCATCGACCAGATTCTCGGGGTTGAGCGCGTCGGTTTCCCGCGTGCCGGGACCGCCGCCGCGCACATCGACGGCGCAGACGGCGCGATCATCGGGCAGGATGACGGTGACGCCGGTTCGGACGGTCTCGTCCTGCGCCTGGCCGACCTGCAGGCCGGGCACGTCTGTGATCAGGTTGCGGGGTCCGGGACGGGCGGCGCTCATGACCGATCGAGTCGCACGGGCCCCGGAACTTGTCCATGGCCGGGGCTTTCCCTGCGCGGTGCGATCCCTATTGTGGCCCATCCCATCGCGGAGTTCGTATGCGTCCGATCATTCTCGTTCTCGCCCTGCTGCTCGGCGGCTGTTCTTTGCTGCCGGGCCCTTTCACGCCCTCTGGACGGGCCGCGGCGGACGCTCCCCGCACGCCCGGCATGGTGTCGGCGGCCAATCCGCTGGCGGTCGATGCGGGTCTGCGGGTCCTGCGCGAGGGTGGCACGGCCGCTGACGCCGCAGTGGCGGTCCAGGCGGTGCTGGGCCTGGTCGAGCCCCAGAGCAGCGGCCTGGGCGGCGGCGCCTTCATGATCTACTACGACGCCGCCAGCCGGAAGGTCACCGCCTATGACGGCCGCGAGACGGCTCCCTCGGGCGCGACGCCGGACATGTTCCTGAAAGCCGACGGCAAGCCGATGGGCTACGTCGAGGCGATCCTCAGCGGCCGTTCGACCGGCGCGCCGGGCGTAGTGGCCATGCTGGCCCTGGCCCAGAAGGAGCATGGCAAGCGGCCGTGGTCGACCCTGTTCGACGACGCCGCGCGGCTGGGCGAGGAGGGCTTCATCGTCAGCCCCCGGCTGGCCGGCTACATCGGTTCAGGCCGGGTGCCCCAGAACGCCGCGCCGGACGTCATCGGCTACTTCACCAAGCCCGACGGCGCAAAGTACGTCGCCGGCGACCGGCTGGTGAACAAGGCCTACGCCAATACGGTCCGCTCGATCGCAAAGGACGGGCCTGACGCCCTGTATGAAGGGCCGCTGGCCGGGGCGATCGCGGCGAAGGTGCGACAGGATCCCACGCCCGGAACCCTGAGTGTCGCTGACATCCGCGCCTACCAGCCCCGCAAGGGCGATGCGCTGTGCCGGCCGTTCCGGGTCTACACCGTCTGCACCGCGCCGCCGCCGTCCAGCGGCGTGGCCCTGCTGCAGGGGCTGATGATGCTGGAGCGCACCGACATCGCCGACCGCTCGCCGGCGGACCCCGTCGCCTGGGTCCGTCTGGCCGAGGTCGAGCGGCTGATGTACGCCGACCGCGACCGCTACGTCGGCGACGAGCCGTTCGCCGGCACGCCGGTCGAGGGGCTGCTGGCTCCAGACTATGTCGCCGCCCGGGCCGCGCTGGTCGGTGATCGCGCCGGACCGGCGCCGAAGCCCGGCCTTCCCGCCGGCGCCGGCATCCGCGCGCCGGACCGCACGCTGGAGCCGGCCGGCACCTCGCACTTCGTCATCGTCGACCGCTGGGGCAACACCGTCTCGATGACCACGACGGTCGAGGCCGTGTTCGGCTCGGGCCGGATGGTCGGCGGCTTCTTCCTCAACAACCAGCTGACCGATTTCAGCTTCTCGCCGAGCGAAGCCGACGGCGTGCCGGCCGCCAATGCGGTGGCCCCGGGCAAGCGTCCACGCTCGTCGATGGCGCCGCTGATCGTGCTGGACCGCGAGGGAAATCTGGTGGCGGCGCTCGGTTCGCCCGGCGGCTCGGCGATCCTGTCCTACAATCTCAAGGCCATGGTCGGGGTGTTCGACTGGGAGCTGCCGCTACAGGACGCCTTCAACCTGCCCAACCTCGTCGCCCGTGGCGACCGCTTCTCCAGCGAGGCCGACCGCTATCCCGAAGGCGTCGTTGACGCGCTGAAGGCCCGGGGGATCACCTTCAGCCCGGGTGGCGAGAACAGCGGACTCCACGGCGTGATCGTCCGCCCCGGCGGCGTGCTGGAAGGCGCCGCCGACGACCGCCGAGAGGGCGTGGCGAAGGCGGCGGATTGATCTTCCCTCACCCTTTTGGGGAGGGACAGGCCTGCGGAGCGGGCCAGGGTGGGGCAAGTGGCGGCCAATCGCAGCCATCAGTGAGTAGCCTCGCGCTCCCCCACCCGGTCCCTTCGGGACCACCCTCCCCATGAAGGGTAGGGAACTCTAGGCTTCCGCCTTCTTCGCCCGCGTCCGCTTCGGCTTGACCGGCGCGGGCGTCATCGGCGCACCGGGCAGGGTGACCTCGAACACCGTGCCCTCCGACCCGGTCTTCACCAGCACCAGATCGCCGCCGTGCGCCTGGGCGAGCTCGCGGCTGATGGCGAGGCCCAGGCCCGTGCCGCCGCGCCGGGCGCTGCCGGTGAAGGGCTGGAACAGGTGGGACAGGGCGCGGTCCGGCAGGCCGGGACCGTTGTCCGACAGGCGCAACACGCTGGCGCCGTTCTCCTCGCGCAGCGCGACCTGCACCTCGCCGGCGTCGCCGGGCATGGCCTCGCGGGCGTTGCGCAGCAGATTGACCAGGATCCGGTGCAGCTGGTCGGGATCGGCGCTGACCCGGACGTCGGGCTCCAGCCGGTCGACCAGCCGTACGCCGCTCTCGCTCAGGCCGGCGTCTTCGGCGGCCGCGTCCAGCGCCGCCTGCAGCGGCAGCACCTGCAGCGCCGGGGGCGCCTCGATGGTCTTGCCATAGGCCATGACGTCGGTGGCCAGGGTGATGGCGCGGTCCAGCGCCCGCTCCAGACGTGGCATGGCCTGGGCGACCTTGGGATCGCCGATGGCGGCGAGGCGGTCGGAGGCGATCTGGGCGCTGGTCAGCATGTTGCGCAGGTCGTGGTTGATCTTCGCCACCGCCTCGCCCAGCGCCGCCAGCCGGGCGCGGGAATTGAGCGCGGCGATGAGGTCGGCCTGCATGCGGTCCAGCTCGGCCTCCGCCCGACCGATCTCGTCCCGGCGGCCGGACGGGACGACCCGCGCCTCCGGGTTCTCCGGATCGGCGCGGAACCGCTCCATGGCCAGGGTGATCTTCTGCATCGGCCGGACGAGGAAGGCGTTCAGGGCCAGATAGACCGCCACCCCCGCGCCCAGGGATACGAACAGGGTGATCAGCACCAGCCGGCCCAGATAGGCCAGCAGCGCCTCCTTCAGCGGCTGTTCGGGCATGACGATGTCGATGAACTCGCCGGAGCGGAAGCGCGGCTCGGCGATGACCCGCACCATCCGATCGCGACCGCCGAAGATGGTCTTGAACGGCGCTGCCATCCAGCTGATCGGCTTCTGGGTGCGCAGGTCGACCAGATATGGATCCCGAAGGTCGCGCGGCGCGGCCAGGATCAGCCGGCGCATGCCGTCGGTCTGGATGGCCACGGAGACGACGCCGGCGTTCTCCAGCATCTGCTGGCGAACCGGGGCCGTGACCTTCCGGCCGGGGTCGGCCTCGGCGATTGTCGAGGCCAGTTCAGCGGCGCGGATACGGTCGAGCAGCCACTGCTCCTCGAAGGTCGCCAGGGTGGCCGGCAGCACCAGCATGCCCGCGCCGACCACGAAGAGGATGGTCAGGACCAGCAGACGCGCCGACAGCCCGCCCGGCCAGAGCCAGCGCCGCGAGGGCCGGTCGGCCGATGCGGGCGTCTCCGTCGGAGGCGGCGGGACGTCAGCCATTGTCATGCGCTACTTCACGATCGCCGGGTTGGCGAGTCCGGAAGAGTTCGCGTGCCGGGCGAAAAGTGCAAGAGCCGCTGACCGGGTCATCGCGCGCCCACGGCGTCCGCTACCGAGGAGAAGCCCTCCGCGCGCAGGCGTGCGGACAGGTCGCGCTTGACCCGCACGACCATGCCCGGCCCTTCGAAGACCATGGCCGAATAGAACTGCACCGCCGACGCGCCGGCCCGGATCTTGGCCAGGGCGTCCGCGCCGGTGGCGATTCCGCCGGCCCCGATCAGGGTCAGACCGTGGCTGTTGGCCGCATGGAACCTGGCCAGCACCTGCGTCGACAGGCTCAACAGCGGCGGGCCGGACAGGCCGCCGGTCTCCGTCTTCCGCGGCGACCGCAGGCTGTCCGGACGCGAGACCGTGGTGTTCGAGACGATGATCCCCTGCAGCCCGAAGGCGGCGACGGTCTCGACGATGGTCTCGACCTCGCCGTCCTCCAGGTCGGGCGCGACCTTGAGGAAGACCGGATAGTCGCCTGTCGGGTTCAGGTCCCGCCGCGCCTCGTCCAGCCGTCCGAGCAGGTCCTCGAGCGCGGCCCTGGTCTGCAGCGCGCGCAGGCCCGGCGTGTTGGGCGAGGAGATGTTGACCGTGAAGTAGGACGCCCGGCCCCACAGGCGGCGCAGGCCGGCCACGTAGTCGCCGATCCGGTCGTCCGAGTCCTTGTTGGCGCCGATGTTGGCGCCCACCACGCCCTTGTGACGGCGCGCCGCCAGGTTCGCCGCGAAGGCGTCCAGCCCGGCGTTGTTGAAGCCCATCCGGTTGATCACCGCGCGGTCCTCGGTCAGCCGGAACAGGCGCGGGCGCGGATTGCCGGCCTGGGGCAGGGGGGTGACCGTGCCGCATTCCACGAACCCGAAGCCGGCCCGCAGCATGGCGTCCGGCGCCTCGGCGTTCTTGTCGAACCCGGCGGCCAGCCCGACGGGGGAAGGCAGGTCCAGGCCGGCGAGGGTTGTGCGGAGGATGGGGTCGTCGTCGGCTCGGTCAGCCGGGCCGAGGCCCAGCCTCAGGCCGAGGATCGAGGCGCGGTGCGCGTCCTCCGGGTCCATGAAATGGAGTAGGCGGGCGGCGAGATCGTGCATCAGTCCTCTCCCTCTTGGGAGAGGGGGACCACCCGAAGGGGGGGGAGCGGGATACGCTGCTCTTGAAAGGCTTGGCGAAGCGACGCCGCGAATTGACGACATGCGCCCGCGCCTCCCGCTCCACCCTGCTCCGCAGGGGCCCTCTCTCCCACGAGGGAGAGGATTGGCGCATGGCTGTCATGCCTCCAGCCCTTCAAGGACCGGCGCGCCATCGGCATCCAGCGCCACGTCCTTCACCTCGACCGCCAGGGCCGTCGGCAGCGGGCCGTAGAGATGCGGGAACAGGTCGCCGCCGCGTGACGGCTCCCACTTCAGGCCCTCGCCGAGCGCCTCGGCCTCGAAACCCACGATCACCAGGTCGGCCACGCCCGCGAAGTAGCGACGGCCGGTTTCCGGCGCCTGGGCGGCCGTGGAGAAGTGGATGAAACCGTCGGCCAGATCGACGGCCGAGCCCTCGAACACCCCCTTCGCCTCGGCGGCCCGCCATTCCGCGCGGGTCAGCAGCTTGTAGACGCGCGTCATTCGCCGCCGCCCCCGCCGTGGTCGGCCGCAAGGAACAGCCCGTCGTAGGCGGGCCGTCCGGCTTCGTCGATCGTGAAGGCCGCCACGGTGGAGGTCGGGAACCGGCTTTCGGCCCGGGCGACCAGCGCCGAGCCGGCGCCCCCCTGCCGCAGGAGGGCGATGGTCAGTTCGTGCAGGCCGGGATTGTGCCCTACCACCATGAGGGTCTCGGCCTGGTCGGCATGGGCCTCGACCTCGAACAGGATCCGGTCGGCGGCGGCGTGATAGAGCGGTCGCAGCACCACGGCCTTCGCGGAGGGAAATGCCTGCGATGCCGCGCTCCAGGTCTGCTGGGTGCGGCGCGCGGCGGAGACCAGCGCCAGGTCCGGCGTCAGGCCTTCATCGACCAGCAGCCGGCCCATCAGGGTGGCGTCGGCCATCCCCCGCTCGGTCAGGCCGCGCTCGAAGTCGCCGCCGGTGTTGTTCCGCTCGGCCTTGCCGTGGCGCATGAGGATCAGTCGTTTCATCACCCCTGTATTAGACGCGCCGCCGCTTCGCAGGAAGGCGCCGGTTGACAGCGACGGCCGGCGACGGTCCAAGGCCTTGCATGACCCTCACGGCCGAGACACAGGCGATCCAGGAGGATGGCGGAACCTGGACGTTCCCGCCCTCGCAGCCGCTTGTCCTCGACTCCGGCGCCCGCATTGACGGGCTGGAGATGGCCTGGCGCAGTTTCGGCGCGCTCAACGCTGACAAGTCCAACGCCGTCCTCATCTGCCACGCCCTGACGCTGGATCAGCACGTGGCCGGGAAACACCCTGTCTCCGGCAAGCCGGGCTGGTGGACGCGGCTGGTCGGCCCCGGCCGGCCGCTGGATCCGGCGCGGCACTTCATCGTCTGCGCCAACGTCGTCGGCGGCTGCATGGGCAGCACCGGGCCGGCCAGCCTCAACGCCGCGACCGGCAAGCCCTGGGGGCTGTCGTTTCCGGTCATCACCATCGCCGACATGGTCCGCGCCCAGGCCATGCTGATCGAGGCCATGGGAATCGAGACCCTGCAGGCCGTGGTCGGCGGCTCCATGGGCGGCATGCAGGTGCTGCAGTGGGCGGCCTCCTATCCCGAGCGGCTGTTCAGCGCTGTCTGCGTCGCCTCCGCCGCCCGGCACAGCGCTCAGAACATCGCCTTCCACGAGGTCGGCCGCCAGGCGATCATGGCCGACCCCGACTGGCGGGGCGGCGACTACGCCCTGCACGGCTCCCGGCCGGAGAAGGGCCTCGCCGTCGCCCGGATGGCGGCGCACATCACCTATCTGTCCGAGGCCGCGCTGCAGCGGAAGTTCGGCCGCGAGCTGCAGCGGGACGGGCTGTCCTGGGGCTTTGACGCCGATTTCCAGGTGGAGAGCTATCTGCGCCATCAGGGGGCGACCTTCGTCGACCGCTTCGACGCCAACAGCTACCTCTACATCACCCGGGCCATGGACTATTTCGACCTGGCCGCGCCCTACGGCGGGGTGCTGGCCGAAGCGTTCCGCAAGGCGCGGGACGTTCGGTTCTGCGTGCTGTCCTTCACCTCCGACTGGCTCTACCCGACGGCCGAGAGCCGGCACATCGTGCGGGCCCTGAACGCGGCCGGCGCCCGCGCCAGCTTCGTGGAGATCGAAAGCGACAAGGGTCATGACGCCTTCCTGCTGGACGAGCCGGTGATGGACTCGGCCCTGGCCGGCTTCCTGGACTCGGTCGACGGCGCGCGGGGGCTGCGTTGACCGTCGTGCGCGAGGATTTCCGCGAGATCCTGCGCCTGGTGCGGCCGGGCTCGCGAGTGCTCGACGTCGGCTGCGGCGGCGGCGAGCTGCTCGAACTGCTGACCCGGGAGAAGGACATCGACGGCCGCGGCGTCGAGATCAGCCCCCAGGGCGTCTCCGCCTGCCTGGCGCGGGGCCTGGCGGTGATGCAGGGCGACGCCGACCGGGACCTGGACCAGTTTCCCACCGGCGCCTTCGACTACGCCATCCTGTCCCAGACCCTGCAGGCGACCCGCAATCCGCGGCAGGTGCTGGGCGAACTGATGCGCATCGCCGACCGCGCCGTGGTCAGCTTCCCCAACTTCGGCCACTGGCGCGTGCGCTGGTCGCTGCTGCGGCGGGGCCGTATGCCGGAGACCCGGTCGCTGCCCGAGCCCTGGTGGTCGACGCCCAACATTCACCTCTGCACCCTGGCCGACTTCAACGCCTTGGTGGATGACCTCGATCTGCGGATCGAGGCGAGCGTCGCCCTGGCGGAGGGCCGGCCCGCCCGGACCATCGATCCGACCCGGGAAATCGAGAACTGGCGCGCGGAGGCGGCGCTGTTCCTGCTCGGGCGAAGGGACGGACCGGTGGAACCAGACGCGCCGCCGGGCGATCTCTTCGGGGCATGAAGGTCAGACTCGCCACCTACAACGTCCATCGCTGCGTCGGGACCGACCGCAGGCTCGACGTCGAAAGGGTGGCCGGGGTGATCGCGGCCTGCAACGCCGACATCGTGGCCCTGCAGGAGCTGGACGTCGGCCGCCGCCGCACGGGTCATGTCGACCAGGCCCACCTGCTGGCCGAGCTGCTGCGGATGAAATCGCGCTTCCACCCGGCGATGTTCGTCGAGGAGGAGCGCTACGGCGACGCCATCCTGACCGCCCTACCGGAGCGGCTGGTCCGGGCCGGCGCCCTGCCGGGGCTGCCCCGCCTGCGCGGACTGGAGCCGCGCGGCGCCCTGTGGGTGGCGGTCGACATCGGCGGCGGCGTCGAGCTGCAGGTCATCAACACCCACCTGGGCCTGGTTCCCCGCGAGCAGCAGGTGCAGGCGGCGGCGCTGATCGGCGAGGACTGGATGGCCTCGGAGGCCTTCACCGCCCCGGCCGTGCTGCTGGGCGATTTCAACGCCAGTCCTCTCTCGAAGACCTACCGCATGCTGACGGCGGTGATCCGGGACGCCCAGTCGGGTCTTGGCCGGGCGCCGACCGCGACCTTCCCGTCAGGCTTTCCGTTCATGCGCATCGATCATGTGTTCGTAGCCGGGGCCGTCACCGTCACAAGGGTGGCGTCACCTTTCGACGCGCGCGCGCGGGTCGCGTCGGACCATCTGCCTCTGGTGGTGGACCTGGAGTTCGAGCCTCCGCCGGGGGCGTGAACTCGTCGATCAGCCCGACCTGCTCGCGCAGGCAGCGCCGCCGGATCCAGGGCCGCCAGGCGTCGCCGGGCGTGGTCGGATCGCCCAGGCTCCAGTCGCTGATGAACCGCGCGACCGGGGCCAGCGGACGGGGGGACACCCGGCGCAGGCGGTGATGCGACGGGTCCAGCTCCGTGATCGCGCCGGCCAGCGTCCCGGCCTTGTCCATGGCCGCCTCGACCTGCAGCAGGCTGCGATCCAGATAGTGGCCGATCATCAGGTTGCGGAAGGTGACGATGGTCGCGCGGGTCTCCGCCCCCGCCTCGCCGCGTTCGGCCTCGATGGCCATGTCGCATTCGGTGTCCAGGCCCAGAGACCGGTTGTTCAGGTTCGACGAGCCGATGCGCAGGAAGAGGTCGTCGGCGATGGTCACCTTGGAGTGGACGATGATCGGCTTTCCGGCCGTCGTTCGCGGCGTCCAGGCGCTGAAACGGCCGTGGATGTCCGCCCCGCTCAGCGTCTCGATCGCCGCCAGCCGGGCGCTGTCCATGGTCATGCGGTCGAAGAAGCTGGGGCTGGACTCCGGCCCGATACTGATGATCTCCGGCCCGTCCGGCTCGGCCAGCCGCCGGCGCAGGGCTTCGACGATGGTGGGGGCGGTCAGATACTGGTTCTCGATGTAGAGGGTCTTCCGCGCCGCCGCGATGGTGGCCAGGTGCAGGCGGAGGTTCTCGCGCACCAGGGTGTGGGCCTTCCAGTTCGGCTCGGTGCGCGCCAGGCCCACCGTCTGGCCGATCAGGTCCGGCGTCACCCCGCGCGGCCAGGGTGACTCTTCCGAATAGTCCGGTTCCGGAACGTCCAGCCGGCCGCCGCCGGACCGCTCCCAGCGGTCGGCGAACAGCCGGCCGCAGTCCTGGGCGATCGGGCCCTCCATCACGGTCGCCACGTCGTGCCGGGCCGGATAGCGGCGCAGGTTGGGCAGGCGGCGGCGTGGATCGGCGTCGTCGTGGTCGCAGGTGTCCCAGCGGTCGGTCGACAGGTCGCCGCCGCTGACGAAGGCCAGCCGCCCGTCGATGATCAGCACCTTCTGGTGGTGGCAGGCGCTGTTGGGCAGGCTCTTGTCGAGCCGGTACCGCACCTTCGACCCCTTGAAGAAGGCCGCCGCCCGCTGCACGGCGAAGCCCTGCGAGGCCGAGATGGCCGCCGGGATGTCCCAGCACAGGATGCGCACGTCCAGCCCCGGGCTAAGCGCCGAGATCCGGCGCAGCAGCAGGCCCAGTCGGTCAGCCGTCTCCGGCGAGCCGCTGCGCTCGACCTTGTCAGGCTGCATCCGGGTCAGGGCGTCGAACGTCCAGGCCAGCAGCCAGATCGACCGCTTCGCGCCCAGCATCGAGGCCTTCACGGCGGCGAAATAGTCCGCCCCGTCGACCAGAAACGCCAGGGCGTCGGCCCGGCTCGTCCGCCAGCAGGTGTCGCCGTCGCGAAGGATCGTATCGCCGCCCATGCCACCCCTTGTAGCCGCGAAGGGTTCAATGCGCGAAGGGGGCGGAGGGTTCAGTGGCGGGGCCGTGGGCCTGATGAGATCGCGAGATATGCGAACGCTCAACAGCTCGTCATCCTGGGCCCTGTGCCCAGGACCCCTCGTCAAGCCTCACCGTGAGAGCGTGATGACACTCGCACCTGCGAACCGGGAAAGGGGTCCTCGCCACAAGAGCGAGGATGACGGGAGAGGAAGCGATGGCATCACACAACCCTTCTCGCATCTTCCTCCGACGTCATTGCCCGACTTGTTAGGGCCAGCCATGCGGGGTGACGAGGGAGGGTGACCGCCGCGCGAGCGGCTCAAAAAAGGGTGAGGCCCTGTTCATGGGTGGCCCGAACCAGTCGGGCCATGACGGGTTGGGGGAGGGCGTGTCGAAGCACGCACACCCTACCCCGCGATCGCCGCCGCGCCCGCTTCGCCGGTGCGGATGCGCAGGGCCTGTTCGAGGTCCATGACGAAGACCTTGCCGTCGCCGATCTTGCCGCTGTTGGCGGCGCGGATGATGGCGTCGATGATCGGCTGGACCAGGTCGTCGGAGGCGGCGATCTCCAGCTTCACCTTGGGCAGCAGCTTCACCTCGTATTCGGCGCCGCGATAGACCTCGGTCTTGCCCTTCTGTCGCCCGTAGCCCCGCACCTCGGTGACGGTCAGGCCGGAGGCGCCGGCCTCGGTCACGCCGTCGAGGACCGCGTCGAGGCGGCTGGGCTTGATGATGGCGACGATCATCTTCATCGGACAACTCTCCCACCGCGCGGAAGGCGTGGTGCAGTGCAAAATCTAGGGCGAAACCGGCTCGCTGGCCAAGGGGGCATCTCGCATCGCGCCATCCGGCGCCTTTCCGGCGGGCGCCCCGCCGGGCGCGGGGGCCAGGACGCCGGGCGCGAACACCCGGGCGCGGGCCCGCGAGGCGCGGGGTTTCACGGCGAAGGTCTGCTTGACCGCCTCCATCAGGATGACCCCGGCGAACGGCGGCCACAGCCAGGCGCCGACCTGCTCGAAGCCCTCGGCCCAGCGGGCGGTCCAGGCGAAGGGCGGGGCGTAGAGGGCGCGGGTCCAGCCGGACGGCTCCAGGTCCGCCGCGCGCAGCACCGCCTCCAGCTGACTGCGGCTCCAGGGCCGGCCGTGGCCGAAGGGCGTGCCCTCTGCGTTGGACCACAGGCCGTTGCGGGCCGCGACGGCGACGAAGACCCGGCCGGTCGGCGCCAGCACGCGGCAGACCTCCTGCATCATGGCCACGGCGTCCTCGGCCTCCTCCAGCGCATGGACGCAGATCACGCGGTCGAACATGGCGTTGGGCAGGGGCAGGGCGGTCTCCGGCGCCAAACAGGCCAGGTTGCGGCCGACGGCGGGCCAGACCTCCACCCCCTGCGACGCCGGCATCACCGCGATGGTGCGCCGGGCCCGCTCGCGCACCGCCTCCAGGTAGGGGGTCGCATAGCCCAGGCCCAGGAACTCCAGCCCGCGCGGATCGCCCCAGGCCTCGCTCAGCTTGCGCGCCACCATCTCCCGCGCCGCCCGGCCGCGGGCGGAGGCGTAGAAGGCGCGAAGCTCGAGGACGTCACGGCGCATGGGGGTCCTTAACGCGGTTGCCGGTTCGGTGCGTCCTTCGACACGGCCTTTCAGGCCTGCTCAGGATGACTTGGTTTGGTGGAATGCAATAGACTTGGTCATCCTGAGCAGCCCGCGCATGCGGGCGTGTCGAAGGACGCAACAAAGGCGAGCCATGTCCATCACCGTCCACCAGTTCCCCTGCCTGTCCGATAACTACGGCTTTCTTGTGCGCGATGACGCGACGGGCAAGACCGCCTGTATCGACACCCCCGACGCCGACGCCATCCTGGCGGAGCTCGGCAAGCTCGGGTGGTCGCTGGACATGGTCCTCAACACCCACTGGCACCCCGACCACGCCGGCGGCAACGCGCGGCTGAAGGCGGAGACCGGCTGCACCGTCGTCGGCCCGGCCGAGGTCGAGCGCATCGGGACCGCCCCGGACCGCGTCGTCGACGAGGGCGACAGCGTCGCGCTGGGCGAGACGACCTTCGCCGTGATCAACACCGGCGGTCACACCCTGGGTCACATCGCCTTCTACGCGGCCGGCGACCAGACCGCCTTCGTCGGCGACACCCTGTTCGCGCTCGGCTGCGGCCGGCTGTTCGAGGGAACGCCGCAGCAGATGTGGACCAGCCTGCAGAAGCTGGCCGCCCTGCCGGACGCGGTCACCGTCTACTGCGCCCATGAGTACACCGCCTCCAACGCCCGCTTCGCGCTGTCGGTCGACGCCGATCCGACGTTGAGGGCGCGGACGGACGCCATCTTCGCGGCCCGCGAGCGCGGCGAATGGACGGTGCCGACCACCATCGGCCTCGAGAAGGCCACCAACCCCTTCCTGCGCGCCCCGTTGCTGCGCCCCGACATCGCCGATCCGGCCGAGGCCTTCGGCGCCGTGCGGGCGGCCAAGGACAGCTTCAAGGGATGACGCCGGCCCGGATCATCGCCCTGTTGGGGCTGGAGCCCCACCCCGAGGGCGGCTGGTATCGCCAGACCTTCCGCGACGCGTCCGGGCCCGAGGGCCGCGGCGCCTCGACAGCGATCTACTTCCTGCTCGAGGCGGGCCAGGAAAGCGCCTGGCACCGCGTCGACGCCGCCGAGGTCTGGCACCACTACGCCGGCGCGCCGCTGCTGCTGACCATCGGGCAGGACGAGCACAGGCTGGGCGTGGATCTGGCCGCCGGAGAGCGCCCCCAGGCCGTCGTGCCGGCCGGCGTCTGGCAGAAGGCCAGGTCGCTGGGCGACTGGACCCTGGTCGGCTGCACCGTGGCGCCGGGGTTCCTGTTCGAGGGGTTCGAGATGCTGGAAGGGATCAATCCTCCCCAGCTTGCTGGGGAGGGGGACCGCGCGGAGCGCGGTGGAGGGGTAGCGTCGACAGGGCAAGATTGAGCACGGTGCACGGCGGATAGTCGGCTGCCGCCCGCGCAACCCCTCCACCATGCTCCGCATGGTCCCCCTCCCCACGATGTGGGGAGGACAGCGGTCTACCGGAACGCCACCTGCAGGATCCGCTCCGACGACGGGCGGCCGGAGAGGCCCTGGTCGGGGGAGACGACGATCAGCAGGACGCCGTTCCGAAGCACCACCGACGGACGGGCGCCTTCGACGATCGCGACCTTGCCGATCTTCGCCAGCTGGGGCTGGCCGCCCGGCGTCTGGGCCAGCCGCACGATGGCTTCCGACACGACCAGCGAGGCGTCGGCGATCAGGGCCGAGGAGGCCGGCGAGGCGTCGGCCTCGAAGCCGATGGTGCGGCCGGCGGCCTTGCTGGCCCGGCCGCTGGCGATGCGCAGCAGCTGGTAGAGCGCCAGGGGGCTGACGGGCTTGAGCCGCAGCGGCTGGACCGCCCCGGTCACCTCGGCCGCCGCGCCGGCCGGGCGTTTGGGGGTGAACAGGGTGAAGCCGCCCAGCTTGGTGGCCCGCAGGATCAACTGACCCAGGTCGTTCTTGTAGTTGATGTCGCCGCGCGGGCCGACCTCGGGCTGGAGAACCCAGACCTCGTAGCTGCTCTCGAATTTCAGGAGCGGCTGGCCGGTGCTGCGGTCGAGGATGAAGCCCTCGCCGGTCTCGGTGACATAGCGGGCGACCGGCGGCGGCGGGGCGCGGCGCTGGCCCTCGGCGGGCTTGTCGCCGAACAGCAGGTCCTTGAGGGAGCCCTGGGCATGCGCGGGCGCCGCTGCGGAAAGCAGCGCGCTCAGGGCCGCGACGACAACCGCGACCTCAGGAAACCGGATACTCGTCCTCGCCATTCCCCCAGCCATGCACGGCGACTGGGGCGATTCTTGGACAGGCTGCGGGCGTCGCACAAGCGATGGCGACGCCCGATCCGGTCGTCAGGCCGCCAGGTACTGGCCGCCGTTGAGGGTGAAGGTCGCGCCGGTCACGAAGCCCGCGCGTTCGCCGGACAGGTAGGCGACCATGTCGGCGATTTCCTCGCCCTTGCCGAGGCGGCCGACCGGGATGCCGGCGATGATGCCCTGCAGCACGTTCTCGGGAACCGCCTGCACCATTTCGGTGTCGATGTAGCCCGGGCAGATCACGTTGACGGTGATGCCCTTCTTGGCGTTCTCAAGGGCCAGCGCCTTGGTGAAGCCGATCAGGCCGGCCTTGGCGGCGGAGTAGTTGGTCTGGCCGACCTGGCCCTTCTGGCCGTTGATCGAGCTGATGTTGACCACCCGGCCCCAGTTGCGCTCGCGCATGCCGTCGATGACCTGGCGGGTCATGTTGAAGGCGCTGTCCATGTTGACGCGGATGACTTCCGACCACTGCTCGTAGGTCATCTTGTGGAAGAAGCCGTCGCGGGTGATGCCGGCGTTGTTGACCAGCACGTCGATGGGGCCGAGCTCGGCGGCCACGGCGGCGGCGGCGCGCTGGCAGTCCTCGAACGAGCCGACGTTGCCCTTCACCACCATCACATCCAGTTCCCTGGCGCAGGCGGCGGCGGCCTCGTCATTGCCGGAATAGCCGGCGGCGACCTTCATGCCGTCGGCCTTGAGGCGCTCGACGATGGCCCGGCCGATACCGCGCGTTCCGCCCGTGACGAATGCAACCCTGCTCATGGTGTTTCCCTGCTTGCTTTCATCCTCCTCCCCTCGCGGGAGAAGGTGGCCGCTGCGCGGCCGGATGAGGGGTTGAAAAACGTATCCGAGAGGGGCGCCGGTCAACCCTTCTTACCCGGCGATAGCCCTCATCCGTCAGGCTTCGCCTGACACCTCCTCCCGCTGGGGGAGGAGGGAATTGGTCAGACAGCTTCGACGCACATGGCCACGCCCATGCCGCCGCCGACGCAGAGCGTCGCGGCCCCTTTCCTGGCGCCCGAGCGCTTCATCTCATGCAGCAGGGTGGTCAGGATCCGCGCGCCGGACGCGCCGATCGGGTGGCCGATGGCGATGGCGCCGCCGTTGACGTTGGTCCTGGCCGGGTCGAGGCCCAGCTCGCGGACCACCGACAGCGACTGGGCGGCGAAGGCTTCGTTGGACTCGACCAGATCAAGGTCGGAGACCGACCAGCCGGCCTTCTCCAGAGCCTTCTTCATGGCCGGGATCGGGCCGGTGCCCATGATCTCCGGCTCGACGCCGGCGCTGGCCCAGGAGGCGATTCGGGCCAGCGGGGTCAGGCCGCGCTTCTGGGCTTCCGCCGCGCTCATCAGCACCAGGGCGGCGGCGCCGTCATTGAGGCCCGAGGCGTTGGCGGCGGTGACCGAGCCGTCCTTGGTGAAGGCGGGCTTGAGACCCGACATGCTTTCGTAGGTCGCGCCGTGGCGGATGTACTCGTCGTTCTCGACGACGGTGTCGCCCTTGCGGCCCTTGATCGTCACCGGCGCGATCTCGCCCGCGAACTTGCCGGCCTTCTGGGCGGCTTCGGCGCGGTTCTGCGAGGCGACGGCGAATCGGTCCTGGTCTTCGCGGGTGATCTGCCAGCGGCTGGCGATGTTCTCGGCGGTCTGGCCCATGTGATAGCCGTGGAAGGCGTCCCACAAGCCGTCCTTGATCATTGTGTCCTGGAAGCCCAGGTCGCCCATCTTCTTGCCGTCGCGGATGTGGGCGGCGTGCGGCGACTGGCTCATGCTCTCCTGGCCGCCGGCGACCACGATGCTGACCGAGCCGTCTGCGATCTGCTGGGCGGCGAGGGCCACGGCGCGCAGGCCAGAGCCGCACAGCTGGTTCAGGCTCCAGGCGGGGCTTTCGACCGGGATGCCGGCGTTGACGGCGGCCTGGCGGGCGGGGCCCTGGCCGGCGCCGGCCTGCAGCACCTGGCCCATGATCACCTCGTCGACGTCGGCGGGGGCGATGCCGGCCCGCTCCACCGCCGCCTGGATGGCGATCCTGCCCAGCTCATGAGCCGGAAGGCTCGAGAGCGAGCCGTTGAACGAGCCCACGGGCGTGCGGGCGGCCGAAACGATGACGATGTCGGTCATGGCAGTGTCTCCGTCGTTCCCTGCGCGGCGTCAGGCCGCAACGGCCCCGGCGCTCATTTTTTGTTACGCTGGGGCACCTTGCATAGTCGGATATGGTTCGTCACCTGCTGATTTTGCAGTGCAATATGACGCGCACGGAAGGCGCCACTGGCGCCATGCCTTTGCATCCGCGATAGTGCGGCGCCAAAAAGCGCGTGAAGCGTACCTACAGGGAATGGAAATGTCCGATCAGGCCGAGACCGGCGAAAACCCAGCCGGTGCAAAAAATGGCGGCGAGCGCGTCGTCATCAAGAAGTACGCCAACCGCCGGCTCTACAACACGGCCTCCAGTTCCTATGTGACGCTCGAGCACCTGTCCGACATGGTCAAGGAAGGCGTCGACTTCGTGGTCTATGACGCCAAGAGCGGCGAGGACATCACTCGCTCGGTCCTGACCCAGATCATCTTCGAGGAAGAGAACCGCGGCGGCGGGCAGAACCTGCTGCCCATCCAGTTCCTGCGCCAGCTGATCGGCTTCTACGGCAACCAGATGCAGGCCTTCGTGCCCAGCTATCTGGAGATGAGCCTGGAGAGCTTCTCCAAGCAGCAGGAGCGCTTCCGCACCCAGTTCGGGGCCATGGCGCCCAACGCCACCATGGGCGCGGCGGGCCTCAGCGCCTACGAGGATCAGATCCGTCAGAACATGGTCCTGTTCGACCGGGCCATGAAGATGTTCTCGCCCTTCGGCTTCCCGCAGGGTGGTGCGCCGGCGGCAGGCGGCGAACCCGCCAAACCCGGGGAGACAGCGCCGGCGGCTGCCGCCGAGGGCGAGGCGCTGGACGAGCTCAAGAAGCAGATGGCCGCCATGCAGGCCCAGCTGGAGAAGCTGGCGTCCAAGGGCTGATCCGGCCCCATTCTTTCTTTACCGACCCGGCGTAGCCTGCCGGGCATGACCGGTCCGATCGACCCCACGCGCAAGTATGGTGAGCGCCGCCAGAGCGCCCGGCGCGCCGCGGACACGCCGCGCGCGGGCCAGGCCGGCGACGGTGGGACGAATCTGCCGGTCTTGATCGAAGCGCCGGCGTCCGGTCCGGAAGCAGCGGCCCCGCCGCCGCCGCCGAGACCGGAGGGCTACGCGACTTTCGCGGCCCACCTCTACGGCCAGTCCGGACAGAGACGTGGGCTTCTCGGCGGCCAGCCCGTGCTCGACGCCGCCCGGTCGGCCTATCTGGAAACCGAATACTCCGGTCCGGCCGACCGACGCCCCTCCAAGGGCGTGCTCAAGAAAACCGAGATCTAGACGGCGAGGGCCGTCCGCCTCACGGCGAGCGCCGCTCGAGCCTGACCAGTCTGGCCTGAAGGTCAGCGACCTGACGTTCCAGCGCCGCGATCCGGGCCAGCGGGTCGCCGCCGGGCACGGGTGTCGACACCCCGGCCCTGTTTGCGATCTCGGCCGGCGTCTCCCCCAGCAGTTCGGCGAGGATCCCGACCTCGCGGGCCGACAGCTCCCTCTGGTCCTTCCAGACAAGGGCGAGCTCGGCCTCGGTCATGCCGGCGGCGGCGGCCAGGACGGTGCGCGACAGGCCACGCCCGGCGAGGCGGGCGGTGAACCAGTCCTGATCGAAGAAGAGTGCCATGACTCGTCCAGACTGGCGCCGGTCTTGCTTAACCAGTGGTGAATCCGAACCAGGAGTCTCCGCCGGTGTCCTTTTTCGTCCGCGCCTTCGATATCCTCGCCGTCGCCCTGCTGTTCACGGCCCTGACCTAGGCAGGATCAGCCGGCCTCGCCACCTGGGCTCAGGTCGATGTCGCGGCGGGCGGCGATGATGGTGACGATGAAGCCGGCGAGCACGTCGAGCAGGACCATCAGGGTCAGCAGGAAGAAGACCGAGGTCGCGAAGGCCGGGGCGAGCAGGAACTCGACCAGGCAGACGATGAACAGGATCATCGACAGCGAGTGGTTGATGATGGCGATGCGGCGGCTGGTCGTCGACTTCAGCAGCTCGATGAACAGCACCACCAGCGCGAAGGCCAGCAACAGGTCGCCCAGGCTTATCGGCCAGGGCGAGCCTGACGTCATGGCGATGGTGAACAGCGGCTCGGTGAAGCGCTGGGTGGCGACGGTCGAGCCGAAGCCTCCGACCAGGGTGATGGCGACAAGGTTGTAGACCAGCACCGGCAGGGCCAGCAGCGGGAACGCGGCGAACATCGGCAAGGGCCTCCCCCGAAACCCGGATAACCCGGTACGCAACGGTTAACCCCATTCACCGTCAGGGTGAAGGGGACTCGCCTGCGGGGCGTGCCGCGCCCGCGTGCTCTACAGCGTCTGGTCGGCTGCCTCCGCCGCTTCGCGCTCGGCGATCCGGCGGTCGATCTGGCGGATCTTGTGCTTGGTGTAGAGGGACGCGCCGGCGAGAAGGGCGACGATCATGCCCATAGCCATGAGAACAGTCGGATCAGGCGACATCGCGTTCTCCTTCCGGAGCCAGATGATACGCAAGATACCCGCAGGTTACGCCGAGCGCCAATGCGAGAAGGTGTCCGGACCCGAACGCCACGCCCTTGATCACCGGGTCAGCGAGGCCGACGCCAAGCGAGCCATAGGCGGTTGTCGTTAGCATCTGAACAAGCAGTTTCGCCCGCTGCGTCCAGGCGTGCCTTGCCCGCTGGTCCATCCTGGCGAACACCATTCATCCCGCTCCATGCGCGGAACAAACAAAGAACAACTGCCGGTTTCCGTCAAGCCTCGTCGACGTTTCCCGGCAGTCGCGAGCGGGACTGCAGCCAGAGCACGCCCAGTAGGTCGCTGACGCTGGCCTTGAGTCGGCCGAAGTTGGTGTATTTCGACACGCCGGTCTCGCGGTGACGGTGGTTCACCGGTTCGAAGGCGATCTCGTAGCCTTCGCGGATCATCAGCGCCGGCAGGTAGCGGTGGATGTGATCGAAGTAGGGCAGGCGCAGGAAGGCCTCGCGCCGGAAGGCCTTCAGGCCGCAGCCGGTATCCAGCGCCCCGTCCTTCAGCAGCCAGCCGCGCACGCCGTTGCCGAACCGGCTGGCGAATCGCTTGGCGTTGCTGTCCTGGCGCTTGACCCGCTCGCCGCCGACCATGGACAGGGTCTGCGGCGCCGCCTGCAGCCGCTCGGCCAGGCGCGGGGCGTCGGCCGGATCATTCTGGCCGTCGCCGTCCATGGTGACGATGATCGGAGCCCGGGCGGCCAGGATGCCGCTGCGGACAGAGCGACTCTGGCCGGAATTCTTCTGGTGCGACAGCACGCGCAACTGCGGGATCTCCGCCTTCAGCGCGGTCAGCAGCTCAAGGGTGTTGTCCCGGCTGGCGTCGTTGACGAAGACGATCTCGTAGTTGCGATCCCGAAAGGCCGCGGCGATCTCACGGGCCAGGGCCGGCGCGGCGCCGCCCTCGTCGAACACCGGAACGACGACGGAAAAGTCGGGCGTGGCGGAGGGCGTCGGCGCGGCCGTCTTCGACGCGGGAGCGGCCTTCGCGGCCCTGGCGGGAGAGGCCTTGGCGGGCGCGGGCTTCGCGGCGGCCGGCTTGCGGCCCTTGGCCGGAGTCTTTTCGATCATGCCCTCTCATAGCCGAAAAGGCGGCGTACGTAAGGATCGTGCTATCAGGTGACCCATGACGCTCGAATCCCGCCTGGACCAATGGAGCCGCGGTTGGCGCGGACCGCTCCTCGCCGCGCTGATCGCCATGATCGCCGGCCTTCCCGGCCTGCTGGCCGTACCGCCGCTCGACCGCGACGAGTCGCGGTTCGCCCAGGCCACCTCGCAGATGCTTGAGACCGGCGACTACGTCTCGATCAACTACCAGGACCAGTCGCGCGACAAAAAGCCGGTGGGCATCCACTGGCTGCAGGCGATCAGCGTCGCGGCCCTGTCCGACGCCGCCGACCGCGAGATCTGGGCCTATCGAATCCCCTCCCTGCTGGGCGCGGCGCTGGCGGCGGCGGCCTGCGCCTGGGGCGCGGCGGCCTTCTTCGGCCCCCGGGCCGGGTTGCTGGCCGGAGCGATGATGGGGGCCAGTTTCCTGCTCTCGACCGAGGCCTTCATCGCCAAGACCGATGCGGTGCTGGCCGGATCGACCACCCTGGCCCTGGCGGCGCTGGGACGGCTCTACGGCGCGGCCCGGGGCGGCGAGCCGGCCGGCTGGCGAACGCGGCTGCTCTTCTGGCTGGCCATCGGCGTCGCGGCCCTGGTCAAGGGCCCGGTCGGGCCGCTGGTCGCGCTACTGGCCATGCTGGCCCTGGGCATATGGGAATCAACCGAGGCGAAGGCCAACCGATTCGGCTGGATGAAGGACCTGGGCTGGCGTTGGGGACCCTTGCTGGTCCTGGCCATCTTTGGTCCCTGGGCCTGGGCGATCACGGTCGCCAGCGATGGGGCCTTCTGGGGCGCGGCCATCGGCGGCGACCTGGCCCCCAAGCTGGCCGGCGGACATGAGCGGCACGGCGGCATCTTCGGCTATCACCTGCTGCTGTCGCCGATGCTGCTGTTCCCGGCCGCCCTGCTGCTGCCAGCCGGGCTGATCCTGGGCTGGAAGGCGCGGGCCGAGCCTGGTGTGCGCTTCGCCCTCTGCTGGCTGATCCCCACCTGGCTGATGTTCGAGCTGCTGCCGACCAAGCTGGTCCACTACACCCTGCCGGCCATGGGGGCGCTGTGCTGGCTCATGGCCGCCGCCCTGCGCGAGCCGCTGGGTCGCCGGGCCCGGATCGCCGGCGTCGTCGTCCTGGCCTATGCGTCGCTGGCCTTCGCGGCGATCAGCATCGCGGCCATGGCCATCTATGGCGAGGGCGGCGGCGACCTGTTCTGGACGATCGTCACCGCCGGCCTGTTCGTCGCCGCCGCTGTCGTCGGCGGGGTGCTGATCTTCCGTCAGGCCGCCGGCCGCGCCCTCATCGCGGCGGGGGTCGTGGGCGTCCTGGCCCACGCAGCCTTCTTCGGCCAGCTGGCCCCGCGCATGGAGCCACTGTGGTTGTCGCAGCGGGTCAATCTGGCCCTGGCCAGCAGCGAACTGGCGCCCAAGGAGGGCGTGGTCCCCGGTCCGGTCGAGGTCGCCGGCTACGCCGAGCCCAGCCTGGTCTTCGCGCTGGGCACCACCACGGGCCTGGGTGGTCCTGCCGAGGGGGTCAGGGCCATCGCCGAGGGCCGTCCGGCGGTCATCGAAAAGCAGGAACAGGCCGCCTTCCTCGCCGCCCTTCGCGCCGCCGGGCTGACGCCCCGGCCGGTCAAGACCATATCGGGCGTCAACTATTCCAATGGCGATGAGACGAGTCTGACCCTCTATAGCGGCGAGCCGCAGAAGGCCGTCCGTCCCGCCGCCGTCACGCCGGAGACCGCCCCATGAGCCGCTTCATCCAGATCGTCGAGGTCGGGGCCCGCGACGGGCTGCAGAACGAGAAGGTCGTGCTGGAGGCCGCCGACACGCTGGACCTGATCCGCCGCCTCGACGCTTGCGGCGCGCGGCGGCAGGAGGTGGTCAGCTTCGTCAATCCCAAGCGGGTGCCGCAGATGGCCTTCGCCGAGGAGATGATGGCTGACCTGGCCGGAACGGACGGCTATTCCCGCATTGGCCTGGTGCTGAACGAGCGCGGCTGGGACCGCTGCGTCGCCTCCGCCTGCGACGAGGCCAATGTCGTGGTCTGTGCCAGCGACGGCTTCGGCATCCGCAACCAGGGCGCCTCGGTCGCCGACCAGGTCGCCTCGATGCAGGCCATCGCGGCCAGGCGCGGGCAGGATGGCGGCCCGCCGATCACGGTGACGGTATCGGTCGCCTTCGGTTGCCCGTTCGACGGCGAGATCAGCCAGGATCAGGTCGTGGCCATTGTGAAAGAGGCCGCCGCCGCCGGTGTCGCCGAGATCGCCCTGGCCGACACCATCGGCGTCGCCGACCCCTGGGTGGTGCGCAAGCGGGTCGAGGCGGTGCAGGCCGTCATCGGCGCCATCCCGCTGCGCATGCATTTCCACGACACGCGCAACACCGGCATCGCCAACGCCTACGCCTCGGTCGAGGCCGGCGTTTCGGTGCTGGACGCCAGCGTCGGCGGCCTCGGCGGCTGCCCCTTCGCCCCGGCCGCGACCGGCAACATCGGGACGGAGGACCTGGTCTACATGCTGGAGCGGGCCGGGTTCGAGACGGGCTACGACCTTGGCAAGCTCATCGAGACCGCGCGGTGGGTTGGCGAGAAGATCGGCAAGACGCCGGCGAGTTCGCTGACGCGGGCTGGGCCGTTTCCGCAGTAATCCTCTCCTTCTTGGGAGAGGGGGGCCATGCGGAGCATGGTGGAGCGGGAAGCGCTCCCGCCTGACGGCTATCCGGAAACTGGGTGACGTGGAACGCCGGGCCCAAACGGCGGTGCGTCCCTCTCCACCAGCCTCCGGCTGGTCCCCCTCTCCCAACAGGGAGAGGAAGGCTAGTAGGGATCCGACGCCTCGAGGATCTCCTGGCCCATCAGCACGCAGGCGTCGGGAATCTGCGCGTAGAGGAACCGCATCCGGTACTCGCCCTTGTAGATGTAGCCCCAGACCTCCAGCACATCGAACCGGCCCTTGCCCTTCAGCGCCTTGACCGGCGCCAGGGTCTTCACGGCGTCCTCGATGTCGACGACCGGCGGGTCCCCCGGCTGTCCGTCGTTGAAGTGCAGGGTCAGCAGCGCCTTGCCGCGCCTGATGGCGTCGGGCGCGCAGGCGTGGACGGCGGGGGGAGGGGGCGGTGCGGCGTCCATGGGGCTCACTCTGTGGTGCTGTGGCGGACAGGATGCCACTCAACGGCGCCGGGGTTGAGGGTCAATCGCCAACGCTTTCCCAGCTTTCGTCATGGTCGGACTCGTTCCGACCACCCATGCGTGGGGCGCCAGCCGGCTTCCTGCGTGCTTCGACACGCGCTATTCGAGCGCTGCTCAGCATGACTATGGTGGGCAGGCTTCTTGGCCAGTCATCCTGAGCAGCCGCGAAGCGGCGTGTCGAAGGACGCACGGGGAAGGCGGTGTTCATGGGTGGTCGGAACAGGTCCGACCATGACGGGGGAAGGGACCCCTCAAGCCACCAGCTGCTCGGCCGTCTGAAGGTCGACGCTGACCAGCTGGCTGACGCCGCGCTCGGCCATGGTCACGCCAAAGAGGCGGTCGACGCGGCTCATGGTCACCGGGTTGTGGGTGATGAGGATGAAGCGGGTGTGGGTGCGTTTGCGCATCTCGTCGAGCATCGAGCAGAAGCGGTCGACGTTGGCGTCGTCCAGCGGCGCGTCGACCTCGTCCAGCACGCAGATCGGGGCCGGGTTGGCCAGGAAGACGCCGAAGATCAGCGCTGAGGCCGTCAGGGCCTGCTCGCCGCCGCTCATCAGGCTCATGGTCGACAGCTTCTTGCCCGGCGGGCAGGCGAAGATTTCCAGGCCCGCCTCCAGCGGATCGTCGGACTCGATCAGGCGCAGCTCGGCCTGTCCGCCGCCGAACAGCGCCTGGAAAAGGGCCTGGAAGTGGCCGTTGATGATGTCGAAGGCGGCCAGCAGCCGCTCGCGGCCCTCGGCGTTCAGCTCCTCGATGCCTTCGCGCAGCTTGGCCACCGCGCCGGTCAGATCGGCGCGCTCGGTCTTCAGGGTCTGCAGGCGGGCGGCCTGTTCGGTTCCCTCTTCCTCGGCGCGCAGGTTGACGAGGCCGATGGCGTCGCGCTCGCGCTCGAGGTTGTAGAGGTGGGCCTCGACGCCGCCGGCGTTGGAGGGGATGGCGACGGCCTCGTCGGCGATCGAGCGGCCCAGCTCCTCGGGCTCCAGCTTGGCGGTCTCGCGGATGTTGCCGGCGATCTCGCCGAAGCGCTCGCGAGCGGCGTCCAGACGGGCGGCGAGGCCGGCGCGGTGCTCCCGGGCCTGGGCGGCGGCGGCCTCGGCGGCGCGCGTGGCGCGGTCGGCGGCCAGGCGGGCGCTCTCGCCCTGCTCCAGGGCGTCGGTCGACGCCGCCCGGCGGGCCTCGGCGACCGCGTACTCGTCCAGCAGCTTGCCGGTGCGGACCGACAGGGTGGCTGGCGCCTCGCGCGCCGCTTCAAGGTTGGTGTTGGTGGAGATGCGAGCCTCGGCCAGCGCCTCGGTGCGTCTGGTGGCGGCGGCGGCGCGGCGGGTCCAGTCGTCGCGGTCGCGGCGCAGGCTGTCCAGCCGGCGGGTGCGGCCGTCGCGCTCGCGGGTCTCGATGTCGACGGCGGCGCGGGCCTGCGAGGCGGCCTCGCGGGCCACGACAGCCGTGGCGCGGGCGGCGTCCAGCATCGGCGACAGGTTCTCGCCCGTCACGTCGTCCGACGCGTCGGCGCGGGCGGCGGCGAAGGCGGCCTCGGCTTCCGTCTTCTCGGCCTCGAAGCGGGCGATCGTCTCGTCCAGCGACTGGGCCCGGGCGTCGCGGCGGGCGGCCTCATGGGCCAGGCGCTCGACAGCCT
This sequence comes from Caulobacter sp., assembly GCA_040383665.1. Taxonomy (GTDB): domain Bacteria; phylum Pseudomonadota; class Alphaproteobacteria; order Caulobacterales; family Caulobacteraceae; genus Caulobacter. Next base: position 71,064 of record JBEIDC010000004.1, read on the forward strand.
GGCGGGCGGTCTGAAGCGCGCGCTCGGCTTCGGGCGGCTTGCGGCGCGCCTCGCGCACGGCGTCCTCCCCGGCCAGCATGCGGGTGCGGGCGGCCTTGTGGGCTTCCAGCGCGGCGTCCGCTTCCGGCGTCAGGGCCTCGATCTCGGCCTCGACCTCGGCCAGCCGCGTGCGCTGCTCCAGCCGGATGGCGGCCGGACGCGGCGCCTCGGCCCGGGCGGTGAACCCGTCCCAGCGCCACAGGTCGCCCTCGCGGGAGACGAGACGCGCGCCGGCGGGCAGGCCGGCCTTCTGCAGTCGCTCGCCGTCCTTGCGCTCGACCACCGCGGTGAAGGCCAGCCGCGCGGCCAGGGCCGGCGGGGCCTTGATCAGCGGAGCCAGCGGCGTGGCGCCGTCGGGCCACTTCGGGCCCTCCGTGTCGCGGCCGCCCCAGTAGGCGGGGGCCTTCGCGTCGAGCGCCGCCTCCAGGTCGTCGCCGAGAGCGGCGGCCAGGGCGGCCTCGTAGCCCCGGTCGGGGGTGACGGCGTCGAGGGCAGGCGCAAAGCCGGTCTTGCCGCGCGGGGCCGACAGCTGGGCCAGGCCCCGGGCCTCGGTCTTCAGCCGGCCGAGGCGGTCCTCCAGCTGGCGGGCGGCGTCGCGGGTGGCGCCCTCGGCGCGGGCGGCGTCGGAGCGGTCGGTCTCGGCGGCCTCCTGCGCGGCGCGGGCGGCGGCAAGGGCG
>JBEIDC010000005.1:0-65344 GCA_040383665.1 Caulobacter sp.
GCCTACTATCCGCATGTGCCGCTGTTCGCCGGCCTCAAGGTGCTGGAGACCGAGGGCAAGAAGACCGGCAAGTTCGCCGACGCCAACCCGGCGGTGGTGCAGAAGCTGATCGAGGCCGGGACCCTGCTGGCGCGCGGCCGGCTGGAGCACTCCTATCCGCACAGCTGGCGCTCCAAGGCGCCGGTGATCTTCCGCAACACCCCGCAATGGTTCATCCGCATGGATGAACCATTGAACTCCAGGAAATTGGGGTTCATCCGCATGGACAAGCCGCTGGGCGGCGATGACGGCGAGACCCTGCGCGAACTGGCGCTGAAGGCCATCGACGAGACCGCCTTCCACCCGGCGGGCGGGCGCAACCGCATCCGGTCGATGGTCGAGACGCGGCCCGACTGGCTGATCAGCCGCCAGCGCGCCTGGGGCGCGCCGCTGGCCATGTTCGTCGACAAGGAGACGGGCGAGCCCTTGCGTGACCAGGCGGTCAACGACCGCATCGTGGCGCTGATGCACGAGGAAGGCGCCGACGCCTGGTTCAACCGCCCGGCCACGGACTTCCTCGGCGACCACGACCTGGAGAGGTACGAGAAGGTCGAGGACATCCTCGACGTCTGGTTCGACTCCGGTTCGACCCACGCCTTCACGATCGAGGGCCGCGACGACAGCGCCTGGCCGGCCGACCTCTATCTCGAGGGCTCCGACCAGCACCGCGGCTGGTTCCAGTCCTCGCTGCTGGAGTCCTGCGGCACCCGCGGCCGGGCGCCCTACAAGACCCTCGTCACCCACGGCTTCACCCTCGACGAGAATGGACAGAAGATGTCCAAGTCGCTGGGCAACACGGTCGAGCCGCATGTGGTCATCGCTGAGTCCGGGGCCGAGATCCTGCGCCTGTGGACCGCGACGGTGGACTACATGGAGGACCAGCGGATCGGGAAGACGATCCTGGCCACAGTCACCGACAGCTACCGCAAGCTGCGCAACACCATGCGCTACCTGCTGGGCGCGCTGGACGGCTTCACCGAGGCCGAGCGCGTCGCGCCGGCCGACATGCCGCCGCTGGAGCAGTTCATCCTGCACCGCCTGTGGCAGCTGGATGGCCAGGTGCGCACGGCCTACGAGAACTACCGCTTCAACGAGGTGGTCCGGCCGCTGCTCGACTTCTGCCAGAGCGACCTGTCGGTGTTCTTCTTCGACATCCGCAAGGACAGCCTCTACTGCGACCAGCCCGACAGCCTGAAGCGCCGGGCCTACCGCACGGTGCTGGACGCCATCTTCGAGCGTCTGACCATCTGGCTCGGCCCGCTGCTCAGCTTCACAATGGAGGAGGCCTGGGCCCAGCGCTTCCCGGACGCCGGCTCCAACTGCCTGCGGGTGTTCCCGCAGACCCCGGCGGACTGGCGCAACGACGCGGAGTTCGACCGCTGGACGGCGCTCGATGTCGTGGTCTCGGCCGTGACCGCCTCGCTGGAAGTCGAACGCCGCGAGAAGCGCATCGGCGCCGCGCTCGAGGCCGCCCCGCGCGTGGAGCTGACGCCGGAGCTGGCTGCCCTGTTCGACGGCCTGTCGGCGGCGGAGATCTTCCGCACCAGCGACGTGGAGATGGCGTCGGCCGGCGAGCTGGCCGTGCGTCCGTTCCGCGCTTCGGGCGACAAGTGCGACCGCTGCTGGCGCATCCTTCCCGAAGTGAAGGCGGCCACCAGGCTCTGCCTGCGCTGCGAGGACGCCGTCGAGGCCTGGGACAAGAGCCGCGCCGCCTGATATTTCCCCAAGGGTCCCGGCGCCCGCCGGGTTCCTGTTCCACCCCTGTTGGGGCCAGAGGGCCAGAGATTGAGTTCTGAAGACCCGCAAGTCTCGCAAGCGTCGCATACGCCGGAACCGGCGGCGCCCGCCGCCGCCGCGCCGGTCGTGCTGCAGGGCCCCAAGGCCTTCACCCTGGCGCTGGCGGTGATCGTCGCCGACCAGATCTCCAAGTTCTGGATTCTGGGCAGCGTGTTTCCGGCCGCCTGTCAGCCCTTCGTGGCCACGCCGGCCTACTACACGCCCTGCAGCATCCCCGTGTTCGGGCCGCTGAACCTTTCCATGGTCTGGAACCAGGGGGTCAGCTTCGGGCTGTTCCGGGGCGAGGCCGACTGGGTCCGCTGGGTTCTGGTCGCCTTCTCGCTGTGCGTCGCCGTGGCGCTGGGCGTCTGGGCTCGGCGGATCGACCGGCCGCTGCTGGGCGCGGCGATCGGCCTGATCATGGGCGGGGCGATCGGCAACCTGATCGACAGGGTGCGGCTGGGGGCGGTGGCCGATTTCCTCGACCTGCAGGCGCTGTATTTCCCCTGGGTGTTCAATATCGCCGACAGCGCCATCACCATCGGCGTGGTGCTGCTGCTGCTCGACAGCCTCCGCCGCGACGTGAAGCCGTAAACGAAGTTGCCGCCCGCCTAACTTTTGGCGTATCCACCTCGTCTGACTGAGGCCGGGGCGGCCTTTAGGAGCTAGGCTCGATGATCTCTACCCGCGTTATGTGCGTGGTTGCGTTGACGGCGGCGACCGGACTTGGCGGATGCCAGTCGGCGAGCCGCGCCATGGGTATGACCAAGGTGACGCCGGATGAGTTCCGGGTCGTGACCAAGGCGCCGCTGGTGGTTCCGCCGGAGTATGCGCTGCGTCCGCCGGCGCCGGGCGAGCCCCGTCCGCAGGAACTGCAGCCGGAAAGCGCCGCCCGCGCTGCACTGGCCGGCCAGGCCGCCAGCGCCCAGCGTTCGGACGGCGAACGCCTGCTGGTCGCACGCTCGGGCGCCGACCGGGCCGACCCGCTGATTCGCTACGTCGTCGATGACGAGTTCGGCGACCTTGCTCACAAGGACAAGTCCTTCGCCGACCGCGTCATGTTCTGGCGCAAGGACGCGCCCGCCGCGCCGGCCCCGACGGCCGACGGCGCCTCGCCGCCGGTTCTGGTTGACGCCGCCGCCGAGGAAGCCCGCCTCAAGGGCCTGACCGGCGGCAAGACCGTGATCATCGCCCGCGACAAGGGCAGCTGGGTCAAGCTGCCGGGGCTGTAGGCTCCAGATCCGTCATGGCCCGACTTGTTCGGGCCACCCATGAACACGGACGAAATTCGGAAGGGCGCGGTCAACACCGCGCCTTTTTCGTTTGGCTCACCACGCTTGGGTGGCCCGGACGTGCCGGGCCATGACGGTGAGTGGGGGCGGTTCGGCATTCCGCCCTGAATCGCCCTACATTGGCCCCATGCCCATCCGCCGCCTGCCTCCGGAGACCGTCAACCGCATCGCCGCCGGCGAGGTGGTCGAGCGGCCGGCCAGCGCGATCAAGGAGCTGGTCGAGAACGCGCTGGACGCCGGCGCCGCCCGCATCGAGGTCGAGGCTGACAACGGCGGGCTGACCCGCATCCTGATCAGCGACGACGGCTCCGGCATGGACGCCGACGAACTGGCCCTGGCCGTCGAGCGCCACGCGACGTCCAAGCTGGCCCCGCTGCCGGACGGCAGCTGGGACCTGCTCAACATCCACACCATGGGCTTTCGCGGCGAGGCGCTGCCCTCGATCGGTTCGGTGGCGCGGCTGTCGATCGCCAGCCGCCCGCGCGGCGGCGGCGCGGCCCACGCCATCCTGGTCGAGGGCGGGGCGGTCGGCCCGGTCGGCCCGGCCCCCCTTCGCCGGCCCGCACGGCGCCCGGGTCGAGGTCCGCGACCTGTTCTACGCCACGCCCGCCCGGCTGAAGTTCATGAAGTCGGCGCGGTCGGAGCAGATGGCCATCGCCGAGGAGCTCAAGCGCCAGGCCATGGCGCACGAGGCGGTGGCCTTCACCCTCGATCTAGACGGCCGCCGCGTGCTGCGGCTTTCGGCCGAACATCCGGGCGCGGAGGGGCGGCTGGCCCGCCTGTCGGCCGTGCTCGGCCGCGAGTTCCAGGACAACGCCCTCGAGATCGACCACGAGCGGGACGGCGTCCGCCTGACCGGCTTCGCGGGCCTGCCGACCTACAACCGCGGCAACGCCGCCCATCAGTACCTGTTCGTCAATGGCCGCCCGGTGCGCGACCGGCTGCTGCAGGGGGCCCTGCGCGCCGCCTATGCCGACTACCTGGCCCGCGACCGCCATCCGACGGCGGCCCTCTATATCGAGCTCGACACCGCCTACGTCGACGTCAACGTCCACCCGGCCAAGGCCGAGGTGCGGTTCCGTGATCCGGCGCTGGTCCGTGGGCTGATCGTCGGCGGCCTGCGTCACTCGCTCGCCGGGGCCGGGCACAGGGCCTCGACCACGGCGGCCGGGGCGGCGCTGGCCGGCTTCCGGCCGCAGACCTACGCGCCCGGACCGTCCGCCGCCGGCTTCTCCGCCTGGCAGACTGGCGGCTGGCAGCCGTCGTCAGCGCAGCCGCTGCCGGGCATGAATGAGGTTTCGGCCCGCGTCGAGCCGGGGTTCGCCATGGCCGGCCCCGGGCTGGCGGAGGCCGTCAGCGCCGTCTTCGACGCCCCGCCGCCGCCGATGGCCGACGGCCGGGTCATCGACCCCGTCGACTTCCCGCTCGGCGCCGCCAGGGCGCAGGTGCACGAGACCTATGTCGTGGCCCAGACCCGCGACGGCATCGTCATCGTCGACCAGCACGCCGCCCACGAGCGGCTGGTCTATGAGCGGATGAAGCACGAGATGGAGGCCGGCGGCGTCACCCGCCAGACCCTGCTGCTGCCCGAGGTGGTCGAGCTGGACCCTGCCGAAGCGGAACGGGTCATCGCCCGCGCCGACGAGCTGGCCGCCCTGGGTCTGGTCATCGAGCCGTTCGGCCCCGGCGCTGTGCTGGTCCGCGAGACGCCGGCCCTGCTGGGCGAGACCGATGCGGCCGGACTGTTGCGCGACATCGCCGACGACCTGTCGGAGAACGGACAGGCCCTGGCCCTGCGCGAACGGCTGGAGGAGGTCTGCTCGACCATGGCCTGCCACGGCTCGGTTCGCGCCGGCCGCCGCCTGACCGCCGCCGAGATGAACGCCCTCCTGCGCGAGATGGAGGCCACCCCGCACTCCGGCCAGTGCAACCACGGTCGCCCCACCTATGTCGAACTCAAGCTGGCCGATATCGAGCGGCTGTTCGGGCGACGGTAGGGGTGAGTGATCCGGCCGACCTGTGGCCGCCGCGCCATAGTCTGATCAGGCCAGGTCGGCTAAAACTGACTCGTCCAACCGCGAGGCATCATGCTTCCCAATGTGATCGAGGCCCGGGCCTGACGGTCTGACCTTCAAAGGTCCGACTGTCGCGAGCGCCCGATGAACCGCCCGCCCCTGTCGAGACAGGGGCGCGACGTCTCACGCCTCGAACACGGACTTCCTCAGGTGAACATCTCCAAACCGCAGCAGCGCACGCTGCACGCGCTCGCCCAGGGCGGCGCGATCATCCTCGAGCGCGACGAGGATACCGGCGACATCATCGGCGCCGACTGCATCACCCGCGACGGCTGGCGGCTCAGCGACTGCACGCTGGACGTCTTCCGCTCGCTCAAGCGCCGTCGCTTCATCGCCAGTTCGGGCGGCGGGCCCTACCGGATCACCCGGGACGGCCTGCTCAGTCTGCGCTCACAGCTCGACAACCGGGTTACGGTGAAACGTCTCTAGCCGGCCGACCAGCCGGACCCGCACGGCATGGCGCCGCGCGGGTCCTTCTGGCGGTCTAGTCGCGGCGTTGGGCGCGGATGCGTTGGCTCAGCATATCGAAGCGCCGGTCCAGATCATCGCGCTCGGCGGCGGTCAGGCCGTTGCGGCGGTAGTCGGCCTCCATCCGCGCAAGCACCTGGAAGTCGGCGCGGAGCTGGTCGGCCTCGTTCCGCGACAGCGAGCCGTCGCGGACCCCGGCGTCCATGCGGGCGTCGAGGTTGGTCTGACGCTGGTTGATGGAGGTCCAGGACCCGTCGTCATCCCGACGGTCGTCGCGGATGCGGGCGCTCAGCAGATCGAAGCGACGGTCGAGATCGGCGCGCTCGGCGGCGGTCAGGCCATTGCGGCGGTAGGTCGTTTCAAGCCGCGCCAGCGTCCGCAGGTCAGTGCGCAGGCGGCTGGCCTCGGCCTGGCTCAGCGAGCGGTCGCGGAGGCCGGCGGTGATGCGGGCCTCAAGGTTGGCCTGACGCTGATTGATCGAGGTCCAGTCGGCCTGGTCATCCCGCCGATCAGGCTGGATCCGCAGGCTCAGGCTGTCGAAGCGGCGGTCGAGATCGGCCCGCTCGTCGTTGGACAGGCCGCCATAGTTGTAGCGACGCTCGAGGCTGAAAAGCGAGGTGAGGTCGCGGCGAAGGGTGGTGACCTGGTTGCGAGTCAGGGTGCCGTTGCGCTCGCCCTGGACGATGCGGCGTTCCAGCCACTCGCCGCGACGGCTGATCGACACCCATTGGTCGCGCGAGGCGCCGTAGCCCCAGCCCTGCTCGCCGAAGCGGGGATCGTAGCGGGGATCGCCGTAGCCGGTCTCGCCCCAGGCCGGATAGCGCGCGCCCGGCTGATAGAGGTAGCGACCGTCATCCCCGCCCAGCAGCACGCCGGCGATGGCCCCGATGATGGCGCCCGGCAGTCCCCCGGACTGGCCGGACGACGAACCCGACCGTTCGATGTAGGCGCCCGCGCGCCCTTCGGCGCCGACGCAGGACAGCACGCCATCGCGGTTGCCAAGGTCAGAGCGGCAGTAGGGGGCGTAGATCGAGCTCCAGCGATAGCGGCCGTCATTGGCCCGGCAGACGGCGGTGATGTAGCCGCTGTCCAGCGACTGTACGTCTTCGCAGGAATTGCCGAGGCTCTGGGCCGGCGACATGCGGTAGCCCGACTGGGCGGCGGCCTGGGAGCCGGCGAAGGTCAGGGCGCCGGCGGCGATGGCGGCCAGCAGGTGGGTCTTGGTCATTGGGGACTCTCCAGATCGGCGCCGCGGGCGCGAACGATCGCGCGGGCTGCCCTGGATCCGCCGGAAGGGCGGGACACCGGGCGTGGCTGCCGTCGAAACGGCCTGGAGCTGTTAAGGTTGCGCGGGGGCCGGAGCGGGGTCTGCGTCAAGCCGCAGGAAGCTGACCCGCGCGGCGCCGTAATCCCGCGTGTCCAGCACCGTGTAGCCCGGCGCCGAAAGGTCGGCCTCGTCGCTGCCGCGCTCGACCAGCACCAGGGCGCCGGGCTTCAGCCAGCCGCCTTCGGCCAGGCCCGCCAGCGCCCGCTCGGCAAGGCCCTTGCGGTAGGGCGGGTCCAGGAAGGCCATGTCGAAGGGCTCGCCGGCGCTGGCCGGGCGCGGGCCGAGGTCCGTGGCGTCGCGGCGATGGATTCGGGTGGCGCCGAACAGGCCCAGGGCGTCGATATTCTCGCGGATCGCGCCGCGCGCCGCCTCGTCGGTTTCCACGAACAGGCAGAAGGCCGCGCCGCGCGAGATGGCCTCGAAGCCCAGGGCGCCCGACCCGGCGAACAGGTCCATGATCCGCTTGCCCTGCAGCTCCGGCGCCCAGGCGGCGTGCTCGAGAATATTGAAGACGGCCTGCCGCGCGCGATCGGAGGTCGGCCGCGTGCCCTGGCCGTCGGGCGTGATGAGGTTGCGGCCCCTCAGGCCGCCGGAAACGATACGCAAGGGCTCAACTCCACCGCAGCGGCGGCGCCTGCTCCTTGAGTCGCAGCAGGGCGTCGCGCAGCCCGTCCATAAACTCCGTGCGTCGCCCGTGCCAGTGCAACGGCTCGCCGACCAGCACCGCGCAGTTCATCGGCACCGGGATCATCTCGCCCTTGGGCAGGACCCGGCCGGCGCCCTGGATCCAGACTGGCGTCACCGGCGCTTCGGGAAAGGCCTCGGCCAGACGGGCGACGCCGCTCTTGAGGCGCGCCATCTCGTCGGTGGCGTCGCCGCGCGTGCCTTCCGGAAAGACGACGATGATGTCGCCGGCCGCCAGCGCCTCGCGGGCCGGGGCCAGCACGTCCTCGCCGCTGGCCACCCTGTCCCGCGCCACCGGCACGATGCCGATCATGTGGCGCGAGAACCAGCCGATCACCGGATCCTTCAGGAAATAGTCCGCCGCCGCCGCCGGCCGCACCCGCATCACCGCGCGCGAGGGGAAGATGCTGAGCAGCAGCAGGGTGTCCATGTGGCTGTTGTGGTTGGCTGCCACGATGGCGGGCCCCTTCAGCGGCAGGTGCTCGCGTCCGGTGACATCGGCTCCGGTCATGAACCGGGCGATCGGCCGCACGATCAGCAGCAGCAGCAGCCATCGCAGCAAGCGGATCATCAGAACGTCTCCAGCGCGAAAAAGGCCAGGAGGTGGAAGTAGATCGGCGCGGTGAAGGTCAGGCTGTCGATACGGTCCAGGATGCCGCCGTGGCCGGGGATCAGGTGCGAGGTGTCCTTGACCCCGATGTCGCGCTTGATGGCGCTCATCGTCACGTCCCCGGCGAAGCCCGCCACCGGCAGCACTACCGCCACGATCGCCAGCCCCAGCCCCTCCAGCGGCGTGAAGAGCGGCCCTGTGAACCAAATGAGAGCGGCGGTCGTGGCCCAGCCGCCGAGGAAGCCCTCCCAGGTCTTGTTGGGACTGACCTTGGGAATGATCTTGTGGCGGCCGAAGAGCTTGCCCCAGACGTACTGGGCCACGTCGTTGAACTCGGTCGCGACCAGCAGGAAGAACACCAGCCCCGCCGCTCCGGCCGGCAGGTCGACGTCCGATGTTCGCATCAGGAAGGCGACGTAGCCGATGTTGTAGATGCAGGTCATCAGACCCCAGTGGAACATCGCCACACTGGACAGATAGCCGCGTGTCTGGCCGATCACCGCCATCAGGTACGGCGTGATCAGGAAGGCGTAGACCGGGATCAGCACCAGGTAGATGCCGTAGATGTCCAGCGCCACGAAGGCGTAGTTGACCGGGATCGACAGATAGGCGGCCAGGATGATCAGCCGGTCCTCGCGCCGCGTGGGGGCCAGCGACAGGAACTCGCGCAGGGCGATGAACGACACGACCATGAACAGCAGGGTGGTCGCCTGCCAGCCGGCCAGCAGCGCCGCGGACAGCAAGCCGATCATGACCACCCAGCTGGCGATCCGCTGGCGCAGCTCGGTGTAGTCCTTGTCGCGTCGGGTCACGGTCAGCAGGGCGGCGATGACCGCGCCCAGGACCAGGATGCCGCCAACTCCGGCCAGCCCCCACATCAGGGCCGGCGGCTGGGCCGTCAGGAAGCGCGTGATGATGTCCAAGCCTCGACCCCGCCGGTGAACCGCACCGCCGAACGGAGGTTGCCGAGCGCGGCGTTCCGGTCAAGGCTCCGTCGTATGGAACGCCTTCTGAAATCGAGCCCGGTCCATATCGCCTTCGGCTTTCTGGCCATGGGCGGCTGGGCGCTGTTCGCCAACCGCGACCACGGCCTGGCGGGGGCCTGGCTGCCGGCGCTGGTCCAGGGGACTCTCTCCGGCGCGCTGACCGGGGTGCTGAAGAAGACGCTGGAGGCCCTGGACGGGCTGCTGCGGGGGGCGATGGCCTGGGCCGTTCCGCCGGCCATCACCGCCGGCTCGATCCTGGCCCTGCTCTCCCTCGTTCACACCGCCATCGGCACGCCGGAGGTGATCGCCACCATCGCCGTGCCCTGGTCGGTCTCGACCCTGTACGCCATCGTCTACAACGCCGGCCTCGTCCGGGCCCGCCGGAACGCCGCATGACCGAGACGCCAGAGACCCCCGAGAACAGGCGCCCCTTGAAGACCCGGTCCGCCGGCTGGGCCGGGGCGCTGGCCTCGGCGCTGGGCAAGGCCGGGGTCAGCCCGGACGCCATTTCCTTCGCCTCGGTCGCCATCGCCGTGCTCGGTGCGGCGGCCTTGGGCGTCAGCGGCAGCGTCGAGGGCGGCGGTCGTATCGCCTGGCTGCTGCTGGCGGCGGTCTGTATCCAGCTGCGGCTCCTGGCCAACATGCTCGACGGCATGGTGGCGGTGGAGCACGGCCGGGGCGGCCCGGCCGGGCCGATCTGGAACGAGCTGCCCGACCGCATCGCCGACGGCCTGTTCCTGGTCGCGGCCGGATACAGCGTCGTCGCCTCCGGGCTCGACCACGGCGCCTGGCTGGGCTGGCTGACCACCGTGCTGGCGGTGCTGACCGCCTATGTCCGCGAGCTCGGCCGCGGTCTGGGCTTTCCCGCCGACTTCTCGGGCCCGATGGCCAAGCCGCACCGCATGTTCGCCCTGACCGTGGCCTGCCTGGTCTCGATGGCCGAACCGCTGTGGGGCTGGCGCGGCGAGACCCTGCTGATCGCGCTGGCGGTGATCGCGCTCGGTTGCGTGGTCACGGTCTGGCGGCGCACGGCGCGGCTGGCGAAGGGGTTGAGCGAGCGGGCAGGGTAATGGCTTTCCTCTCCCACTTGGGAGAGGGGACCAGCCGGAGGCTGGTGGAGAGGGACACGCCGCCGATCGTCGTGCGGGCGCAGCGTTCGACGCCATCTACTTCCCGGGCAGCCTTCAGCCGGAAGCGCTTCCCGCTCCACCATGCTCCGCATGGTCCCCCTCTCCCAAGAGGGAGAGGACTAGCGGCGCTTCGGACCCGAAGGCTTCCCGCCCGGTTTCGCACCACCCGCCGGCGTCTTCGCATAGGGATTATCCACCCGGTCCCGCTGGGCCACCACCGGCCGCGCGGACTTCGGCGTCTCGACCCATTTCTTCTTCACGTCGCCGGGCTTCTTCGGGGTGCGCAGGCCGCCGGGCGGCTTGGGTTTGGCCTTGGCCCAGCCGGCCTTCTTCGGCTGGCGCTCGCCCTTCAGCTCTCCGGTCTCCTGGCCGGGGCGAGGGCCCTTGCGCTGGGGTTTGGGCGCGGTCGCCTCGTGCGGCGTGCCGCCGGCCTCGCCGGAGGGACGGCGACGACCCGGGCCGCGCGCGCCCTTGAACTGCACGGCGGCGCCCTTGGGCATGTTGTCCGCCGGAATGTAGTCGGCCAGCAGCTCGCGGATGACGCGGGGGCCGACCTCCTCGACCTCGCCGGCGCCCAGGTCGCCCAGCGAGAAGGGGCCGTAGCTCAGGCGCAGCAGGCGATTCACCTTCAGGCCGATGGACTCCAGCACACGTCGTACCTCGCGGTTCTTGCCCTCGGTCAGGGTGACGGTGATCCAGACGTTGCGCGCGCCGTCGCGGTCGCCGGTCGCCTTGTCCAGACGGGCGTCGATCGGGCCGTAGCGGACGCCCTCGATGGTCACGCCATCCTTCAGCTTGTCGAGCCGCTCCTGGGTGGCGTAGCCGAAGGCCCGGGCGCGGTAGCGGCGGATCCAGCCGGTCTGCGGCAGCTCCAGCGCCCGCGACAGCTCCCCGTCGTTGGTCAGCAGCAGCAGGCCCTCGGACGCCAGGTCGAGGCGGCCGATGGAGATCACGCGCGGCAGCCCGTCGGGCAGGGCCTCGAACACTGTCGGCCGGCCCTGGGGGTCGTTGTGGCTGGTCAGCAACCCGACCGGCTTGTGATAGCGGAACAGCCGCACCGGCTCGGGACCGCCCACCACCTCGCCGTCGACCGTGACGATGTCGCCGGGCAGCACCTTGACGCCCGGCGTGGTCAGGGTCTGGCCGTTGATGGCCACGCGGCCGGCCTCGATCAGGCGCTCGACCTCGCGGCGCGAGGCGACGCCCGCCCGGGCCAGCACCTTGGCGACACGTTCGTGGTCGGAAGAATCGGAGGGGTCGGAAGACGGTCCTGCGGGCATCGGCCTGCTCCTCTGGAAGGATCATGTCGCCTCGCGGCGAGATGGGGTTCTATAAGCACAGATCGCCGGACTTCGCCACGTGACGCCCCTTTCAGACACAGACGCCATGCGCCTGGCCCTCGAGGCCGCCCGCGCCGCCGCCGCGGCGGGCGAGACGCCCGTGGGCGCGGTGGTGCTCGACCCGGCGACGGGCGAGGTGCTGGCCGTGGCCGGCAACGGCCCCATCGGCGCCAACGATCCGACCGCCCATGCCGAGATCGCCGCCCTGCGGATCGCGGCGGCGAAGCTGGGCAACTACCGGCTGACCGGCCTGACCCTGGTGGTGACGCTGGAGCCCTGCGCCATGTGCGCCGGCGCCATCAGCCACGCCCGCATCGGCCGGGTGGTGTTCGGGGCCGACGACGCCAAGGGCGGCGCGGTGGTCCACGGCCCGCGCTTCTTCGAGCAGCCCACCTGCCACTGGCGCCCGGAGGTGACCGGCGGCGTGCTGGCGCAGGAGAGCGCCGACCTGCTGCGCGGCTTCTTCCGGGCGCGCCGGGGCAAATGACGCCGCGCTATGCCGAGTTCGCGCCGAGAGCGGACCTCGCGCCTTGGGTGGCCTGCGTCTGGGTGTTCGAGGGTCGCGACCCGGACGAGGACCAGCGCATCGCGCCCGACGGCCGCTGCGAGCTGATCGTCCATCATGGCGAGCCTTATCTGGAGCGCGACGCAGCCGGCGCACTGGTCCGCCAGCCGCCGGTGCTGTTCGCGGGACAGCTGACCCGCCCGCTGCATCTGCGCGCCGATGGCGAGGCGGGGGTGATCGGCGTGCGGTTCCACACATCGGGCGCCTACGCCTATCTCGGACAGTCCCTGGACGGTTTCACCGACACCCGCGTGGCGCTGGACCCCGGCGATCTGTCGGCGCCGGACGAGGCGGCGCGGCTCGACCGTATCCAGGACCATGTCGCCGCGCGGATCGCCGCACAGGGTGTCGCGCCTGATCCGGTCATCGACCGCTGCGTCGAGCGGCTCGAGGAAGGCGCCGGCGTCGAGACCCTCTGCCGTGAGACCGGCCTGACGCCGCGCACCCTGCAGCGACGCTTCGCCCGGCGTATCGGCGTCTCGCCGCGCATGCTGGGCTCCATCGTCCGCTTCCGCCGCGTGTTCGAGGCGCTGCGCGAGGCCGACGCCGAGACCTGGACGGAAGCGGCCCAGGCGGCGGGCTACTTCGACCATCCGCAGATGGCGCGGGACTTCCGCCGCTTCGTCGGCTGTACGCCTTCGCAGTTCGTGGCGGCCGCCCAGGGGTTGGCGGCCAGCCTGGTCGACCTGACGGCCTGAGCCTGTCGCATTCCTACAAGCGCCCTGTCGCACCGCCCGGCAGGGTCGCGGCTAGCAACAGGGGGATCCCATGAAACGTCTTGCATCCATCGCTGCCGCGGTCGCCCTTTCCGGTGCGTCCGCCCTTGCCGCGGAGCCCGCCGCCGACCTGACGTGGATGGCCGGGTCCTGGCTTTACGTCGACGGCGCAAAGACCGTCCGCGAGACCTGGTCCGCACCCGTCGACGGGGCCCTGGGCGGCGTCGGCCAGACCAGCGAGGCGGGCAAGCCGGCTTCGTTCGAGTTCATGACCATCACGCCCGAGCCGGCCGGCGTGACCTTCACCGCCTACGTCAAGGGTCAGCCGGCGACGCCCTTCGTGCTGAAGCCCGGACCGGCCGGCGAGGCGACGTTCGAGAACCTCGCTCACGACTTCCCGCAGCGGATCATCTACCGCAAATGCGGCGACGACCTCTGCGCGCGCATCGAGGGGATGATGGACGGCAGGCTGGAAGGGATGGCCTGGCGCTACCGGCGGGTGAAGTAGGCGGCGGCTGATCCGTCCCATATCCTTCGTCATCCTCGGGTTCGTCCCGAGGATCCCTCGAAACGCTTCACCGTGAGAGCAGGATGATTTGCTCACGGGCGAGCCGAAACAGGCATCCTCGCCACAAGGGCGAGGATGCCGGGGTTGGTTGAGAGTCCTGCCTGGACAGGCCCGCCGGCCTCTAGGCGAAGGTCTCCCGCAGGCGGAAGTCCAGACGGTCGCGCACCGCGGGCCAGTCGAAGTCGCAGATCGACAGCACGGCCGTGTCGCGGACATGGCCGGTCCAGGTGATCTTGTGGTTGCGCAAGGTGCCTTCCTTGGTGGCCCCGAGCTTGAGCACCGCCGCCTCGCTGCGGCCGTTGCGCTCGTCGATCATGAACTCCACCCGGATGGCGCCGGCGTCGAAGGCCTGGGCGAGCATCAGCCGCTTGGATTCCGGATTCACAGGACCGGAGCGCGCATCGGGATGCAGGAAGGTCGCGCCGACCTCGACGCCCTTGTGGATTCGGCGGATATTCAGGAAGCTGGAGGTGCCGACCACCCGCTTGTCGCTCAGCCGGCGGATGGCGTATCCGATGCGCTCGCCGCGCCCGGTCTCGCCCTGCAGCGCGCCCCACCAGTCGGCGAAGCCCTCGCCGCAGCCGTTGACCGACATGATCTCCCAGGCCTCGGGGTCGCAGTCGACGGCGCCGCGCAGCTCCTCCTTGTGGTCGGCGGTGATCGGTTCCAGCCGCACGTAGCGGCCCTTGAGGAGCTTGGGCTTGAGGTTCATGGCCCCCACCTTGCCCAAGCCGGAAGCCGTTGGAAACAGCCTACGAAGAATTAATGTGGCGTCTCAGTAAATTTATGTCTTATATAAAAAATACAACACCTAATCTGGAGCGGCGACAATGCCGTACGAAGCCTCTGACAAGTCTCTTCGCCGGCAGGCCATCTTCCTGCAGGCGGCGACGACCATCATCGTCATCGGGACCGTCCTCAACTACCTGCGCACCGGCGAGGTGATCCCCTTCCTGTTCTCGCTGTTCGAAGGCGGTCCTGGCCAGGCGGAGATCGACGGTCTCCTCAAGGGCCTGGCCCTGGCGTTGCCCAGCTTCTGCTACGCCGGCGCGGTGCTGGCGGCGGGCGGCATCTTCGGCCGGATCGCCAAGGGCGAGATCTTCAGCGCCCGCAACAGCGCGACCCTGGGCGCGGTCGGGGGCTGGCTTTCCGTCGGCGCGCTGATCGCGATGCTGGTGACGCCGGCCATCGTCGACTGGCTCGATCTGGGCGCGCTGCGGTTCCGGACCGAGCCGACGGACATGCTGATCGCGGTGATCGGCGGCCTGATCCAGATGCTGGGCTTCGTCCATACCCGGGCGACCGCGCTGCGGTCCGAACTCGACCAGATCGTCTAGGGGGAAAGATCATGTCCAACGCCAAGCTGACGGATCAGGCCAGGACCTTCGAGTTTATCGCCTGGTTTGCGGTGGCGACGCTGTCGCTACAGGCGCTCGCGTTCGTAAAGCTGCTCTTGCTGATCGGGCCGATCGCCGACGCGATCCGGTTCGGCGATACGACCGGGCTGAGAGAGGTTTTGCCGCCGGTCCTGTCGCGGCTGGTCGATGTCCTTCCGGCGCTGATCTACCTCGGCGGCGTCCTGGCCGCGGCGAGGATTTTCGGACGGGTGGCCAGGGGCGATCTGTTCTCGAAGGCCAACTCCCAGGGGCTGGCCGACGTCGGATCATCCCTGCTGTGGGGCGCCGCCGCGAGTGCGTTGATCGTGCCGTGGATCAAGAGCTGGCTGGATGGAGAGTCCGGGTTCGGCGGCATCCGGATGGAGCCCGAGACCTGGATCATCGCCGTGATCGGCGGGGCGATCCTGATCCTCGGCAA
The DNA here is from genome assembly GCA_040383665.1 of Caulobacter sp. Classification (GTDB taxonomy): domain Bacteria; phylum Pseudomonadota; class Alphaproteobacteria; order Caulobacterales; family Caulobacteraceae; genus Caulobacter. The sequence continues at coordinate 15,392 of JBEIDC010000005.1, forward strand.
GATGATGGCCCAGGCCGGCCGCCTGAAGTCCGAGCTCGACGAGATCATCTGAGACGTGCCCGTCATCGTCACCCTCGACATTATGCTGGCCCGCCGCAAGATGAAGGCCCGGGACCTCGCCCAGCGCATCGGCCTGTCCGAGACCCAGCTTTCCCTGCTGCGCACCGGCAAGGTGCGGGGCATGCGATTCGACACCCTGTCCAAGCTCTGCGCGGTGCTGGAGTGCACGCCGGGCGAGCTGCTGGACTACAGCTACGACGCGGCGGACCTGTCGGCGGTCGAGGGAGAGGGCGACTGACGGTGCTTTATCGCACCGCACCCAAGGCCCTTCGCACTTGCCCCCAAGGCAAGCCGGGTGGTACGGTCCTTCAAACAACCGTTTGAAACAAGGGCAGGGCCGCCATGGACTTCGATATCTCTCCGAAACAGCGCCAGTTCCTCGACCGCGTCGTCGCCTTCATGGACGAGCACATCGCCCCGGCCGTGCCGCGCTACAACGAGGAAATGAACGTCCTCGGCGAAGAGCGCTGGAAGGTCGTGCAGGTCGTCGAGGAGCTGAAGGCCAAGGCCGCCGGTCTGTGGAACTTCTTCATGCCGCCGCACAGCGGCCAGACCCACGTGGATGACACCTTCCAGTTCGAAGGCATCCAGCTGACCAACCTCGAATACAGCATGATCGCCGAGCAGATGGGCAAGATCGGCTTCGCGTCCGAGGTGTTCAACTGCTCCGCGCCGGACACCGGCAACATGGAAGTGCTGATGCGCTATGGCACGCTGGAGCAGAAGGAAAAGTGGCTGCGTCCGCTGATGAACGGCGAGATCCGCAGCGCCTTCCTGATGACCGAGCCGGACGTCGCCTCGTCCGACGCCACCAACATCGAGACCGAAATCCGCCGCGAGGGCGACGAGTACGTCATCAACGGCCGCAAGTGGTGGTCCTCGGGCGTGGGCGATCCGCGCTGCAAGGTCGCCATCGTCATGGGCAAGACCGACCCCGAGAACGCCAGTCGCCACCAGCAGCAGTCGCAGGTGCTGGTCCCGCTGGACGCGCCGGGCATCGAGATCGTCCGCATGCTGCCGGTCTTCGGCTATGACGACGCGCCGCACGGCCACGCCGAGGTCCTGCTCAAGAACGTGCGGGTCAAGGTCGAGGACGCGCTGCTGCTCGGCGAGGGCCGCGGCTTCGAGATCGCCCAGGGGCGGCTTGGCCCGGGCCGCATCCACCACTGCATGCGCACCATCGGCACCGCCGAGATGGCGCTGGAGAAGATGTGTCGCCGCCTGATGAGCCGCAAGGCCTTCGGCAAGTACCTGGCCGACCACTCGGTCTGGGAACAGCGCGTCGCCGAGGCCCGCATCGACATCGAGATGTGCCGCCTGCTCTGCCTCAAGGCCGCTGACATGATGGACAAGGCCGGCAACAAGTCGGCCCGTCTGGAGATCGCCATGATCAAGGTCGCCGCCCCGCGGATCGCCCTGAAGATCATCGACGACGCCATCCAGGCTCACGGCGGTGCCGGCGTGACCACCGACTTCGGTCTGGCCAAGATGTACGCCGGTCAGCGCACCCTGCGCCTGGCCGACGGCCCCGATGAAGTCCACTGCCGCACCATCGCCCGCGACGAGTTCGGCAAGTACGGCGACCTGCGCATGCAGAAGAAGAACGACATGGACAAGGCCCTGGAAGTGGCCGGCATCCGCTAGACAGAGACCAACCGGAACCGCTGAATCATACAACGGTCCGCGCAAGGAACCCCGCCGGTGGAAACGCCGGCGGGGTTTTCCGTTTTCCGGCGATCTCCCTTCCGCCGCTATGGAGGAAGGGGCGGGCGAAAGCCCCGCAGGCCCGCAGGATAACACCGGTACGCGGTATCGCTTGCGGGGCATCAGGATTCAGGTCTACCTTGAATTGAAACAAGGGAGATGCGAGATGCTGCCGGACACCATCGCCACGGGCGCGTTCCTGCCCGCCCGCCTCAAGGCGGAGCTCGATTTCGCCGGCGATATCGCCCGGGGCGCCAGGGGCGTCCGCGCCAGGCGGGTGCAGGAACATCTTTCGCTGGCCGGCTTCGGTCTCGGCATCGACGCCGACTTTGGTCCCGCGACCCAGACCCAGGTTCGCAAGTTCCAGACGGCCCGGGGACTGCCCTCGACCGGCGTTGTCGACATGGCGACCTGGACGGCCCTGGTCTCGCCGATGATCGCCGCGATCGCGCCGATCGCGTCGGCCGGCCGGACGCTGTCGCAGATGGTCGAGGCCTTCGCCCGCCAGCATGTCGCCGCCCACCCGCGCGAGGCCGGGGGCGACAACCATGGCCCCTGGGTGCGCGCCTACCTCGGCTGGGACGGTGCAGGCGCCCGCTGGTGCGCGGGCTTCACCTGCTTCGCGCTCGAGCAGGCGGCGCATGCGCTGGGGATCAAGGCGCCGATCGCCTCCTCCGCCAGCTGCGACACCCTCGCCGACCGGGCGAAGGCCGCCGGCCGGTTCGTGGCGGGCAAGGCGGTGAACGCGGGAACCTGGCCCAAGTCGGACATCGCGCCGGGCAGCTTCTTCCTCGTCCGCGCCTCGCCGACCGACTGGGTCCATGTCGGCATCGTCAAGACCGCCGGCCCCGAGAGCTTCTCGACGCTGGAGGGCAACACCAACGACGAGGGCTCCTCGAACGGCTACGAGGCCGTCCACCGCCAGCGGCGATACGGGAAGATCGATTTCATCGTCTGGTGATCAGACCGTGACGGTCGGTCCGGCGATGACGCCGTTGCGCGACACCCACCAGGGCAGGGCCAGGGTCAGGGCCATCATCGCCTCGAAGGCCAGGGCCTGCAGCGCGCGGCCGTCGCCCGGCCCCTCGCGCAGGTTGTTGATCAGGCGGCCGACCAGCGCACCGCCCCAGGCCAACGCCAGGGCCAGGGCCATGTAGGCGCCGACAGCCGGGCTGTAGCCGAGCATGCCGGCCGTCCCCGCGTGCGACGCCAGCAGCATCCCGCCCAGCGCCCGGGCCTCGCCCGGTCCGTCCCGGCGCCCCGCGACCGCCATCAGGCCAGCGCCGGCCATCGCCGGCTCGGGGCGGACCAGCAGATAGCCGCCCATGGCCCCGGCCAGGCAGCAGGCGATCACGGCGAGGGGCAGGGCCAGTCCGTACAAGGCGGCAACTCCAGGTCAGGCGGGGGCGTGGCAGACAGCCTCGATGTTGTGGCCGTCCGGATCGAGCACGAAGGCCCCGTAGTAGGACGGATGGTAGTGCGCGCGCACCCCCGGTCCACCGTTATCGGTTCCGCCGGCCGCCAGGGCCGCGGCGTGGAAGGCGTCGACCTCGTCGCGGGTCTTCGCCGACAGGGCGATATGCAGCTTGCCGCGCGTGGCGTCCTGTTCGGCGATCCAGAAGAAGGGCCGGGTGTCGCCATAGCCGACGCTATGGACGCCGCCGGTGTGCTCGACCGGGACCTTGAAGAGCTGCCTCAGGCCCAGCGGGGCGAGCGCCTTGTCGTAGAAGGCGGTGGACCGGACGTAGTCCGACACGCCGAAAGTGATGTGGTCGATCATGGTCCATCTCCCGTCAGGCGGGGCCAGATTAGGATCAATCGGCAATCATCCCAACACGCTCGTCATGGCCCGACTTGTTCGGGCCAGCCATGCGTGGTGGCCGAGCCGTTGGCCGCCGATGGGCCGCGTTTTCTGGTGGTAGATCGTGTTCATGGGTGGCCCGAACAAGTCGGGCCATGACGCTACAGATTTGGTTGGCCCCGTTCGAAGACCAGCCTTTGCGGGCCTGAACTTCGCTTCGCCGAGCCGGGATGGCCCCTCGGCGGGAGCGCAGATCGACGGCGCAAGTCTTGACTCCGGAGGGGCGCATCCCTACTTCCCGCCTGTCGTTGGCACTCGGGGTGGCGGACTGCTAACAGCGGCCTCCCGGCGTCGACACACCGTTCAGAACAACCGTTACCTACGGAGACGACCCGATGAAGTTTCGTCCTCTTGGCGACCGCGTCCTTGTGAAGCGGGTCGAGGAAGAACAGAAGACCAAGGGCGGGATCATCATTCCCGATACCGCCAAGGAAAAGCCGCAGGAAGGCGAAGTGATCGCCGTCGGTCCCGGCGCCCGTGACGATGACGGCGACTACATCGCCCTCGACGTGAAGGCCGGCGACAAGATCCTGTTCGGCAAGTGGTCCGGCACCGAAGTGAAGGTGGATGGCCAGGACCTGCTGATCATGAAGGAAAGCGACATCCTGGGCGTGGTCGAGGGCTAACTCGCCGCTCATCCCGGCCGATGCCGGGACCCGGATACAGTCGCTGAACCAGCGCAATCAAACTGAACCTCTTCGCCCTTCGATCTGGACCCCGGCATTCGCCGGGGTGAACGGATCAGGGAGAAACCTAGAAAGAGAGCACCGAAATGGCCGCCAAAGACGTCTATTTCTCTTCCGACGCGCGCGACAAGATGCTGCGCGGCGTCAACATCCTCGCCAATGCGGTGAAGGTGACCCTGGGCCCCAAGGGCCGCAATGTCGTGATCGAAAAGTCCTTCGGCGCTCCGCGCTCGACCAAGGACGGCGTCTCGGTCGCCAAGGAAATCGAGCTGGCTGACCGCTTCGAGAACCTCGGCGCCCAGCTGATCCGCGAAGTCGCCTCCAAGACCAACGACAAGGCCGGCGACGGCACCACCACCGCCACCGTCCTGGCCCAGGCCATCGTCGTCGAAGGCCTGAAGTCGGTCGCGGCCGGCATGAACCCGATGGATCTGAAGCGCGGCGTCGACAAGGCCGTCACCAAGGTCGTCGCCGAGATCAAGGCGACCTCCAAGAAGGTCACCACCAACCAGGAAATCGCCCAGGTCGGCGCCATCTCGGCGAACGGCGACAGCGAAATCGGCGACATGATCGCCCGCGCCATGGAAAAGGTCGGCAACGAGGGTGTCATCACCGTCGAGGAAGCCAAGACCGCCGAGACCGAACTCGACGTCGTCGAGGGGATGCAGTTCGACCGCGGCTACCTGTCGCCGTACTTCATCACCAACGCCGACAAGATGGAGGCCGTTCTCGAGGACCCGCAGATCCTGCTGTTCGAGAAGAAGCTCTCCTCGCTGCAGCCGCTGCTGCCGGTGCTGGAAGCCGTTGTCCAGTCGGGCCGTCCGCTGCTGATCATCGCTGAAGACGTCGAAGGCGAAGCCCTGGCCACCCTGGTGGTCAACAAGCTGCGCGGCGGCCTGCGGGTCGCGGCCGTCAAGGCGCCGGGCTTCGGCGATCGCCGCAAGGCCATGCTGGAAGACCTCGCCATCCTCACGGGCGCCGAAGTCATCAGCGAAGACCTGGGCATCAAGCTCGAGAACGTCACGCTCGAGATGCTGGGCCGGGCCAAGAAGGTCACGATCACCAAGGACGACACCACCATCGTGGACGGCGTCGGCGCCAAGGACGACATCGAGGGCCGCATCGCCCAGATCAAGCGTCAGATCGAGGACACCACCAGCGACTACGACAAGGAAAAGCTGCAGGAACGTCTGGCCAAGCTGGCCGGCGGCGTTGCGGTCATCCGCGTCGGCGGCGCGACCGAAGTCGAGGTGAAGGAGCGCAAGGACCGCGTCGATGACGCCCTGAACGCCACCCGCGCCGCGGTTGAGGAAGGCATCGTCCCCGGCGGCGGCGTCGCCCTGCTGAAGGCGTCGCAATCGCTCGAGGGCATGGTGGGCGACAACGCCGACCAGACCGCCGGCATCGCCATCGTCCGTCGCGCCCTGCAGGCCCCGATCCGTCAGATCGCCGAAAACGCCGGCGTTGAAGGCTCGATCGTGGTCGGCAAGATCCTCGAGAACAGCACCGCTTCGTTCGGCTTCAACGCCCAGACCGAAGAGTACGGCGACCTGGTGAAGATGGGCGTCATCGACCCGGCCAAGGTCGTGCGCACGGCTCTGCAGGACGCGGCCTCGGTCTCCGGCCTGCTGATCACCACCGAAGCGGCCATCGTCGAAGCGCCGAAGAAGAACGCTCCGGCCGGCGGCGGCATGCCCGGCGGCATGGGCGGCATGGGCGACATGGACTTCTAGGAAGTCCATAAAGTCGCCCATCACCAAAGATGGTTGGATCGGCGCAGGCCGATCCAACGCGGCGACATGGTCGTCTAGTCCAGGTCACCAACTGACTGAGATTGAGGGCGGTTCCGGAAACGGAGCCGCCCTTTTTCGTTTCTTCCTCTCCCCGTGGGAGAGGTGGCCCGGCGGAGCCGGGTCGGAGAGGGATGTGCAATCGTAAAGATTGTATTGCGAACAAAATAGAACTAATGATTGTGCTCCATGCAGTCGCAACCCTCCACACTCAAGCGCGCCCGCCGATCCCGTCAGGCCATGACGAAGTCCGAGACCATCCTTTGGCAGGCTCTACGGGCAGGGCGTCTGGGCGGTCGGAAGTTCCGGCGTCAGCATCCGGTCGGAACTTACGTCCTCGACTTCTACTGCGATGCCGCAAGGCTGGCCGTCGAGGTCGATGGAGGAGTTCACGAGTGGGAGGATCGCCAGCTGAGCGACGCTTTCCGGGACGCGTGGCTCGCACAGCGCGGCGTACGCACGCTGCGGCTGCCGGCGCGTCTTGTGGTGGAGAATACTCCCAGAGCACTGGCGATGATTGTCGAGGCTCTCGACTGGCGAGCGCCTTCGGGTCCGCCGCGGTGACTCCCTCTCCGACCTGGCTCCGCCAGGCCACCTCTCCCACGGGGAGAGGATAAAGAGCCTACTCCCCCCGCTCTTCCCTCGGCCCGATGACCATCTGGCCCACCCAGTTGACGACGCCCAGCACCACCGCGCCCAGCACCGCGGGCCACAGGCCGTCGACGCTGAAGCCCTCCAGGACCCAGGCGGTCAGGCCGAACATCGCGGCGTTCACCACCAGCAGGAACAGGCCCAGGGTCAGGAAGGTCACCGGTAGGGTCATCCAGAACACCACCGGCCGCACCACCGCGTTGACCACGCCCATGATCAGGGCGGCGATCAGCAGCGTCTCGCTGCTGGTGATGTTGACGCCATTGATGAACCCGTCGGCCAGCCACAGGCCGGCCATGCCGACCAGGGTGCGCAGGATCAGGCGGATGATCAGCATGGGGCATGCTCCGGATTCCCTCCCCGTCATGGGAAGGGTGACCCCGCGAGGCAGGGGCGTGTGGGGAAATATGACGCCACAGCCGGACGGCTGGTGTCCAGCCCATCCTTGCCCCACCCTGACCCGCCGCGCGGGTCTGGCCCTCCCCATGACGGGGAGGGAGGGCCTACTCCGCCGGCAGCAGGGTCTCGCCGCGGCGGGCCATCAGGCGGTCGAACTCGCCCCAGACGCCCTCTTCACCGTGCCACTGACCCTTGGTCGCGGCCTTGGAATACTCGGTGGCCCGCGCCTCGAAGAAGTTGGCGTGCTCGACGCCGCTCAGCATCGACTGCAGCCAGGGCAGGGGGTTTTCCTTGGCGCCGTAGACTTCCGGCAGCTTGAGCTGGCGCAGGCGCCAGTCGGCGATGAAGCGGATGTAGGCCTTGATGTCATCGGGGACCATGCCCTGCACCGGGCCCATCTCGAAGGCCAGGTCGATGAATTTGTCCTCCATGTCGACCACGGTCTTGCAGCAGTCGACGATGTCGTCGGCCACGGCCTTGGTGACCGCGCCGGTCTCCTTGTTGAAGGCGTGGTAGAGCTTGATGATGCCCTCGCAGTGCAGGCTCTCGTCCCGCACCGACCAGCTGACGATCTGGCCCATGCCCTTCATCTTGTTGAAGCGCGGGAAGTTCATCAGCATCGCGAAGCTGGCGAACAGCTGCAGCCCCTCGGCGAAGCCGCCGAACATCGCCAGGGTGCGGCAGACGTCAGCGTCGGTGTCGACGCCGAACTTGCCCATGTAGTCGTGCTTGGCCCGCAGCGCGTCGTATTCCATGAAGGCGCCGAACTCGCTCTCGGGCATGCCGATGGTTTCGAGCAGCAGGGCGTAGGCGGCGATGTGGATGGTCTCCATGTTCGCGAACGACGCGAGCATCATCTTGACCTCGGTCGGTTTGAACACCCGACCGTAGCGCTCCATGTAGTTGTCCTGCACCTCGATGTCGGCCTGGGTGAAGAAGCGGAAGATCTGCGTCAGCAGATTGCGCTCGCTGTCGCTCAGGTTCGCCGCCCAGTCCTTGCAGTCCTCGCCCAGCGGCACCTCCTCGGGCATCCAGTGGACCTGCTGCTGCTTCTTCCACATGTCGAAGGCCCACGGGTAGCGGAACGGCTTGTAGGCCGCCGACGGGGTGAGCAGGCCGGGCAGGGTGATCAGCTTGGACGGGGCCATGGCGGTGGCGAACTCCGGTCAGTCGGCGGGGGAGAATCGAAACGCGTGGAACAGGCTGACAACCTAACGGTGGCGCACCGGGGTTGGCTACTACATCTGGTGTTATGGAAAGTCGCAATTCACAACATAGAGTTACCGCCTGTGGAAAACAGGCCCGTGTCGCAGGATTCAGCACCTCCCCGGTGTTGGCCCCGCTCACGGCTTCACCGAATTGACGCGGTTCTGAGCCGCCGTTCGCACGAGCCGAACGCGGCGCCCGGGCCTGGACCGGGCGGCCGGAGGCGCAAGAGCCTGATGGTTTCCGGTGGAACCATCTGAAGCCAGAATCAGGCTCCAGACTTCTGAGTCCAGAGCAGGATTCAACGGTTGGATGGTTCCGTCTGACCGCATGGTGCTCTAGGCAGGAGCCTCACGCCGCACAGACGCCCGGACCTTCCATGGCCGAGATCACCCGGTTCTCCTTCCTGTACGACCCGGCCGAGGACCGAATCGCTCTCGACGCGGAGGACGCCGACGGCGCTGCCACCCGGCTGTGGCTGACCCAGCGGCTGTGCCGGGGCCTGGTCGCCGCCCTCGTTCCCATGCTGACCCCGCCGGCCTCGGCGCTGGAGGATCCCGGCCGCCAGTCCTGGGAACAGGCCGCCGCCGTCGAGGCCATGGGCTCGACCCCGCCGGTCCGCCCCGGCCCCGACGCCACGGTCGGGCTGGTGCACGAGGTCACCCTCGCCCCGGCCGGCGACCGCCTGGCCCTGACCCTGCGCTTTTCCGCCGGCCAGTCCCGCGAGCTCTCCATCGCCACCGTCGCCCTGCGCCAGACCCTGGCCGAGCTCCACCGCCTGCACGTCATCGCCGCCTGGCCCCAGGACCTCTGGCCCGCCTGGATCGCAGACCCGGCCGGCGGCGCGGCCGCGGTGGGGGCGGTGAACTAGGGGGCGAGACTCGCCCGACCAAGCCGCCCAATGCTACCACCGCCCCCATCGCAGGGAGATCATCCATGGCTCAATTCGTGCTCAGCGTCGCGGGCAGCGACCGGCCGGGCCTGACCCGGGCGCTGGCGGCGGCGGTGCTGTCGGCGGGCGGCAACTGGCTGGAGAGTCACCTCAGCAGGCTGGGCGGCCTCTATGTCGGCTCGGTGCTGGTCGAGCTGCCCGCCGAGGGCGTCGAGACCCTGCGCGCGGCGGTGGCGGCGGTCGACGCGGCGGGGCTGGAGGTGCGGTTGGCGCCGGCCGCGGCCGGGGCGGACGAGGCTGCGGGCGAGGCGCTGGCCCTGTCGCTGGTCGGTCAGGACCGGCCGGGCATCGTCAGCCAGGTGACCGCCGCCCTCAGCGACCTGGGCGCCAATATCGAGAGTTTCGAGACCCGAGTCAGCGCCGAGCCCTATTCCGGCGCGCCGCTGTTCCACCTGGACGCCCGCCTGCGCCTGCCGCCGGGGATGGCGGACGACGCGGCCCAGGCCGCGCTGGAGGCGATCTCCGGCGAGATCATGGTGGACATCACCCTGGCCCCGGCGGGGTAGGGATTGGGGACATGCACTTCAGTGCGTGTCCCCCGCCGCTTCAAGCCGATCGGGACACGCACCGAAGACGGTGCATGTCCCCGGCATTGCCTAGTACTTGCGATCAGCCTCTTTCTCGATCGCGTCGGCCTTCTTCTCGCCGGCGCCCTCGACGGCGTCTGCCTTGCGCTCCAGCGCGTCGCCCGTGGCGTCAGCGGCTTCCTTGCCGGCGGCGGCTGTCCCGGCGGCGGCGTCCCGAGTGGCGTCGGCCTGGTTCTCCAGCGCGTCGGCGCGGGCGTCGGAGGATTGCTCGACCGCGTCGGCCTGCTTGTTGGCGGCATCCTCGGCCGGACCGCTGCAGGCGGCCAGGGCCAGGGCGCCGGCGGCGACCGTCAGAATGGAGATGATGGGGCTGCGCATAGGGGCGTCCTCTCGCTTGTGTGAAGAGCAGAACCGCCGAGGACGCCTCCCGTTCCCGCTGATCTGGCGCTTTCTCACCTTGTTCCGGCGGGACTGGCGGAAGCAGCCGGCGTTCTCACCGGCGTTGGCGGCGCGCCCCTGCGCGGTGATAACGGGTCCCATGCCGCGTCTTGTCCTCGCCTTGATCCTGGTCCTCTCCCTGCCCGCCCCGGCGGTGGCGGCGGGGCCCGTGTCTGTTCCCGACGCCCCGGCCGTCAGCGCCCGGGCGCGGGACGCCGTCCGTCCGGTGCGGGAGGCCATCGCGGCCGAGGAAGCGGCGCTGAAGGCCCTGCCGCCCCCCGTGTCCGACGCGGATCGCCTGGTGCGGCTGGGCCGGCTGGACCAGGCGGCGCGAGCGGCGCTTTACGACCTCGACCTGTCGCGCCTGGACGGGGCCGGGCGCGGCGCGGCCCTGGGCCTGGCCTGGGGGTGGGTCGAGGTGGTCGACCGGCGCAACCAGGCCGCGCTGCGGGCCCTGCTGCCCCGCGACGGCGCCTGGTTCAAGCGGTCGTCGGTGGGCGCCGAGGCGGCTGAGGCCGCCTGGCTGGTGGTCATCCACGCCGTCGGCGACCGACGCCTGATGCGCGAGGCCCTGCGGCGGATGAGCCCGTTGGTCGGGACCGGCGAGATCGAGGCGGGCTGGTACGCGGGGCTGTACGACCGTCTGGCCGTGCTCGAGGGCCGGCCCCAGCGCTACGGCACCCAGCCGGTGTGCCGGCGCGGCCAGTGGACGGCCGGCGAGGTCGAGGACCCGGACGGCCTGGCGGCGCGCCGCGCCGCGCTGGGGCTCGAGGCGCCGGACGCGCGGGACTGGAGACCGCCGCCGGGCTGCGGGTGAGGCTGTGCGGCCGTGCGTCCTTCGCGACGCTCGCCCAAGGCTCGCTCCTCAGGATGACGAAGGGAAGGGGAACGCACAGACTTCGTCATCCTGAGGAGCGGACCCTCAGGTCCGCGTCGCGAAGGACGCAACGAAAAAGGGCCCGGCGATCACTCGCCGAGCCCCTGTTTCACGCGCCGTTGCCGCCTACTGGCAGGCGAGGCATTCCTCGTAGTCGGTGCGGGCGCTGCCGGCCATGTCGACCGCCTCGACGGTCTCGGCGCCGGCGTGGCTGGCGCGCTGAACCGACTTGGAGCGCAGGTAGTAGAGGCTCTTCATGCCCCGCTCCCAGGCCTGCCAGTGCAGCATGTGCAGGTCCCATTTATCCACATCGCCGGGGATGAACAGGTTGACCGACTGGCTCTGGCAGATGTCGGGCGTGCGGTCGGCGGCCAGTTCGACGATCCAGCGCTGGTCCAGTTCGAAGGCGGTCTTGTAGACGTCCTTCTCGTCCTGGGTCAGGCAGTCCAGGTGCTGGACCGAGCCTTCGTTGGCCAGGATGGTGTCCCAGACCGCGGCGGTGTTCTGGCCTTTGGTCTCGAGCAGCCGCTCCAGATAGGGGTTCTTGACCGCGAAGGTGCCCGACAGGGTCTTGTGGCTGTAGATGTTGGCCGGGATCGGCTCGATGCCCGCCGAGGTGCCGCCGCAGATGATACTGATGCTGGCGGTCGGGGCGATGGCCAGTTTGTGGGAGAAGCGCTCCATCACGCCGCGCTCGGCGGCGTCGGGGCAGGCGCCCTTTTCCTCGGCCAGCTTGACCGACGCCTTGTCGGCCTCGCGGCGCAGATGCTTGAAAAGCCGCATGTTCCAGGACTTGGCCAGGGCGCTCTCGAAGGGCACGTTCTGGGCCTGCAGGAAGCTGTGGAAGCCCATCAGGCCCAGGCCCACCGAGCGTTCCCGCTGCGCCGCGTAGACGGCGGCCTTGGCGTCGACCGGGGCGCGCTGGATGAAGTCCTCCAGCACGTTGTCGAGGAAGCGCATGACGTCCTCGATGAAGCGCGGTTCGTCACGCCATTCCAGGAAGGTCTCGGCGTTGACGCTCGACAGGCAGCAGACGGCGGTGCGCTCGACGCCCAGGTGGTCCTTGCCGGTGTGCAGCATGATCTCGCTGCACAGGTTGGACTGACGGACCTTGAAGCCCAGCTCGCGCTGGTGCTTCGGCAGGGCCTTGTTCACGTGGTCGGAGAAGATCAGGTAGGGCTCGCCGGTCTGAAGGCGCAGCTCCAGAACCTTCTGCCACAGGGTGCGGGCGTCGACCTCGCGCAGGACTTCGCCGGTCTTGGGCGAGCGCAGGCCGAACTTGCCGCCGTCGCGGACGGCATGCATGAACTCGTCGCTGATCGAGATCCCGTGGTGCAGGTTGAGGGACTTGCGGTTGAAGTCGCCCGACGGCTTGCGGATCTCGAGGAACTCCTCGATCTCGGGGTGGTGGATGTCCAGGTACACCGCCGCCGAACCGCGGCGCAGGCTGCCCTGGCTGATGGCCAGCGTCAGCGAATCCATGACGCGGATGAAGGGGATGATGCCGCTGGTCTGGCCGGCGCCCTTGACCTTCTCGCCGATGGAGCGGACGCCGCCCCAGTAGGTGCCGATGCCGCCGCCGTTGGCGGCCAGCCAGACGTTCTCGTTCCAGGCGCCGACGATGCCGTCCAGGCTGTCGCCGACCGCGTTCAGGAAGCAGCTGATCGGCAGGCCGCGCTCGGCGCCGCCGTTGGACAGGACCGGCGTAGCCGGCATGAACCACAGGCGGCTCAGGTAGTCATAGACGCGTTGGGCGTGCTCTGCGTCGTCGGCATAGGCCGTGGCGACGCGCGCGAACATGTCCTGGTACGACTCGCCGGGCAGCAGATAGCGGTCTTCAAGCGTGGTCTTGCCGAAGTCCGTCAGCAGGGCGTCGCGCGAGCGGTCGACCTCGACCTTGCGCACAAGCGAAAGCTGAGGACGGCCAGCTTCCCAGGCGCTGTCTCCCGCGGCTTCGCCGAGAGGAATCTGTCGCGCCACTTCACCCATCATGTCCCAAAACCCGTGACCAATCAGGGAGTTCAAAGACGAGAAACCCGTCCCCGACCCCCTACATGTTGTGGGCAGTATGCCCCCTCAACCCACTATATGGGGCCACGACCCCTAATGACTCGTCAACGCCAAGATCGTCCGCAAGGCGACTTTTTTCGTTAGCAAAAGGTTAACGCCGACCAGCATACCAACCATTGCAAGGGGTTAGGACAAGCGCCGCGACGCGTGGTCGCGGGACTGTGATCAGGACTCCCGTGTCGAGCGAACGGAGGTCCTTCGCAGCCCGGCTGGACGCGCGCCTGGGCCCTCGTCGGCGGCGGTCGGTTCATGGCATGATCCGCCGCATGACCCTCGACCAGATCTATGCGAGCAAGCGTCTGTCGCCGGATGAGGCGGCCGACCAGCTGGAATCCGGCCAGCGCCTGGCCATGGGCATGGCGCTGGCGGAGCCGCCCGCCATCCTTTCGGCCATCGCCGCCCGCGCCGAGGCCCAGGAGCTCGACGAAGTCCGCCTCTATTACTTCCATTCGACGCCGCACGCGGCGATGTCGGTGCTCCGCTACGAGCTGATGGACCGCATCCGGCCGCATTGCTTCTTTCTGGGCCCCGTCGAGCGCGCGCTGCTGGCCCGGGGCGAGGCGGATGGGCGTCGGACCATCGCCTTCATGCCCGGCGCCTTCAGCCAGGCGCCGCGGCTGATGAGCGAGCCGGCGCCGATGGACGCCTTCGTCACCGCCGTCTCGCCGATGGACCGCCACGGCTTCTTCAGCCTCGGCGCCAGCAACGACTACGGCTCGGCGCTGGTGAACTCCGCCCGCCGGGTCATTGTCGAGGTCAACAAGCACATCCCGCGCGTCCGCGGCGGCATGATTCATGTGAGCCAGGTCGACGGCATCGTCGAGAACGACCAGCCGCTGTTCGAGAATCCTTCCCGCGATCGCTGCGCCCAGGATGACGCCATCGGCCGCATCATCGCCGGTCTGGTGGACGACGGAGCCTGCCTGCAGATGGGCATCGGCGCGCTGCCCGACGCGGTCTGTTCGGCCCTCGGCCAGCATCGCGACCTGGGCGTCCATACCGAGCTCCTGTCGCCCGGCCTGGTCGATCTGATGCGCAAGGGCGTGGTCACCAACCGGCGCAAGGCCACCGACCCCGGCCTGTCGATCTTCACCTTCGCGCTGGGCGACAAGGCGCTCTATGACTTCATCGACGACAACCCCGCCGTCGAGAGCCGACCGGTCGACTACGTCAACGATCCGGCGGTGATCGCCCGCAACGACAGGGTCGTCTCCGTCAACGCCACCCTGCAGATCGACCTGTCGGGCGCCTGCAACTCCGAACACCTGGCGGGGCGACAGTTCAGCGCCGCCGGCGGCCAGCTCGACTTCGTCCGCGGCGCCTACGCCTCGAAGGGCGGCAAGTCGATCATCGCCTGCCATTCGACCGCGAAGGACGGGACGGTCTCGCGCATTACAACCCGGCTCGACGGGCCGGTGACCACCCCGCGCAACGACACCCACATCGTGGTCACCGAATACGGCCATGTCGACCTCAAGGGCCTGTCGTCCTTCGAGCGGGCCAAGGCGCTGATCGGCCTGGCCCATCCCAAGTTCCGGGCCGAGCTGACGGCGGCGGCGAAGGCGGACGGCAGCCTCTGAGGCTTGCGTCGGCGTCGGCGCGGGCGTATTTCGCGGTCGTCACTGGGGAGTAGCCGGCTGCCCGGCGCGCCTTCAGGGAAGGTGGATACCGACTGACCGACCGGAAGGCGCGCCATCTTCAGGATCGGCGCGCGTCCGGGCGCAAAACCGGAAGCCACTTTTGCTGGACGCGCGACGGCAGCAGCGGGCGCGTCAACAAACTTGGAGCCCAAGGCTCCATGGCGCGCTCAGTCCGAGAGGACCTGGCGAGACCTTTGGCTTTCGCACGCGGCCAGCGGGGCCGAGGGTGCGGAACGCCAATGGTCTGTCTGCTCGGCCCCGCCAGGTGAATTGTTCATGGAAGCCTTCCTCGTCTCAACCGGCCTCGTGGCCATCGCCGAGATCGGCGACAAGACCATGCTGCTGGCCATCGTGCTGGCGGCGCGGTTCCGCAAACCCTGGCCGATCCTGGCCGGAATCCTGGTCGCGACCCTGGCCAACCACGGCCTGGCCGCCACCATCGGCTCGGTGGCCGGCCACAGCCTGAACGGCCCCTGGATGAAGTGGGTTCTGGGGCTGCTGTTCATCGGCTTCGGAGCCTGGGCGCTCATCCCCGACAAGTTCGAGGACGACGAGGCGCCGTCCGCCGTGAGGGCCGGCTCCGTCTTTCTGACCACGGCGATCGCCTTCTTCTTCGTCGAGATGGGCGACAAGACCCAGGTCGCGACCGTGGCCCTGGCGGCGAAGTTCCACAGCATCCTGCTGGTCGCGGCGGGCACGACCCTGGGCATGATGATCGCCAACGCGCCGGCCGTCTGGATCGGGGAGGCGGCGGCCACGCGCCTGCCGCTGCGCTACATCCGCTGGACGGCGGCGGCCTGTTTTGCGGCCATCGGGCTGTGGATCCTGATCGCGGGCTGACGAGGCGGCGACCGGCAGGCTATGGAAGGCCGACCCCAGCAAGGAGCCGGCCATGCCCGCCTATGTCGTCCTGATCCGCGAGAAGACCACCGACGCCGCCGAGCTGGCCCTCTACGCCAGCACCGCCCGCGCCGCGCGGGGCGACCACCAGATCACGCCCGTCGCCTTCTACGGCGCCCAGCAGGTGCTGGAGGGGCCTGCGCCGGAGGGGGTCGCGATCCTGCAGTTCCCGTCGGCCGAGGCGGCCCGCGCCTGGTACTACAGCCCCGCCTACCAGGAGGCGCTCAAGCACCGTATGGCCGGCGCCGCGTGCCGGGTCATCATCGTCGAGGGCGTCTAGGCGTCGAGCCACAGCGGCAGGCGGGGCGGGAGCGGGGCCTCCACCAGGGTGTCGACCAGACGTTCCGCCGGCGCCCAGCCATAACCGCTGACGGTGACCAGGTTGTGCGCCACACCCTGCAGGCCGCACAGCAGGGCCTGGGTTCGACCGTCGACATCGTCCGGCGACGCAGGCCCCCAGGCCCGGCGCATGAGGTCGAAGAACAGCGCGAACTGGTCGGCGGCCTCATCCACAAAGACGCTGACTTCGGGCTGGGTGACGCCCTCGGTCATGTAGACGACGCGATAGGTCTCCGGATGGTCGACCCAGTAGCGGACGTAGGCGCGTGAAACCGCCGCCAGCCGCTCGCCCGGGGATTCGATACCGGCCGCCAGCCGGCCCAGCGCGGTGAACAGCCCCTCGAACACCTCGGCCCAGATGTGGCGCAGGATGTCGGTCTTGCTGCCGAAGTAGCTGTACAGGGTCGCCGGCGTGCAGCCCGCCTCCTGGGCCATCCGGCGCATCGAGACCGAGGCATAGCCTTCCTCCCGGAACAGACGGATCGCCACGGCCGCGATCCGCGCCTGCGTGGCCTTCATGGCCTCGGCGGAGCGGGGCGGGCGCCCCCTCGGCCGGGTCGCGGTTGACTCAATGCTCATCCCCAGTTATTTAGCACGCGTTCAATTTAATACAATGAGGCGCTCAGGCAGAGCAGAGGTCGAGGATGCGACAGGGCATGGCATTCAGTGAGATCGGCTTCCGGATCGCAATTCTGGCGGTCGGACTGGTGATCGTCTGGACAGGGCTCAACGTCGGTCTGGGCGGGATCGTCACCCTGGGCCTTCAGGGGCCGACCGACTTCCTGGCCGTCACCAACCCGCAGGCCTTCGCGGCCCAGGACAGCCATGTGCGGTTCCTGGGCGGCCTGTGGCTGGGGGTAGGGTTGCTGTTCGCCGCGGCGGCGTGGCGGCTGCGCGCGCTGAAGCCTGCGGTCCAGGCCGCGCTGGTGCTGATCGTCATCGGCGGGCTGGCGCGGTTCAGCGCCCTGCGGCCGGACGTGCTGTTTGGACCGCAGATCGTCGGCTCGTTCCTGGCCGAGGTGGCGCTGATGCCGCTGCTGCTCCTGTGGAGCACAAGGGTGGCCCGGCGGGGCGCCTAACCGCCGAGCCCCTTGGCCAACAGGATGACGGCGGTCGAGCCGGCGTGGCGATCCGCGGCGATCGCCTGATAGGCGGGCGAGTCGAACCAGTCATGAAAGGCCGCTTCGTCCGGGAAACTCATCATCACAAGCCGGGTCGCAGTCCATTCGCCTTCGATGGCCCGGGGCGATTCGTCGACGGCCAGCAGGGTGCCGCTGAACTGGCTGAACACCGCCATGAACGCCGCCGAATAGCGGTCATAGGCTGCCCGGTCGCTGATGGTGATGTGGGCGACTCCGTAGACGGCCATGGGCGGTCAGGCCGCCGTCTCGCGCGACGTGGCCGGACTGGCCGCGTTCAGGGCCGTCATGGCCGCGATCGAGGCATGGGCCTCGGCCATGATGCGGCGGACGATGTCGCCGGCCGGCAGGACGTCGCGGACGCCCCCGGCGCTCTGGCCCATGGCGAAGCAGGACTTGTCCGGGTCCAGGCCCTCGATCTGGCCGCCGATGCCGCCCATGGCGTTGTTGCGGATGCTGATGCCCGCCTGGATCGGGAAGGGCTGGATGTCCTGCGGGCGGCTCTCCCAGTCCGCGACATAGGCGTTCTTCTGCACGCGCATCGGCTTGCCGCTGTAGCAGCGGGTGCGGACGGTGTCCTCGTCGGCCGCCGCCAGGATGGTCTGGCGGTAAAGGTCGCCGGCGTGGGCCTCGTCGCTGGCGATGAAGCGGGTCCCCATCCACACGCCCTGGGCGCCCAGCGCCAGGCTGGCGGCAAGGCCGCGACCGTCATGGAGGCCGCCGGCCCCCACCACGGGAATCTTCACCGCCTCGACCGCCTGGGCGATCAGCGGCAGGGTCCCGACCAGGCCCGTGTGCCCGCCGCCCTCGCCGCCCTGGCAGATGACCGCATCGCAGCCGGCCTGCTCGGCCTTCACCGCGTGCTTCACCGCGCCGCAGACGACCATGACCTTCAGACCGGCCTTCTTGAGCTTCTCCATGATCGGCATGGGGACGCCCAGGCCGGCGATGAAGGAGCTGGCGCCCTCCTCGATGATGATCTCGACGGCCGCCGTCAGGCTTTCGGGGCTGGCGGCCAGCAGGTCGACGCCGAACGGTCGGTCGGTCAGCGAGCGGACCTTGCGCATCTGCTCGCGGATGAACTCCGGCTGGGTGCCGGCCATGCCCAGCACGCCATAGCCCCCGGCGTTGCTCACCGCCGCCGCCAGCTCGGCGTAGGAGACCCCGCCCATGCCGGCCAGCAGGATCGGATGCTCGATGTCGAGCATGTCGCAGAGAGGGGTGCGCAGGGACATGAGGGCGTTTCCTTGGTCTTGTTTGGAGGCATCATCGGTCAGTGCGGCCCCCCGCTCAACCATGACGCAGCGTCAGGTTCTTCGATCACTCCCGCCGTCATGGCCCGACTTATTCGGGCCACCCATGCTTGGTGAGCGAGCCAGGAGGATACGGCGTCGGCGGCAGCATTCACCACCGAAGCCTTGGTGTTCCTGGGTGGCCCGGACGAGCCGGGCCATGACGTGAACTCGGGGCGAGCGAGCTCACCCCTTCGTTCCGCTAGAACACCGCGTAACCGCCGTCGATGACGAATGTGTCGCCGGAGTGGTAGCTGCTGGCGTCGGAGGCGAGGTAGACGGCTACGCCGCCGAAGTCGGCCGGCTCGCCCCAGCGGCGGGCGGGAACACGGCTGATGACCTTGGTGGTGAAGGTGTCGTTGCCCTGGGCGCCGGCGGTCATGTCGGTGGCGATCCAGCCGGGCAGGACGGCGTTGGCGCGAACGCCGTAGCGCGCATGCTCGACAGCGATGGACTTCATCATCGAGATCACGCCGCCCTTGGTGGCGGCATAGGCCTCGTTGCGGGCGGCGCCTTCGATGGCGGCCAGCGAGGCGATGCCGATCAGCGAGCCGCCGGGATCGCCGGCCTTGGCCCGCTCGACCATGTGCTTGGCCGCCTCGCGCAGGGTCCAGAACACGCCGTCGAGGTTTAGCGCCATGTTGTAACGCCAGGCCTCCGTGGTCATTTCCGAGAAGGAGGCGGCGCCCCGTCCGCGGCCGGCGTTGGCGATCACCGTGTCGATACGGCCCATGGCCGTGGCGGCCTCCGCCATGCCGGCGACCACCTGGGCCTCGTCGGCGCAGTCGACGATCTGGGCCTTCACCCGAACGCCGTGGGCCAGGAGTCGGCCCTCGGCCGCCTGGGTCTTCTCGGGGTTGGAACCCCAGATCACGATGTCAGACCCCGACTGCGCCAGGGCCTCGGCCATGCCAAAGCCGATGCCGCCGTTGCCGCCGGTGATCAGCGAGACCTTTCCGGTCAGATCAAAGGGCTTGTAGGCCATGGTGCGTCGCTTCCCGTTTTGAACGTCTGTTTGACGCACAAAAAGGCCGGTGACGCGGGGTTGGTCAAGCCGCGATGCGGTTGAAGGCCTGTTCGATGACGCGCCGGGTCTCGTCCCACTCGACGGCGGCCATGGCTTCGTCCCGGGTGAAGAAGCGGGCGTCGGCCGCGTCGTCGCCGGCCTTCGGCTCGCCGCCGGTCCAGCGGGCGGCATAGTCGATCATCACGTAGTGCCGGGTGGTCTCGCCGGTCTCGCGGGAAGTGAACACCCCGTCGACGACGTCCAGCAGACCGGTCAGCTCGGCCTCGACACCGGTCTCTTCCTTCAGTTCGCGCAGGGCGGCGGCGTCGACAGCCTCGCCCCACTCGATCCGCCCGCCGGGAAGGCTCCACTGGCCCAGCCGGGGCGGGGTGCCCCGCTTGATCAGCAGGACCTGGTCGCCCTTCAGGCAGACCACGCCGACGGTGGGGACGGGGCGCTGAACGGGGAGGGAGGCTGTCACAGGAATTCGGCTCGCAAGTCGACGGTCGACTCAACGCCGACGGATTTCAGATGGGCGTCCAGCCATGCGTCGGCGGCCTTGCGGCCCCGGTCGCGCAGTCCGGTGAGGAAGGCCCAGTCGGTAGCGAACTTCGAGGCCATGGACAGGTCGCTAAGGTGACCGTCTGCGGTGATGGCGTGCATGCGCAACCGGCGGTACCGGCCGCGGGCGGTCTCCTTCAGCATGCCCTCGTCGAGCAGTTTCTGGACAAAGGCCACGGCGCGCAGCTCGGCGGACAGAGCGGCGTTGAAGGTGATCTCGTTCAGGCGGTCCATGATCTCGCCCGGCGATTTGGGCGCCTCCTCGCGCACGAACGGATTGAGCGTGATGACCAGCACGTCGTCGGGGGTGTCGGCATAGACCAGCGGCCAGATCGGTGGATTGGCCAGATAGCCGCCGTCCCAGTAGGGCTCGCCGTCGATCTCGACCGCGTGGAAGAGGGTCGGCAGGCAGGCCGAGGCCAGCAGGTGGTCAATGGTCAGCTCTTCCCGCCCGAAGATGCGGGCCTTGCCGGTGCGCACGCCGGTCGCGGCGATGAACAGCGCGATCGGGCAATGGTCGCGGAGGGCGGCCATGTCGACCGACTTCTCCAGCACCTCGCGCATCGGGTTCAGATTGAACGGATTGAACTCGTAGGGACTCATGCTGGCCCCGAGGCTCTCGGCCCAGCGCCAGGCCGGGGTCGCCTTCAGCCAGTCCGGCTGCAGGATCGCCGACCATACCCTGGAGTCGCCGAAGATGGTCCCGTTGCGGCTGTCGGCGTTGCTGACTGCGCGCCAGAACTTCGCCAGCGTGGCCTTGGCGCCCTCGCGGCCGCCGGTCGCCAGGCCGCTGGCCAGGGCGGCGGCGTTCATGGCCCCGGCCGAGGCGGCGGTGACCGCGCCGATCTCCAGCCCGTCCTCCTCGAGCAGCCGCTCGATCACGCCCCACTCGAAGGCGCCGTGCGAGCCCCCGCCCTGCAGCGCCAGGCTGATGGACCGGGGGCTGGCCGGGCGCGGCTTCACGCCGCCGTCCAGCCGCCATCCACGGTCAGGGCCGCGCCGTTCACCGAGGCGCCGGCGTCGGAGACGAGGTACAGAAGCAGTCCGCCCAACTGTTCGACGGTGACGAACTGCTTGGTCGGCTGGGCGGCCAGGATGACGTCGCGCATGACGGCCTCCTCGCTGACGCCGCGCGCCTTCGCCTGGTCGGTGATCTGGGCCTCGACCAGCGGGGTCTTCACGTAGCCCGGGCAGATGGCGTTCACGGTGACGCCCTGCTGCGCCACTTCCAGCGCCGCGGACTTGGTGAAGCCGATCACGCCGTGCTTGGCGGCGACATAGGCGCTCTTGAACGGCGAGGCGACCAGGCCGTGGGCCGAGGCGATGTTGACCACTCGCCCCCGGCCGGCGGCCTTCATCGGCGGCAAGGCCGCCTTGGTGGCGTGGAAGGTCGAGGTCAGGTTGATGGCGATGATCCGGTCCCACTGCTCGACCGGGAACTCGTCCACCGGCGCGACATGCTGGATGCCGGCGTTGTTGACCAGGATGTCGAGGCGGCCGAAGGCGCTACGGGTCGAGGAGACCATGTCGGCGATGCGCAGCGGCTGGGTCATGTCGGCGTTGTGGTAGAGCACCTCGACGCCGTTACGGGCCGACAGGCCGGCCCGCGTGGCTTCAATGCCCTCGGGGTCACCCAGTCCGTTCAGGACGATGTTCACGCCTTGCTGGGCGAGCGCCTCGGCCAGGCCGAGCCCGATTCCGCTGGTCGACCCGGTGATGATGGCGACCTGGCCCCTGAGCCCGTAGTCCATGTCGTACGCTGCCTTGTCATTTCATGTTGCAGCGCAGCATAAACGACCGCGCCGCCGACCGCGAGGGCATATAATTCACCCGAAGGCGAATTGTCAGGCAGGCGGGGTGTACGGACGATGAAACACCCAGTCGGCTTCCGAGGACAGGTCCTTGCGCCAGGCATAGCCCGCGACGTCGAACGCCTTCAGGTCGGTCGCCTTCTCGATGCGGTTGTCGATGGCGTAGCGGGCCATGAGGCCGCGGGCCTTCTTGGCGAAGAAGCTGATCTGGCGGGCCGCGCCGTCCTTCTCCTCGAAGAAGCGGCAGGTGACGACGGGCAGCGTCAGGGCCTTTGCGTCGACGGCGCCGAAATACTCCTGGCTGGCCAGGTTGATCAGGGTCCTGTCCCTGTGCCCCTCGGCGGCGGCGTTGAGCTCGCGCGCGATCCGGTCGCCCCAGAAGTCGTAGAGACTCTTGCCACGGCTGGTCTTCAGTCGCGTGCCCATCTCCAGCCGATAGGGCTGGATGGCGTCGGCCGGCCGAAGCAGGCCGTAGAGGCCCGACAGGATGCGCAGCCGGTCCTGGGCCCAGGCGAAGGCCCTTGCGTCGAGCGTGCGGGCCGAGAGGCCGGCGTAGACGTCGCCGTTGAAGGCGATGGCCGCCTGCAGTCCCTCCTCGACCGAGGGGTCGAAGGCCTGGAAGCGCTCATGGTTCAGCGTCGCCAACGCCTCGGACAGATCCATCAGCTTGCGCACCTCGGACACCCGCAGCTTGCGGGTCACCGCGTCCAGCGCGGCGATATCGTCCTTCAGGACCGGAGTGGTCAGGGGCAGGGTCCGGTCGGGCGGGGTGAAGTCCAGCGCCTTGGCGGGAGAGATGACGAACAGCATGGGCGGGGAGATAGGCCGTCGCCCTGCGGAAGGCCAGTCGTTCCGGGCTTTACGACGACGCTTGCCGATCACGTTGCCGATGGGCGAGGATCGACGCCTCTTCAGGAGGCCGGTCATGCAGTGTCGATCCTTTGTTCTCGCCATCACCGGAGCCCTGGTTCTGGCGGCCTGCAGCCTGCCGACCGCCGACAAGGAGGCCGACGCCAAGGCTAGGGCGCTCTACGAGCAGATCCGGACCGGGGCCGACCTGTCCGCCAACGCCGATCTGGCGCCAGAGCTGCGCACCCCGGCGGCGCTGGCCCAGCTGGCGGCGGTCAAGGGCGCCCTGCCGGCGGGGACGCCCGCAGCGGTCGCCAACCGCAGCTGGAGCCTGAGCGCCGGTACGGGCGGAACCAAGGCCACGCTGATCCACGCCTACAGCTATTCGTCGGCGACCGTGGTGACCGAGACGGTTCTCGCCAAGGGGGACGACAGGCTCTGGAAGATCACCGGCTTCCATGTCCGGCTGGCGCCCCCCGGTTCGCCCGGGCAGCGCAAGGCTCCGGCCGTGACGGTCGAGGACCAGCCGAAGGACGTCTGATGCGCGGGCTGGTCGCACCGCTGGCCGCAGCGGCGGTTCTGGTCGCCGGCCCGGCCGACGCCGCGCTCCGGGAGCGCGAGGGTCTGGTCTGTCACGACCTGGTCGTCATCGGCGAGGTGAAGGCCTACGGCGCGTTCATGAGCTACTACGAGATGGACCCGGAGCCCGATCCGGAGGCCATCTATGTCGGCGGCCGCTTTGATCTGACCGTACGCGTTGAGGAGGTGATCAATGGTCGCCTGGGTCCGAGCGACATCACGGTCCGCGCGCTGATGGGCTCGGCCTACCGGCTGCCGAGAACCATGCTGTTCTACCTCCAGAAGGAGGAGCGGGGCAGCTACTGGGCCGTTGACTGGAAGGTTTTCGACGAACGTGGCCGCGTCGAGACCCCGGACGATCCGTCCCCTCGCTGTCAGTCCTAGAACAGCACCCGCGGGTTCATGATCCGGCCCGGATCCAGCGCGGCGCGGATGGCGCGCAAGGCCTCGACCTCGACATTCGACTTGTAGCGCAGGGCGTCGGCGGTCTTGGCCGCGCCCAGGCCGTGCTCGGCGCTGATCGAGCCGTCCATGCTCGCGACAATGTCGTGAACGATCCGGGAGCCGGCGTCGCGACGCTCGTTGTGCGCCTCGTCGTCGCCGCCCTCGGCGCGCAGCACGTCATAGTGGACGTTGCCGTCGCCGACATGGCCGAAGGCGACGATCCGCAGGGTCGGGTCGACCTTGAGCACCGCCGCGGTCGCCTTGTCGATGAAGTCGGCGATGCGCGAGACCGGGATGGAAACGTCGTGCTTCCAGGCCGCGCCCTCGGCCTTCTGGCCGCCGGACTGGTTCTCGCGCACAGCCCAGAAAGCCTTCGCCTGCGCTTCTGTCTGCGCGATCGCGGCGTCCTGGATCAGATCGTCCTCCAGCGCGCCGGCCAGCAGCCGTTCCATGGCGCCCTCGGCCGCGCCGGGCTCGCCGCTGGCGGTCTCGACCAGAACGTACCAGGGATGCTCGCCGGCCAGCGGATCGCGAACGCCGGGGATGTTCTTCACCGCGAAGGCCAGGCCCGGGCGACCCATCAGCTCGAAGGCCTCGATGGCCCCGCCGGTGGCGTCCTTGGCCCGGGCCAGCAGCGCCACCGCGTCATGGGGCGTCCGCAGTCCGACGATGGCCGTGGCGCGGGAGGCCAGCGCCGGGAACAGCTTCAGGCTGGCGGCGGTAATGACCCCCAGCGTGCCCTCGGCCCCGATCAGCAGCTGCTTGAGGTCGTAGCCGGTGTTGTCCTTCCGCAGGCGCTTCAGCCCGTTCCAGATCTCGCCGTTGGGCAGCACCGCCTCGACCCCCAGCACCAGGTTGCGCGTCGTGCCGTAGCGAAGCACCTGCGTCCCGCCGGCGTTGGTCGAGATCACCCCGCCGACGGTGGCCGAGCCCTCGGACGCCAGGCCCAGCGGGAAGCGGCGATTGATGGCGGCGGCGGCCTCGTGCACGGCGGCCAGGGTCACACCCGCCTCGGCCACGATGACGTCGTCGAAGGCGTCGATGTCGCGGACGGCGTTCAATCGCTCGGTCGACAGCAGGATCTCGCCCTGCGGAATCTGACCGCTGACCAGGCCGGTGTTGCCGCCCTGCGGCGTGATGGCGGTCCCCGACTCGGCGCAGATCCCGACCACGGCGGCGACCTGCGCCGTTGTCTTCGGCAGCGCCAGCAGCGGCGTCGTCCCGGTCCAGCGGCCGCGCCACTCGACCAGCTTGGGCGCGATGCGGTCGGGGTCCTGGCTCCAGCCGCCCTCGCCGAGCACGGCCTTGAGGCGGGAGATGACGTCAGCGGGAACAGAAATGGTCATGGGCGCAGAGCTTACGCTTCTCGGAACGTCCTGACGAGTATATACTCGGGTATATACCGAGGGATCGCCATGGGCATCTTCATCAAGAACCCCGAGACTGAACGCGTCGTGCGCGAACTTGCGGCGGCGCGGGGCGACACGATCACCGGCGTGATCGACAAGATCGCGCGGGAGGCGCTGGAACGGGAGCAGACCGCCGCGACGGCGCCCCCCCGCCCTCTCCGCAATCTGGCGCAGATGCGGGCCTCTACCGAGCACTTCCGGCGGATATCCGGGCTCGACAAGCTCCCCAGCGATCCCATCACCAAGGCTGAATGGGATGCGCTGTGGCCGACGGGCATTCCGGAGATCGACAACGCATGACCATCGTCGTGGACGCCTCGGCGCTCGTCGCGATGGCCAGGCGGGAGCCCGAAGCCGAAGCCATGGAGCGGGTCCTCGATGGCGTTCAAGGATGGGCAACGCCCGTCAACATCATGGAAGCGGGGCTGATCCTGGTTCTGAGAGAAAGCCGGTTCAACCAGTCGCAGTTCCAAGCCTGGGTCGCTGATCAGAACGTCGTCGAGACGCACACCGTCACCTCCGCTCATGCCCTCGCCGCCTACCTGCAGTACGGCAAGGGCGTCCACCGCGCGGGCCTGAGCATGGGCGACTGCTACGCCTATGCCCTCGCCAGGCAGATGGGGGCGCCGCTGCTCTACAAGGGGAAAGACTTCGTCCTCACCGATGTGAAGTCTGCGCTTCAGCCCACGTAGCCGGCGGCGCGGCGCAGGCGGTCGTTGATGGCTTCGCCGAGGCCTTCGTCGGGAATGGAGGCCACGACGATGGCCGAGGGCTTCGTCCGATCCGCCGCCCGCAGCATGGCGAACAGGTTGGCCGCCGCCTCGGCGAGGTCGCGCGAGGGGCTGAGGTTGAAGGGGCTGTCGCTGGGCCCGAAGGCGAGGAAGGCCTCGCCTGCCGCCGCACCCGAACCGTTGATCCGAACGGGCGCGTCCGGGGCGTAATGCGCCGCCAGTCGGCCGGGCGAGCGCTTGGCGTCGCCCTCGGCTTCGGCCAGCGATCCGATGACCGCCTCGACCTGCCGGCGGGTCACCGAGCCGGGTCTGAGCAGTCGCGCCGGCTCGCCGGGCAGCAGGGCCACCACTGTCGACTCCAGGCCCACGCGGCACGGCCCGCCGTCCAGGGCCGCCGAGGCGGCCGGACCGGTCTCCTCCACGGCGTCGGCGAAGGTCGTCGGGCTCGGGCGGCCCGAGCGGTTGGCCGAGGGCGCGACCACCGGCCCGCCGAAGGCTTTCAGCAAGGCGCGCGAAACCGGATGACCGGGCACGCGCACCGCCACGGTGTCCAGCCCGGCCCGCGCCAGGTCACAGACGGCCGCAGCGTCAGACACCGGCGCCACGATCGTCAGCGGACCCGGCCAGAAGGCCGCCGCCAGCGCCAGCGCCCGGTCGTCCAGCAAGGCGATCCGTCGCGCGCCATCGACGTCGGCGACATGGGCGATCAGCGGGTTGAAGCTCGGCCGGCCCTTCGCCGCGTAGACGGCGGCCACGGCCAGCGGATTCGCCGCGTCTGCGGCGAGCCCGTACACGGTCTCGGTCGGCAGGATCACCAGGCCGCCGGCGCGCAGCGCCCCAACTGCGCGGACTATTTCGCCCGCTTCGCCGTCAGGCTGATGTTGACGGTCACCGTTCCCGGCACGACCTCTGTCGTCTTCCAATCGCCCTGTCCCACGCCGAAGGCCAGACGGTTCAGACCCACGCTGGAGGTCATCTTCGCCGTGTCGCCGGTGATGACGAGGCTGAAGGGCAGGGTCAACGGCTTCGTGACCCCACGCATCGTCAGGGTCCCGATCGCCTGGTACCTGCCGCCGCCCAGCGCCTTGAAGCCGGCGGCGGTGAAGGTGGCCTTCGGGAAGGCCTTCGCGCTGAACCAGTCGGGCTCCAGCAGCGACTGGTCGCGGGTCGCCTCGCCGGTGACGGCGGAGGCCATGTCGAAGGTCGCCGTTACGGACGAGCCGGCCAGGTTGGCCGGGTCGAAGCGGATGGCCGCGTCCCAGCGCCGGAACGATCCGGTAAAGGCTCCGCCGTCGAAGCTGGACGCGAAGGCCACCTTCGAGGCTGCCTTGTCGACCGTCCAGACCGGGGCCGGAGCGGCCCAGGCGGGCGCGGAGACAGCGAAGGCCAGGGCGAGGGCGGGGAGAAAGGGCTTCACGCGGCGTCCTTGCGGGCCAGGAACGGGATCATCCGGGCCAGGTTGTTGTCCTTGTCGATGAACTGGTGCTTGAGCGCTCCCAGCACATGCAGCGGGACCAGGCCATAGATGATCACCTTGGCCATCAGGTGGTGCGCCTCCGCGAGCAGGTCGTGGGTGGGCTTCATCTGGTCGGCGGGCAGGTTCGTCAGGAACGAGAGGGCCGGCCAGTTGAACAGGCCGAACATGTCGATCGGATAGGCGGTGATCAGCTTGCTGGCGGACACCATGGCCCAGCCGGTGAGCGGCAGCGCCAGCAGGATGACGTAGAAGCCCCAGTGCGCGACGGTCGCCAGTTTCCGCTCCCAGGGTTTCAGGTGCGGGCTGATCGTCGGCGGCCGGTGGGCCAGCCGCCAGGCCAGCCGGCCCAGGGTCAACAGCAGGACGAGAATGCCGAGCGGCTTGTGCAGCTGCAGCGGCGCGACCTTGGCCGCGCCCTGCACGTCACTGGCCTCCCAGCCGAGCAGGACGATCCAGACGAGCAGCCCGGCGATCAGCCAGTGCAGCACGATGGCGACGGTGGAATAGCGGGCCTGGGTCATGATCGCTCCGGAAATGCCTGCGCTAACTCTTCACGAACTCGAGCTCCAGGATCAACTCCACTTCGTCGCCGACGAAGCCGAGCGGCGGCCGGAGCAGATAATCGATACCGAAGTCCGACCGTTTGAACACGCCCCTCGCTGAAAAGCCCGACCGCCGCCCGAAGATCCCCGAGTCATAGCCGTTCCAGGTGACGTCGAAGGTCACCGGGCGCGTCACGCCGTGCAGGGTCAGGTCGCCGGTCATTGTCCCCTTGCCGCCCTCTCCGGTCTGGATGGAGGTCGAGACGAACCGGGCGGTGGGAAAGCGCTCCACCTCCAGAAAGCGTTCGGCCATCGCGGCGTCGGCCTTGCCCAGCCCTGAGTCGAACGAGGCTGGATCGACGGTCGCCTCGACCTGGGCGGTCCGCGGCGAGGCGGGGTCCCAGCTGTAGCGGGCCTCGGTGATGCGGAAGCGGATCGTATAGGCAGAGAAACCGCCGTGGCTGACCCGGGCGATCAGGCTGGCGTGCTGCGGGTCGAGGACATAGGTCCCGGCCGGCATCTTCGCGGGATCGATGGACGGCGCGGCCGAGGCGACCGGCGCGCACAGCAGGACCAGACCCAGGGCGATGGCGATTGGTCGGAACATTGGCTCTGGAATCCTGACTGCTGTGAACGAGATAGGCCTTTCGGGACGCAACGGAAGGGCGGGGCCTTCACGACCCGGTGACCCGGGGCGCGGGGGCGCGGGGACAGCTCAAGGTGTTCCAAGGGACATCTTGACCTGTCCCCGCTCGAGCCCCCGTGCGTCCTTCGACACGCCCGCTGCTCGGGCTGCTCAGGATGACGTAGATCGAGGGCTACCCACCCAGGTCATGCTGAGCGGCGACCGCAGGTCGCGTGGCGAAGCACGCAAGGCAAAAGGGCCGGCGTTTCCACCGGCCCCTTCTATCGCGGACAGGCACTGAAGTGCATGTCCCCGTCAGTCCTACAGCTGCGCCAGCATGTAGTCGGCCGAGCTCACCTTGAACTCGCCGCCGGCCTCGACGTTCAGCGTCTCGACGACGCCGTTCTTGACGATCATCGAGTAGCGCTGGCTGCGCAGGCCCATTCCGAACTTGCTGCCGTCCATCTCCAGGCCCAGGGCCTTGGTGAAGTCGCCGTTGCCGTCGGCCAGCATGACGATGTCCTCGCCCACGCCCTGGTCGGCGCCCCATGCCTTCATCACGAACACGTCGTTGACCGACACGCAGGCGATGGAATCGACGCCCTTGGCCTTCAGGTCGGCGGCGTGCTCCTTGAAGCCCGGCAGGTGCTTGGCCGAGCAGGTCGGGGTGAAGGCGCCCGGCACGGCGACCAGGGCCACGGTCTTGCCCGCGAACAGCTCATCGCTGGTGATCGGGCGCGGACCTTCGCTGCTGCTGGTCATGAAAACGGCGTCGGGC
This sequence comes from Caulobacter sp., assembly GCA_040383665.1. Classification (GTDB taxonomy): domain Bacteria; phylum Pseudomonadota; class Alphaproteobacteria; order Caulobacterales; family Caulobacteraceae; genus Caulobacter. Next base: position 44,735 of record JBEIDC010000005.1, read on the forward strand.
AGTTTGTCGCCGGCCTTGATGGTCATCTGATCTCTCCCTTTGGGTTTTACCCGCTCGCCGACCGAAATAGAGGCAGACCGTCGTTCCGCCAAGCGCGCGACTTGAATTGGCCCACAACGGCGCCAATCATCAGGACATGAACCAGCCAGCGGATACCGAGTTCCTCTCCGGCCGCCTGCTGATCGCGATGCCCGGCATCGGCGATCCGCGTTTCGAGCGGTCCGTCGTCTTCCTGTGCGCCCACGACGAGGAGCACGCCATCGGCCTGGCCATAAACCGCCCGCTCGACGGCCTGACCCTGGAGTCGCTGTTCGAGAAGATCGGCGTCGACCGCCCGATTCGCCGCGTCGCCGACGAGGCGGTTCTGATGGGCGGCCCCGTCGAGCGCGAGCGCGGTTTCGTGCTGCACACCGACGACTACCTCTGTGACGGAGTCAGCATGCCGGTGAAGGACGGCCTGGCCCTGACCACGACCAAGGACGTGCTGCAGGCCCTGACCGGCGAGGCGGCCCCGCGTCGGGCTTTCCTGGCGCTCGGTTACGCCGGCTGGGGCCCGGGCCAGCTGGAGCGAGAGGTTCGCGAGAGCGCCTGGCTGGTCTGCGACGCCGACGAGACCCTGCTGTTCGGCGATGATCACGACCACAAATGGGCCCACGCTCTCGAGAAGCTGGGCATCAGCCCGGCCATGCTGTCGATGGAGGGCGGCCGGGCCTGATTTGGCGCACAACGCTTGCCATGTTAGCTTAGCCAGGCTTGGCTAAGGAGGCCGCGATGCGCACGGTCAACATGCTCGACGCCAAGACCAACCTCTCGCGGTTGGTCGAGGCGGTGGAAAGCGGCGACGAATCCGAAATCCTGATCGCCCGCAACGGCAAGCCGGTCGCCCGGCTGACGGCGGTGAAGCTGGATGTGAGCAAGCGGATCGGCGTCGCCAAGGGCGAGTTTGAGGTTCCGGACGACATCGATCTCTACAACGACGAGATCGCCGAGCTGTTCGGCGCCGGCCACGAATGAATCTGCTGCTCGACACCCACATCGCGCTGTGGGCGGTCACCGATGACGCGCGACTGCCGACGAGGGCCAGGGACCTGATTGTAGATCCTGGCAACAATGTCTGGGTCAGTGCTGCCTCGGTTTGGGAGATCGCCATCAAGCACGCCAAGACCGCCGGCCGCCCGGGCGGGCGGAAGGTGTCGGCGCCGCAAGCGCTGAGCGCGTTCGAGGACGCCGGGTACGGCATTCTGCCAATCCAGGGACCCGAGGCGGCGACCGCCGGCGCCCTGCCGCCGCATCATCTGGATCCGTTCGACCGGATGCTGGTTGCGCAGGCTCTGACGACGCCCCTGCGTCTTGTCACCGCCGACGGTATCCTCGGCCGTTACAGCGACACCGTGATCGTGGTCTGAGGGTTCTAGCCCTGACGCCGCACCGGCGCGGCGCCGTCGACGTAGCTTTCGTTGAGGTAGATCTCGGCTTCCTGCGGCGACAGGGCGGGCGCATAGCCGAAACCCTGGCCGTAGTCGCAGCCCAGCTCCATCAGCTGGCGGGCCATGATGGCGTTCTCGACGCCCTCGGCGACAACCTCGAGGTTGAGGTCCTGGCCCAGCTTGACCACCGAGCTGACGATCTTCACCGAGCCCTCGTTGGTGCTCATGGTCCGTACGAAGTAGCGGTCGATCTTCAGGGTGTCGAAGGGCAGGCGGGTCAGGTAGCTGAGCGAGGAGAAGCCGGTGCCGAAATCGTCCAGCGCCAGGCCCGCCCCGCCGGCCCGTAGCGCGCGCAGCACGGTGGCCGCGCCCTCCGGGTCGCGCATGATGTCGCTCTCGGTGATCTCCAGCTTCAGCGAGCCGTGCGGCAGCCGGTGCTTGGCGATCAGGCCGGTGACGTCGTCGATCAGGCCCGGCCTGTGGATTTCTCCGGTCGACAGGTTGACGCTGACGGTCAGGTCGCCGACCGCCGCGTGGCTGGTCCGCCAGGCCGCCAGCTGGCGGGCCGAGGTGCGGATCATGTGGGCGCCGATCTCGTCCATCAGCCCCAGTTCCACGGCCAGCGGCAGGAACTCGTCGGGCGGGATGATGCCCCGGCGCGGGTGGCGCCAGCGGCACAGGGCCTCGAAGCCGGTCAGCTTGCCGTCGGCCAGTCGGACGATCGGCTGGTAGAAGGGCGTCATCTCGCCACGTCCTACCGCCCCGCGCAGATCGGCCTCCAGGGCAAGTTGCGAGAGGCCGTCGCTCTCCATGGACCGGCCATAGGCGGCCCCGCCGCCCAAGCCGCCGGCCTTGGCCGCCTCGACGGCCAGCTCGGCGCGACGCAGCAGTTCGGCGGCCTCAGGGGCGTCCTGGCCGCCGTCGGCCTCCACGGCGCCGATGGCCAGGGTCGGCAGGATGTCGAATCCGGCCACGCGCAGCGGCTGCTCCAGCGCCCGGCGCAGGCGCTCGACCGGGTCGTGGTCGCCCGAGACCATGACGGCGAACTCGTCCTCGCCGACCCGGGCCAGCAGGGCGTCGCCGCCGAACGCCGCCGCCAGGCGCGAGCCGAGCGCGGCCAGCACCAGGTCGGCCCGCTCATGGCCCAGGGCCTCGTTCAGGCGGCGCAGGCGGTCCAGGTCAGCCACTACCAGGGTTTGGCGCAGCGGCTCGGCCAGCCGCTCCCGCGCCCTGACGACGAAGCTCCTGCGATCCAGCAGGCCGGTCAGCTGGTCGATCTCGGAGGCGGCGAAGCGGGTTTCGGGAGCCACGACGCCGGAGGCGCGCACGCCCTCCTCGAGCCACACGCCGCGCCACAGGCAGGTCTCGCCGCCGCGCATCTTGATGCGCAGGGTGACCTCTGTCCCGGGGTCGTGAATGCGGAGCAGTTCCTCGGCGGCCGCGCGATCAGCCGGCAGGGCCAGGGCGCGGAAGGCGGCGGACGAGCATTCGGGGGCGAGGGGGCCGAGGCCAAGCTGACGCGCGGCGCCGAACAGGCGCAGGCTGTCCTCCGCCGGCTCCCATACCCAGAGCGCCACCTGCGCGCCGCCGAGCGCCTCGAGCGTCGTCGCGGCGTCCCAGATGCGTCGATCCTGCCCCTGCGGACGCATGCCGACTAGCCTGTAAGGCCCTCCCGGGGGCGGCCACGCGAGGGGTCCCGCGTCACCAGCCCGAACAGCCGATGGTCTCGCCAATCGCCGTTAATTTTCAGATAAGCCTTGGCGTAGCCTTCCTCGGTGAAGCCGGCCTTCAGCAGCAGGTTGGCCGAAGCGTCATTGCCGGGGAGGCAGGCCGCCTCCAGCCGGTGCAGGCCCAGCGGACCGAAGGCGTGCGGGATGACGACGCGCAGCGACGCCAGGGTGTGGCCCTTGCGGGCGTGGGCCTGGGCCGACCAGTAGCCGACCGTGCCGGTCTGGGCGACGCCGCGCCGGACGTTGTTGATGGTGATGCCGCCGGTCAGGGCGTCGTCGACCTGGCGGAAGACGAAGAAGGCGTACATCTGGTCCAGCTCGCGACCCCGGCGCCAGGCCGAAAGCCTGCGGTGATAGGCGTTGAGGGTCAGCTCGTCGGGCGACCAGGTCGGCTCCCACGGCTGCAGGAACCCCCGCGACGCCTGCCGAAGCGCCGCCCACTCGGCATAGTCCCGCCGCCGTGGCGGACGCAGGGTGACGCCCTGGCCCTGCAGCGTCAGCGACGGCTCCGCGGAGATCCATTCGAGCAGCGACATGGGTGGAGGGTGGCGTGGGTCGCGAAGCGGGGCAAGGGGATGGGGCGACGCAGCCTTGACCTGCGGGGCGGCCCCCTCAGCCGAACAGCACCGCCTCGAAGGCTTCCGGAGCCGCCATGGCCGTCTTCGAGCCCAGCACGGAGATCACGCTCTTGCGGTCCGCCGTCAGCCGCTCGCCGAGGCGTGCGAAGTCGGCGGCGGTGACCGCGTCGATGGCCTCCGCGATCTCGGCGGCCGGGTAGAGGCGACCGAACAGCAGGGTCTGGCCGGCGGCCTGTTCGGCCCGCGATAGCGGCTGCTCGCGGCCCATGAACATCGAGGCCTTCAGCTGGGCCTTGGCGCGGGCCAGCTCCGCGGCGCCGACCGATGTCGCCAGGCCCAGGATCTCGCCGGCGCAGATCCGAGCCAGCTCGGCGGCGTCGCCGGCCGCGCAGCCGGCGTAGATGCCCAGCACACCGACGTCCTCGTAGGTGTCGGCATAGGCGTCGACCGCGTAGGCCAGGCCCCGGTTCTCGCGGGCCTCCTGGAACAGCCGCGAGGACATGCCTCCGCCTAACGCCTCGGCGAAGACCCGCAGCACGAAGTAGTCGTCGTCGCTGGCCCCGACGGCGGGCAGCAGGAGAACGAGGTGGGCCTGCTCCAGCTTGCGCCCCTTGGCCGCGACGCCTCCGGTGAAGACGGCCGGGGCCGGGGAGGGCTCGCCCGCCTGCGCCGGCAGATGGCCGAAGGCCTGCTCGGCCAGGGCCAGCAGATGGTCCTCGTCCACCGCCCCTGCGGCGCTGACCACCAGACGATCAGGCGCATATAGCGCCGCGCGCCAGGCCGACAGCGAGTCGGGCGTGGCGGGCTTGAGCGACTTGACGGTGCCCAGGATCGGGCGGCCCAGAGACTGACCCTCGAAGGCCTTCTCCTGCGCAAGCTCGAACACCAGGTCGTCGGGCGTGTCGGCGGCCTCGGCGATCTCCTGGCCGACGACCTGCTTTTCGCGGACCAGGTCGGTCGCCTGCATCGTCGGGCGCAGCAGCAGATCGGCGGTGATTTCCATGGCCAGCGGCAGGCCGCCCTTCAGGGCGCGGGTCTGGAAGCTGGTCCGCTCATAGCCGGTGGCGGCGTTCAGCTGGCCGCCCTCGGTCTCGATGGCCTCGACGATCTCGCGGGCCGACCGCTCGCCGGCCCCCTTGAACACCATGTGCTCGAGAAGGTGCGACCAGCCGGACCGGGCGACGTCCTCGGAGCGGGCCCCGCGGCCGGCGACGACCGACAGGGCCAGGGTCTCGAGGCCGGGCATGGGGTCGCAGATGACCCGCACGCCATTGGCCAGGGTGTGGAGGCGGGCGGTCACCGGCGCGCGAAATCGCGGATGAAGGCCTTGATCGTCTCGGCGTCTGCGGGCAGGCGGTCGAAGCGCTCGGCCTTGCCGTCCAGGCGCCGAGCGGAGGCGGGCGTCGGCGGCGCGGTGCCGGTCGCGGCCTGCACCGCCTCGGGGAACTTGGCCGGATGGGCGGTCGACAGGATCACCAGCGGCATCCCGTCCGGCAGCGTGGCGCGGTTGGCGGCCGCCACGGCGACGGCCGTGTGCGGGTCGATGACCTCGCCGGTCTCGTTCAGCGTGGCCAGGATGGTGCGGGCGGTGTCGTCCTCGGTCACCGAGGCGCCGGAGAACAGCGCCTTCATCTCGCTGAGCGCCGCCGGCGGGAGGTCCAGCAAGCCGGTCTCGGTGAAGGCGCGGAAGGCGCGGCTGGTCTCGACCCCGTCGCGGCGGGCGGTCTCGTAGTAGAGCCGCTCGAAGTTGGAGGCGATCTGGATGTCCATGGCCGGCGACTGGGTGGCGGCGACCACGCCCCGGGCGTAACGGCCCTCCTCGAAGGCGCGGGCCATGATGTCGTTGCTGTTGGTGGCCACGATGATCCGGCCGATCGGCAGGCCCATCTGTTTGGCCACCCAGCCGGCGAAGGCGTCGCCGAAGTTTCCGGTCGGGACGCAGAAGGCGATCTCGCGCCCCGGCGCGCCCAGGGCGGCGGCGGCGGTGAAGTAGTAGACCGCCTGGGCGACGATGCGGGCGAAGTTGATCGAGTTGACGCCCGTCAGGTCGACCGCCTGGCGGAACGGCTCGTCGCCGAACAGGCCCTTCACGATGGTCTGGCAGTCGTCGAAGGTGCCCTCGACCGACAGGCAGGCGACATTGGCGTCGGCGGCCGTGGTCATGAAGCGGCGCTGGACCTCGCTGATCCGGCCTTCGGGGAACAGGGCGACGATGCGGGTGTTGGCCCGGCCGCGAAAGGCCTCGACAGCGGCGCCGCCGGTGTCGCCCGAGGTGGCGCAGACCACGGTCATGACCCGACCCTGCCGCGACAGGGCGTAGTCGTACAACCGCCCCAGCAGCTGCATCGCCACGTCCTTGAAGGCCAGGGACGGGCCGTGGAACAGTTCCAGCAGGAACTGGCCGGGGCGCAGCTGCTTGATCGGGCAGGTCGCGGCGTGGGTGAAGGTCCCGTAGGCCTCGGTGCACATCTCCAGCAGCACGTCGTGCGGGATCTCGTGCCCTGCGAAGCGGGAGATAATGTCCGCGGCGACCTCGGCGTAGGATCTGCCCGCGAACCCTGCGATCTCCTCGGTCGTCAGGGTCGGCCAGGTTTGCGGCACATACAGGCCGCCATCGGGCGCGAGACCCGCCAGAACGGCGTCGAGGAACCCGATGGGCGCGGCGTCTCCTGCCGAGCCCGCCCTGGTGGAGACGTACTTCATGCGTTCTTCAACTTGCGACGGACGAGGGCGACGTAGACGCCGACCAGGGCTGCGGCAAGGCCGTACCAAGTCAGGGCGTACTCGAGATGGCGGTTTGTGATCGTCTCGGGGAGCGGCGTGGGAACCAGCGCCTTCCATTCGGGATTGGACGACGTCTCGGCCGTCACCATCACGTCCGGATGGCGGACCGCGCCGAGGGCCCTGGCCATGGCCGGCAGGTCGGCGCTGTAGAAACGCCCGTCGCGGGCGGCCGGCGTAAAGGCGCCGGGCGGCACGCCTTCCCGCAACAGTCCGGTCAGACGGACGACCGAATCGTCGCCGGACGTCGGCGGGCGGGCGGAGATGGTGTCGGCGACAAAGCCGCGGTCGACCAGGATGGCCGGGCGGTCTGCCGCATAGGTGCAGAGCGAAACCAGCCGCGATCCGGCTTCACCGTCCTTCAGCGCGTAGAGCTCGACGAACTTCGCGCCGGCAAGGCCCGGACAGTCGAGGGTCACGCGGGTGAAGCGATAGGCCGGCGTCAACGGAACCGTCGTGATCGGCTTCGGCGGCGCGGCGCGGGTCTCTGCGATGCGGTCGAGCAGTTGCGACTTCCAGGCCAGCCTTTGCAGCTGCCAGGTTCCGAGCGCCAGAAGGATCAGCAGGGCGACGGCGGTGCTGATGGTCAGCCCGACCGGGAAACGCGCACGGAGCTCAGACATCGTCGCGGCCGGCCTCACGAGCCTTGTTGGCGAACTGGGCCGCGAGCAGCAGGCCCTTGAAGGGGCGCAGGAGCCCGCCACAGACGATCACGGTCAACGGCAACCAGACGACCAGCTGCAGCCAGGGCGGCGGGTTCCAGGCGATCTGGGTGAACACCGCGCCGAACGCGACGAGAAAGCCGCCGATCAGAATGACGAAAACGGCCGGTCCGTCTCCGGAGTCGGCCGCCTTCAGGTCGAAGCCGCAGGCTTCGCATGTCGGGGCCACCTTGAGGAATCCCTCGAACAGGTGGCCCTCGCCGCAGTTGGGGCAGCGTCCGGCCGCCCCGGCTGCGTATGGGTTCGCCATGCTAGGGCGTGCCGAAGATCACGTAGATGAACGCGAACAGGAACAGCCACACCACGTCGACGAAGTGCCAGTACCAGGCAGCGGCCTCGAAGCCGAAGTGCTGCTTGGGCGTGAAGGCGCCGTTGAGCAGGCGAATGAGGCAGACCGCCAGGAAGATGGTGCCGATCAGCACATGGAAGCCGTGGAAGCCCGTCGCCATCATGAAGGCCGAACCATAGAGCCCGGCGTTGGCCGCTTCCTCCGAGAAGAACAGCTTCTCGTGCAGGATGTGGTCGTACTCGTAGACCTGGACGGCCGTGAACAGGGCGCCGAGCAGGATGGTCAGAGCCAGGCCGATCTTGGCGGCCTTGCGGTCGCCGACCTGCAGGGCGTGGTGAGCCCAGGTCACGGTGGTGCCCGACAGCAGCAGGATCAGGGTGTTGATCAGCGGCAGGTGGAAGGCGGGAATCAGTTCGACGCCCTTGGGCGGCCACTGGGCCCAGGCCTCGGCCACGCCCTCGAAGTTGCCGATGGCGGGCGTCAGGGTGCGATGCTCCTGGAACAGGGCCATCTCGAAGAAGATCCAGAACCAGGCGACGAAGAACATCACTTCCGAAGCGATGAACATGATCATGCCGTAGCGCAGGTGCAGCGACACGACCGGGGTGTGATCGCCGGCGTTGGCTTCCTTGATCACATCGCTCCACCAGCCGAAGAAGGTGTAGAGCACGAGCGCCAGACCGATCCCGAAGGTGATCGGGTGGCCCTTGCCGAACAGGTAGGACACCAGCGGCGAGGTCTCGTCGGTGACCGTGACCAGGCCCCTCATCCAGACCACGGCGCCGATCATCATGATCGTCGCGCCGATCGAGCCGATCAGCGGCCAGGGACTGGGGTTAACCAGGTGATAGTCGTGCTTTACGGCGCCGTGGGCCATGATCGTGCCTGAACCTCTGTTTCCCCCGGAGCGGCGAGCCGCCCCAAAATCCCGTGTGCTATAGCCCCGCCCCGGCCGTTCCGCCAAGAGGCGCTTGCGCGCTTCCTTCGGTCGAGGGGAAGAAGGTGTAGGAAAGCGTCACCTCGGGCGTCCCCTTCGTCTCGAAATCCTCGGCGAACTTGGGATCCACGAAGTAGACGACCGGGAACTCCTTGGTCTCGCCCGGCTGGATGGTCTGGTCGGTGAAACAGAAGCATTCGAGCTTCTGGAAGTAGAGGCCGGCTGATTCGGGCACCACGTTGTAGGTGGCCTGGGCTGTCAGCGGCGTCGTGCCGTTGTTGGTGACCTTGTAGAAGGCCAGGCCCGTATCGCCGATCTTCACCTCCTGGCTCACCTGCTCGGGCGCGAAGCTCCAGGGCAGGTTGCGGACGTTGGCGTCGAAGCGAATGGTCAGGGTCTTGTTGAGCACCTTGTCCGGCGCGACGTCGGCCCTGCGGACCGTGCCATCGAAGCCGGTCAGCTGGCAGAAGGCGCGGTAAAGCGGCACCGAGGCGAAGGAGACGCCAACCATCCCGAAGAAGGCGGCTCCGCAGATCAGACCCAGGCGGGCGTTGCGCTGCGCGGCCGAGCGCGGAGCTTTAGAGGGGGCGGCTTGCAATGTGGCCTCCCATACGAACGAGCGTGACGCCGTAGACCAGCAGGATGAAGACCACCAGGCCGAGGGCGAGGGCAATGTTTCGGCCGCGGCGCGCCTTGTCGAGGGCTGCCGTGTCGACCGGGGCCGCCATGACCGGCGGCGTGTCGTCTTGCAGAGAGGTCACTTAGAGGAGCTCCAGCGGCGCTATCCGGGCCAGATGCTCGGCGAGCAGGGCCGCGAACAGCAATGTAAGGTACAGGATCGAGAAGGCGAACAGGTTGCGGGCGTCCTTGGAGCCGGCCCGGACGGCGTAGAGTCGGTCCTCGCCCTCGATACGCTCGTCGGGGGCGTCGCCGGCCCGTGAGCGGAACACGCGCCAGGCCAGCAGCACGAACACCGCCCCGCCGAGCGCGGCCACCGCGAGGTAGACCGGGCCGCCAAGCCCGGTGAAGGCCGGGATCTGGCAGATCGGCGCGAACAGAAGCGAATAGATCAGGATCTGCTTGCGGGTGGAGGCCGCGCCCCTGGCCACGGGCATCATCGGCACGCCGACCTTGGCGTAGTCCTCCGATGTGTAGAGGGCCAGCGCCCAGGCGTGAGGCGGCGTCCACATGAAGATGATCAGCACCATCAGCCAGGCGTTCAGCGGCGTTTCGCCGGCCGCGGCGGCCCAGCCGATGGCCGGAGGCAGGGCGCCGGCCAGACCGCCGATCACGATGTTCTGCGGCGTCCAGCGCTTGAGCCACATCGTGTAGACCACGACATAGAAGTAGATGGTGAAGGCCAGCAGCCCGGCCGCCAGCCAGTTAGTGGTCATGCCCAGCAGCATCACCGAGAAGAGGGACAGGACGATTCCCAGGGTGGCGGCCTCGGCGCCCTTGACCTTGCCGGCCGGCACCGGGCGGGCCCGGGTGCGGCGCATGCGGCCGTCGATATCGGCGTCGAACCACATGTTCAGCGCGCCGGACGCGCCCGCGCCGACCGCGATGCACAGGACCGCCACGAAGGCCAGCAGCGGGTTCATCGGCTGTTTGGCGCAGACCAGCCCGGTCGCGGCGGTGAACACCACCAGCGACATGACGCGCGGCTTCAACAGCTGCAGATAGTCAGACCAGAGCGCCGGCTGTGATGCGGCGCGGCCTTCGATGGCGACGGGCTTGCTCATGTTCGCAAGGTACATAGGCGAAGGGCGCGCCGGGGTCCAACCCCGACGCGCCCTTTTGGTGCGACCAATGATCCGACTGGACCTAGTGTTTGTCCGGCTTGATCACCGGCAGTTCGTTGAACTGGTGGAACGGTGGCGGCGAGGACAGGGTCCACTCCAGCGTCGTGGCGCCTTCGCCCCAGGGGTTGGCTTCCGCGGGACGGCGACGGATGGCGGCTTCCAGCAGGATGATCAGGAAGATGCCCACGCTGACGGCCGTGACCACATAGCCCCAGGACGAGACCTGGTTCCACAGGGTGAAGGCCTCGGGATAGTCCACGTAGCGACGCGGCATGCCCTGCAGACCCAGGAAGTGCTGCGGGAAGAACACCAGGTTCACGCCGATGAACATGACCCAGAACTGCAGCGCGCCGAGGAACTCGTTGTACTTCACGCCCCAGATCTTCTCGAACCAGTAGAAGAAGCCGGCGAAAATCGCGAACACGGCGCCCAGCGACAGCACGTAGTGGAAGTGGGCGACCACGTAGTAGGTGTCGTGCAGGCTGTAGTCGATGCCGGCGTTGGCCAGCACGACGCCGGTCACACCGCCGACGGTGAACAGGAAGATGAAGCCCATCGCCCACAGCATCGGCGTCTTGAAGCTGATGGAGCCGCCCCACATGGTGGCGATCCAGCTGAAGATCTTCACGCCGGTGGGCACCGCGATGACCATGGTGGCCGCAACGAAGTAGGCCCGCAGGTTGATGCCCATGCCCACGGTGTACATGTGGTGGGCCCAGACGATGAAGCCGACGAAGCCGATGGCGACCATGGCGTAGGCCATGGCGAGGTAGCCGAACACCGGCTTGCGCGAGAAGGTCGAGACGATGTGGCTGATCATGCCGAAGCCCGGCAGGATCAGGATGTACACTTCCGGGTGGCCGAAGAACCAGAACAGGTGCTGGAACATGACCGGATCGCCGCCGCCGGCGGGATCGAAGAAGTGGGTGCCGAAGTTCCGGTCGGTCAGCAGCATGGTGATGGCGCCGGCCAGGACCGGCAGGGCCAGCAGCAGCAGGAAGACAGTGACCAGGATCGACCAGACGAACAGCGGCATGCGGTGCAGGGTCATTCCCGGCGCGCGCATGTTGAAGATCGTGGTGATGAAGTTGATCGCGCCGAGGATCGAGCTGGCGCCCGCCAGGTGGAGCGAGAAGATCGCCAGGTCCATCGACGGACCGGTGTGGCCCGAGGTCGAGAGCGGCGGATAGATCGTCCAGCCGCCGCCGAAGCCCTTGCCCGGACCACCGTCGACAAACATCGACATGATCAGCAGCACCCAGGCGGCGACCAGCAGCCAGAAGGAGATGTTGTTCATCCGCGGGAAGGCCATGTCCGGCGCGCCGATCATCAGCGGCACGAACCAGTTGCCGAAGCCGCCGATCATCGCCGGCATGACCATGAAGAAGATCATGATCAGAGCGTGGGCGGTGACGACCGCGTTGTAGCCATGCTTGGACTGCTCGATCAGGCCCAGCAGGCTGACCGAGGAGTTGGCGGCGAAGATCTGGATCCCCGGTTCCGCCAGTTCCCAGCGGATGAGGCCCGACAGGGCGCCGCCCACGATGCCCGCCATGATGGCGAACAGCAGGTACAGCGTACCGATGTCCTTGTGGTTCGTTGAGAGGAACCAGCGGGTGAAGAAGCCGGGCTTGTGGTCGGCGTCGTCGTGTGAGTCGTGAGCGGCGGCGTGAGCCATCGGTCTTACCTTGGAAATCAGAGCTTGGCGGCCGGCGCGACGCCGGCGGGGGCGGCGACCGGAGCGGCCGTCGGGGTCGGAGCGGGAGCAGCGGCGGCCGGAGCCGTCGCTTCGGCCGGGGCCGTGACCGGCGCGGCGGCCGGAGCCTTGGTGGCCACCCAGGCGTCGAATTCAGCCTGCGTAACGACCTTGATCTCGATGGGCATGAAGGCGTGGTCGACGCCGCAGAGTTCGGAACACTGGCCGTAGTAGGTGCCCACCTTCTCGGCCTTGAACCAGGTCTCGTTCAGGCGGCCGGGATGGCGTCCGTCTTGAGACCGAAGGCCGGCAGGGCGAAGGCGTGGATGACGTCGGCGGCGGTGACCTGGACGCGGACGACCTTGTTCACCGGCACGACCATGGGTTCGGTCGCGGCCAGGCGGTAGACGTCGCTGGGCAGGCCGCGCTTGGCGACCTCGTCCTCGGGCAGCATGTTGGAGATGTATTCGGGGATCTTCTGGTCCGGGTACTCGTAGCCCCAGTTCCATTGGTAGCCGACCGCCTTAACGGTCAGATCCGGCTTGGGCATGTTGTGGTAACGGAACAGCAGTCCGAACGAGAAGATCGCGATGAACATGAGGATCAGGACCGGGATCAACGTCCATGCCACCTCGAGCGCGGTGTTGTGGCTGAAGGTCGCCGGCGTCGGGTTTGCTTTCCTGTTGTAGCGAACCACGACCCAGATCAGCAGGGCCAGCACGAACAGGCTGATGACCGTGATGATCGGCAGCAGAATGATGTCGTGGAAGAAGTGGGCCTCGTGCTTGAGCGGCGAAGCCGCCTGCTGCAGGCCTATTCCGCCTGGCGTCGGCTGACCCAGCCGCTCCTGAGCGAGGGCCATCGAGCCCATCATCGCCGCACCGGCGCCCGCCATTAGACCGGCGATACCCTGAAACTTCGACTTCATGACCCTCTCTGGCCTGCTTTGCCGGCCCTGGTCCGGGGGGACCAAGGATGCCCGGCTTCTTCCATCTGGCTCAGGGAGGAACTTCTTCAAGCTCGCTTACGAGCTCTGCGTCGACGCCCCTCCACGCCTACCGGAGGCGTGAATACGCGCAACGCCCCCCCTTGCCAAGCGCCTCGCCGTCGCAGGCGCCACAAGGAAAAGGCCAACCTCTGCGAGGGGCTCGCAACAACGGCCCCCAAGGCTATGGGGCACGGCAAGCTACCCGGCTTAAAAAGGTACCTTGCGGTACTCAGTACTGTGCGTTAGACAGCTCTGGAACCTGGAGACGGACCACGTGCCGGAAACCATAGAAATCCAACTGAAGAAGGGCGTCCTGACGCTGTGCGTGCTGGCCTTGCTGCACCGCGCCGACAGCTACGCCTACGAGATCGCTAGCCAGCTCGCGAAGGACATCGACATGGGGGAGGGGACCATCTACCCGCTGATGAGACGACTGCAGGCGGATGGCCTGGTCGATACGTATCTGGTCGAGTCGCAGAGCGGCCCGCCCCGGAAATACTACCGCCTGACCGACGCGGGGCGCGCCAGCTTCATCTCGCAGAAGTCCGAATGGACGGCCTTCACCCGGGCCGTCGACGCCATCCTGGGAGCCGAGGCATGACCCGCGCCGACTTCATCGTCCGGCTGAAGGCCGGACTGGCCGGAATGCCGGCAAGCCAGATCAGCGATATCGTCGCCGACTACGACACTCACTTCGCCGACGCGATCGCCGCCGGACGCACCGAGGCCGAAGTGGCCGAGGCGCTGGGCGATCCCGGGCGTCTGGCCCGCGAACTGAAGGCCGAGGAAGGCCTCAAGCGCTGGGAAGAGCAGAAGAACCCGTCGGCCGCGATGGCCGCCGTGTTCGCGGTGCTCGGCCTGGGCGCCATCGACATCCTGGTGCTGCTGCCCATCCTCATGGGCGTGGTCGGCGCGCTGTTCGGCTTCTTCATGGCGGCCATCGGCATCTTCCTGGGCGGCGGGTTCGTCTTCGCCGCCGGGCCCTTCATGGGACCGCCGGGCGGCCCGCTGACAGCCGTTCTCGCCGGCATCGGCCTGATGGCCGCGGCCACGGCCATCGCCGCCGTCACGACCATCGTCACGGTCGGCCTGGTCAACCTGCTCGTCTGGTACGGGCGCCTCCACTACCGGCTGCTGAAGCCGGCCATCGAACCGCAAGGCTGAGGGACAGAGCCATGATCCGCACCCTGATCACCATCGCCTTCGCGAGCTTCATTCTCGCGGTCGCCTGTCTGGCCGGCGCCGCCGCCCTGGGCGGTCGCGACATCGCCGAGAACGGCTGGACCATCCCCAGCGAGTGGCAGTACCGCATCACCGAGCGCGAGGGCCGCAACCGGGTGGAGCGCGTCCGCCCCAGCGAGACGATCACGCGAGAGCTGCCCTGGAACGGCGGCGAGTCGCTTGTGCTCGACCTTCCCGTCGACGTCACATACGTCCAGGGCGCTGAGGCCCGGGTCGTTATCGAGGGGCCGAAAGACTACGCTGAACGGATCACGCTCGAGGGCGGCCGCTTCGGCCTCGCCGGCGACGTACAGATCGACAGCAGCGACGTGACGATCGATCTCAACGGCGTGCGCGTCCTGGATGCGAGCGATCGCATCCGGATCACCGTCACCGCCCCGAAGGTGTCGACCTTCACCGTGAACGGCGCCGGCGATCTCGATATCCGGAACTATGACCAGCCAAGGCTTACCGTGCAGGTCCAGGGCAGCGGCGACGTGACCGGCGCCGGCCGGTCCGACGCCCTGAAGCTCGGGATCGTCGGGTCGGGAAGCATCGATCTCGCCGATATCGACGCGCGGGACGCCGAGGTCTCCACCTCGGGCAGCGGCGACACCACCGTGGCCGCCCGGGGCGTGGTCAAGGTCGCGGTCGCCGGCAGCGGCGACGTCAGCCTGCGCGCCAAGCCCGCCAGTCTGACGAGCGAAATCAGCGGATCTGGCAATGTGGACCAGGACTACTGATGACGAAGGCGGTCTGACGCCCTACCTTTAGCGCCATGACCGCCTCTCCTCTCGCTCCCTCGCTCCTGGACGCCGCCGGCGTCGATCCCGAACGGGCCCGCGCCATCCTCGGCGAGGCCCTTGCCGGAGCCGACGACGGTGAACTGTTCCTGGAGCGGTCGGAGTCCGAGGCCTTCGTCTTCGACGACGGACGCCTGAAGACCGCCAGCTATGATTCGGGCGAGGGCTTCGGCCTTCGCGTCGTCGCCGGCGAGACGGCCGGCTACGCCCACGCCAGCGAAATCTCCGAGGCCGCCATCCGGCGCGCCGGCGATTCGGCCAGGCTGGCCCGCCGCGGCTATGCCGGCGTGGCGGCCGAGGCCCCGCGCGCCACCAACGCCAAACTCTACGACGAGGCCGATCCGGTCGCCTCCCCGGGCTTCTCCGACAAGGTCGCCCTGATGCAGGAGATCGACGCCTTCGCCAGGGCCCGCGATCCGCGCGTGGTCCAGGTCATGGCCTCGATGGCCGGCGAGCGGCGCACGGTCGAGATTCTGCGCGCCGACGGCCGCCTGATCCGTGATGTGCGGCCCCTGGTGCGCGTCAATGTCCAGGTCACCGTCGAACGGGACGGCCGCCGGGAGACGGGGACGTCCGGCGCCGGCGGCCGCGCCGGCTTCGAGGCCTGGATTTCCCCCGACAAGTGGCAGGCCCAGGTCGACGACGCGATTCGCCAGGCGACCGTGAACCTCGACGCCGTCGACTGCCCGGCGGGCGAGATGGACGTTGTCCTCGGCCCGGGCTGGAACGGCGTGCTGCTGCACGAGGCCGTCGGCCACGGGCTGGAAGGCGACTTCAACCGTAAGGGCCTGTCGGCCTTTTCCGGCCGCATCGGCGAGCGGGTCGCCGCGCCGGGCGTTACGGTTTTCGACGACGGGACCATCCCTGGCCGTCGCGGTTCGCTGACCGTTGATGACGAGGGCACGCCCACGGAGAGGACTATCCTGATCGAGGACGGCATCCTGGTCGGGTACATGCACGACCGTATGAGCGCCCGGCTGATGGGCATGAGCGTCACCGGCAACGCCCGCCGCCAGTCCTATGCCCACATGCCCATGCCGCGGATGACCAACACCGGCATGCTCGGGGGACACCACACCCAGGCCGAGATGATCGCGTCTACGAAGCGGGGCATCTTCTGCGCCCACCTGGGCGGCGGTCAGGTGGACATCACCAACGGCAAGTTCGTCTTCCAGTGCACCGAGGCCTGGCTCATCGAGGACGGTCGTCTGACCACGCCGGTCAAGGGCGCCAGCCTGATCGGCGACGGCCCCAGCGCCCTGACCCGGGTGACGATGATCGGCGACGACTTCGAGATAGACCCCGGCGTCGGCGTCTGCGGCAAGGCCGGACAGGGCGTGCCGGTCGGGGTGGCGCAGCCGTCTATGAAGATCACCGGCCTGACCGTGGGCGGCACCGCCGTCTGACAGATCGCCGTCAGTCTGTCGGCGATTTAATCCACATTTCGGGTTTGTAACGTGCCTCGCGACGGGCGCGCGATCAGGTTCGCCCGACCTGGGCCGGGGGCTCACGGGGGAGTCCTGGATGAAGCACCGGCTTTTCGCGACCGCCGCTCTGGCCATTCTGTCGGCCGCCACCGGCGCCAGCGCCGAGGCGGACATCGCCCTCGAGTCCGTGGCCGGCGCCGCCGGCCAGCAGGGCGTCACGCCCTACGCGGCCGCCTTCTTCACCGCGTTTCAGCCCACCACCGCGTTCGACATGCTGGCGCGGGTGCCCGGGTTCGCCTTCGATGGCGGCGACAGCGTCCGGGGCTACGGCGGCGCGGCGGGCAACGTACTGATCGATGGCCAGCGCCCCGCGTCGAAGAATGACTCGCTGGAGAATGTGCTTCGCCGAATCCAGGCCGGTCAGGTCGAGCGCGTCGACATCATCCAGGGCGGCGCCCCGGGCATCGACATGCAGGGCAAGTCCGTCATCGCCAACGTGGTCCTGCGCAGGGATGTCGGCGGCCAGTGGCTGCTGGCTGTCGCTTCCTCGGTTTTCCAGGATGGGCGGACGACGCCGGCGGTCCGGTTCGAAGGCTCTCGCGGACTGGGCGACGGCAAGTTCGAGTGGTCGATCCTGCCCTTCACCTTCGTCGATGACGGCGCGGGTCAAGGTCCTCGCACACGCCGCGATGGCGCCGGCGTCCTGCTGCGGGACAGCGTCTCCGACGAGACAGGCGGCGGACGGGGCATGGAGGCCAAGTCCGGGTGGAAATCCCCGCTCGCCGACGGCCGCCTTTCGCTGAACTCCAGCTTCCGCCAGGAGCACTACGAGTGGTCGCTCAACGAGGTCGCCACCTTCCCGGCCCCCGGGCGGCTGTTCGTCGATGACGACTACCGCCAGACCGACGGCGAGATCGGCGGCAGCTGGGAGCGGTCGCTGGGCGCCAGGTCCAGGATCGAGCTGACCGCCCTCACAAACCGTCGCTACACCGAGTTCAGTTCGGCCTTCGATGACGGGACGGACGACGGCGTGTTTTCCGAAACCGCCGAGCGCGGCGAGAGCATTGTGCGTGGGGTGTTGCGCTACACCCTGTCTCCGACGCTGAGCGTCGAGGGCGGCGGCGAGGCGGCGTTCAACTTTCTGGATAGCAGCACCGACCTTGTCCAGAACGGGGTCCCGGTCGTCCTTCCCGCCGCGACCGTGCGGGTCGAGGAGCGGCGCGGGGAGGTCTTCGGCTCCACCACCTGGCGGCCCCGCGAAGATCTGTCGATCGAGACCGGCCTGCGTGTCGAGGTTTCAACCATCACACAGAGCGGCGACACCGACCTCGAGAAGTCGTTCACCTATCCAAAGCCCCGACTGTCGGCGACCTGGTCGCCCACCCCCTCGGACCAGCTGCGCCTGCGTGTCGAGCGGGAAATCGGCCAGCTCGACTTCGGCGACTTTGTCTCCTCGACCGCCTTCTCGACCGGTGTCGTCACCGCCGGCAACGCCGACCTGGAGCCGAGCAGGCAGTGGACGATCGAGGCGACGTATGAACGCAAGTTCTGGAAGGACGGCGCGGTTGTCCTGACCCTGTCGCACGAGCAGATCACCGACGCCACGGACCGCGTTCCGATTATCGGACCGGGCTATGCCTTCGACGCCCCCGGCAACATCGGTGACGGAACGGCTGACAGTCTGGAAGTGTCGGTGAACCTGCCGCTGGGCCGGTTCGGCGTCACCGGCGGGCTTCTCAAGATCAAAGGCGAATGGTCCCGGTCGGAAGTCACCGATCCGACCACCGGCGAGACCCGGCGCATGAGCGGCCAGGAGCCGTTCGAGGGCGAGATCAACTTCTCCCAGGACCTGCCCCGCTACCGTTTCCAGTGGGGGGTCAACATCCGCTCCGGTTTCGAGGAGACCTTCTACCGCTTCGACCAGATCGAGAAGGTCGAGATGGAGCCCTGGTACCAGCTCTACGTCGACTACAGGCCGACCCCGACCTTCAGCGTTCGCGTGGAGGCCCAGAACCTGGCGGCGCGCGACTACATCCGGGATCGTCAGGTCTACGCCGGTCCGCGCGACACGAGCGCGCTCGCCTACACCGACCGGCGACCGCTGGACTTCGACCCGTTCGTCTACATCCGCGTGCGCAAGACGTTCGGCTGACCGGGTTCCCCGGCCGCTTGAGACCCCTCGGCTCCGCCCCGAACCGGAGCCGCTCCCAGGCCAGGGAAGAAGGGCCCCGGAGTTTGCTCTCCGGGGCCCTTCGCCATCTTCAGGATGGGCGCTCTGCTACCTACTGGCGTTCGTCGGCGGCGGGCTGGGCCGATGCGTCATTGGCGCCATGGGCCCAGTGCTTGATCAGGAAGCTGAGAAGCACGAACACCACGCCCAGGCCCACGCCGGTCCAGCCGAGCCAGTGGAAGCCGCCCAGCGACGTCTCGAGCGCGGCCTGGGGGTCAAGCACCTGGCCGCCAACCGTGGCGGACCCCAGCCGGCCGGCGATGACGCCGCCAATGAAGTGAGCGATCGAGCTGGACAGGAACCAGACGGCCATCATGAAGGATACGATCGAGGCCACCGACAGCTTGGTGATCTCCGACAGGCCGACTGGCGACAGGAAGAGCTCACCGGTGGTGTGCAGCAGGTAGAGCGCGGCCAGCACCAGCAGCGGCATCTGGAAGGCCGGGCTCACGAAGCCCGCCCTGGCCGCCCAGACCACGACCAGGAAGCCGAGGCCGACCTGGGCCAGGGCGAGGCCGAACTTCATCACCGGGTTCGGGTCACGCTTGATTCGACCGAGGAAGAGCCACATCGCCCCGAAGATCGGCGCGAAGATCAGGATGAAGCCGGAGTTGAACGACCCCGTCTGCGCCGCGGTCAGACCCATGTCGATCCAGATCGCGTCGGTCGGCGAACCGGCGGCCTGATACATGGCCTGGGTGGCGAGGAAGAAGTCCTGGCCAAGGATGCTGATGGTCGTCGGGGCGCTGATCAGCGCCAGGTCGACGTTGCGATCCGCGAACAGGCTGAGCGAGGTGCCGGCCTGTTCGAAGAGGGTCCAGAAGACCACCGAACCGAAGATCAGGACCACGGCCAGCATCATCCGCTCGCGCGCGATCTTGTCGCACTTCGCCACCACGAACCAGGCGATGTAGAGGAGCGCCGCAGCCGTGCTGAGGCCCAGGGCCCAGCCGACGATCGTATGGCTCTGGACCATCCACCAGATCACACCGACGCCGAGGATGCCGGCGAGGTAGATCAGACCCTCACGGTTGACGGGCCCGGCGATCTTCTGAGCCAGCAACGTCGGGTTCGGCGGCTCTCCCTTGCCCTCGAGGAGCGGCTTGCCGAGCACGAAAACGATGAAGCCGACCAGCATGCCGACGCCCGCGAGGCCGAAACCGGCCCACCAGCCGACCGTCTGGCCGAGGTAGCCGCAGAGGATCGAGGCCCAGAAGGCGCCCAGGTTGATGCCGTAATAGTAGAGGTTGAAGCCCTGGTCCCGCCGGGGGTCGCCCTGCGGATAGAGCTGGCCGACGATCGAGGAGATGTTCGGCTTCAGGAAGCCGACCCCCATGATGATCAGCGAAATGGCGAGGTAGAAAATGCCGACGTAGGTGCTGTCGCGCTCGGCCTTGACCTCGTAGGAGTCCTTGGCGAGCAGCGCCGGCAGCGGCGCGTCGGCGGGAAGGTTGTTGATCGCCAGGCCGCCGTCGGGACCGGCGCCGAAGGTATAGGTCGCGTCCCCGACCTTGATCCTGGAAACGTCGTTCTCGACGACCAGCTCATAGGCGGCGCCCTGATAGTTCAGGGCCTGGGTCGCGGGACGGCCTTCAACGGCCATCATGCCGTGGCCGGCGACAAGCAGCAGGGCGCCGAAGGCGATGGCCTTGCGGGTGCCGAGGTAGCGGTCGGCCAACAGGCCGCCGATCAGCGGCAGCAGGTAGACCAGCGAGGCGTATGAACCGTAGAGGCCGCTGGCGAATTCATCCGAGAACAGAAAGTGCTGGGTGAGATAGAAGATCAGGATCGCGCGCATGCCGTAGAAGGAGAAGCGCTCCCACATCTCGGCGAAGAACAGGATGATCAGTCCCTTGGGCTGCTTCCGCATCTGCAGAAGCACAGGGATGCCTGTGGCCAGGGTGATGATGATCCCCAGCGCGATAACGATGCTCATACTGCCGTCCCCGTTGTAGTCGCTGTACGCCCCAGAGGCGGCA
>JBEIDC010000006.1:0-62369 GCA_040383665.1 Caulobacter sp.
ATGACGACCCTTGTTGCAGCCCACTTCCCTTCGTCATCCTGAGGAGCCCGAAGGGCGTCGCGAAGGACGCAGGGCGCAGATGCAGGAGACCGCGATGTCCGAACCGAAACCCTTCAAGGTCGACTGGGCCGAGGCCGATATGCGGCGGGTGCTGGACCAGGTTCGGCACTATCCGTGGCCGCCGGCCCCTGCGGTCGACGACGGCTGGCTCTACGGCTGCGACGCGACCTTCCTTCAGGAAATCTGCGCCCACTGGGCCGACCACTACGACTGGCGCGCGGCGCAGGCGGAGCTGAACCGCTTTCCGCAGTTCACGGCGCGCATCGAGGACTTCGACATCCACTTCGTCCACGTCGTCGGCGAGGCGGGCGGCAAGCGGCCGCTGCTGCTGACCCACGGCTGGCCGGGCAGCCACTACGAGTTCTGGGCCAGCATCGAGAAGCTGGCCTTCCCCTCGCGCTTAGGCGGCGATCCGGCCGACGCCTTCGATGTCGTGATCCCGAGCCTGCCGGGCTTCGGCTTCTCCTCGAAGCCGACCCGGCCCATCGGCCAGCGGCTGACCGCGAAGCTGTTCAACACCCTGATGACGCGGGTGCTCGGCTACGACAGCTATCTGGCCCAGGGCGGCGACTGGGGCGGGCTGGTGACGAGCTGGATCGGCTTCGACCACGGCGCCCACGCAAAAGCCATCCACCTGAACATGATCGGCTTTCGGCCCAAGGGCGGGCCGCAGTCGCCGGAGGAAGTCGCCTGGCTGCAGCACAGCCAGATGATGATGCAGATGCTGGGCGCCTACTTCAGCCTGCAGGCCTCCAAGCCGCAGTCGCTCGCCTGGCTCGGCGCCGGCAATCCGGTCGGGCAGGCGGCCTGGATCCTGGAGCGGTTCCATGACTGGTCCGACCTGCGAACCAAGCCGTTGATCGGCGCCTACACGCGCGACCAACTGCTGACCAACATCATGATCTATGTGATGACCGGCAGCTTCACGACCGGCGCCTGGTACTACCGCGGCCTGATGGAAGAAGGCGGCATCGCGGCCATGGAAGGCCAGCGTTGCGAGACCCCGACCGCCTTCGCCAACTTCCCCGGCGAGGCGCTCTACAAGGCCCCGCCCCGGAGCTGGGCCGACCGCGCCTACAACATCACCCGCTGGACCGACATGCAGACCGGCGGCCACTTCGCCGCGATGGAAGAACCGGACCTGTTCGTGGCGGATGTGAGGGATTGGGCGCGGGAGGCTTAGGCATCGCCGGGGACATGTACCGTCTTCGGTACGAGTCCCCATCAGCTTGAAGCGGTAGGGGACACGCACTGAAGTGCATGTCCCCGGCTGATATCAGGTCTCCGCCTTCGTCATCCTGAGCAGGCGCGCGAGCGCCGTGTCGAAGGACGCAAGGCGTCGGACCTGTGCTATAGCCCCGCCCATGACCGACAAGACCCAGACCCCCGCCGAGAAGATGAAGGCCATCCTGGCGAAGAAGCAGGGCGGCCTCGCCGCCGCTGGCCAGGCCAACGCCGCGTCGGGGGGCAAGAGGGCGAGCGCAACGCCGCCGCCGCCTCGATGTCCAAGTCCAAGCCGGCCCTGCGGAAGTAGTCATGGCCGGCCGCTACGATTTCGCCTCCGACAACGTCGCCGGCGCGATGCCGGAAGTGATCGAGGCCCTGGTCGCCGCCAACGCCGGCGTGGCGTCCGGCTACGGGACCGACCACGTCAGCGCCCGGGCCGCCGACCTGATCCGCGCCGCGCTCGACGCCGATGCGGAGGTTCGGTTCACCGCGTCCGGCACCGCCGCCAACGCCCTCGCCCTCGCCACGCTGGCCCAGCCGCACGAGGCGGTGCTGGCCCATGAGCACGCCCACATCTGCACCGACGAGACCGGCGCGCCCGGCTTCTTCGGCAGCGGCGTCGGCCTGATCGGCCTGCCAGGCGCCAGCGGGAAGATCGAACTGGCCGCGCTGGAGGCGGCGCTGGCCCAGCCCGACGTCTCCTACCGCCAGCCGGCGGCCGCGCTGTCGCTGACCACGGCCACGGAATACGGCACCGTTTATTCCGCCGACGCGCTGAAGGCCCTGGCCGCGCCGGTGAAGGCGAAGGGTTACGGCGTCCACCTCGACGGCGCGCGGCTGGCCAACGCGGTTGCCGCCGGGTTCGACCTGAAGGCCATCGCCCGGATGGGTGTCGACATCCTGGTGATCGGCGGGACCAAGGCCGGCTCGACCCCGACCGAGGCGCTGGTGCTGCTCAACAAGGATCTGGCCCGCCGCTTCGACGCGCGGCTCAAGCATGCCGGCCAGCTGGTCTCCAAGGGCCGGTTCCTGGCGGCGCCCTGGATCGGCATGCTTGAGACCGGCGCCTGGTCGATGCGCGCCGCCCACGCCAACGCCATGGCGCAGCGGCTGGCCGCCCTGATGCCTTTCGAGGTCCTGCATCCGGTCGAGGCCAACGGCCTGTTCGTCGCGATGGACGAGCCGGCGCTGCAGCGACTGCAGGGCAAGGGATGGTTCGTCTACCGCTTCCTCGACGGCTCGGTCCGCTTCATGTGCAGCTGGGCGACGACGCCGGAGCTGGTCGACGAGCTGGGGCAGGCGTTGCGGGAGATAGCCTAACCTCTCCCAGTGGGAGAGGTGGCCTCGCGAAGCGAGGTCGGAGAGGGACGCGCCGTGGCGGAAAGCCCAGGCGCAGCGCTTCCCTCTCAGTCATGGCTCCGCCATGACAGCTCTCCCAAGGGGAAAGCGGGCAAGCCGGGCTTGCCTGACGCTACGTCGCGGCCTTAGCTCGCGGCATCATGAGCGAGCAATCCCATCCCGAGATCCGTGAGGCCGTCCGCAAGCTGTGCGCGGGCTTTCCCGGCGAGTACTGGCGTGCGCTGGACCGCGACCGGACCTATCCCACCGCGTTCGTCCGCACCCTCACCGAGGCGGGCTTCCTGTCGGTGCTGATCCCGGAGGAGTACGGCGGCTCGGGCCTTGGCCTGTCGGCGGCGAACGCCGTGCTGGAGGAAATCCACCGCAGCGGCGGCAACGGCGGCGGCTGCCACGCCCAGATGTACACCATGGGCACGGTGCTCAAGCACGGCAGCGCCGCCCAGAAGGCCGAGTACCTGCCCAAGATCGCCTCTGGCGAGCTGCGCCTGCAGGCCTTCGGCGTCACCGAGCCGACCGCCGGCACCGACACCACCCGCATCTCGACCTTCGCCAAACGGGTCGGCGACAAGTACGTCGTCAACGGCCAGAAGATCTGGATCAGCCGGGCCGAGCACAGCGACCTGATGGTGCTGCTGGTCCGCACTACCCCGCGCGAGGAGGCCGCCCGTCCGGCCGACGGCATGAGCGTGCTGCTGGTCGACATGCGGCAGGCGGTCGGCAATGGCCTGACCATCCGGCCGATCCGCACCATGCTCAACCACGCCACCACAGAGCTGTTCTTCGACAACCTCGAGGTGCCGGTCGAAAACCTGGTCGGCGAGGAGGGCAAGGGCTTCCGCTACATCCTCGACGGCATGAACGCCGAGCGCATCCTGATCGCGGCGGAATGCATCGGCGACGGGCGGTTCTTCATCGACCGCTCGTCGGCCTACGCGAAGGACCGCTCGGTCTTCGGCCGGGCCATCGGCGAGAACCAGGGGGTGCAGTTCCCGATCGCCCGCAACCATGTCCAGCTGTCGGCCGCCGCCCTGATGGTCGACCATGCCGCGGCCCTGTTCGAGGCCGGCCAGCCTTGCGGCACCGAGGCCAACATGGCCAAGATGCTGGCGTCCGAGGCCTCCTGGGCCGCCGCCGACACCTGCATCCAGACCCACGGCGGCTTCGGCTTCGCCGAGGAGTACGACGTCGAGCGCAAGTTCCGCGAGACGCGGCTCTACCAGGTGGCCCCGATCAGCACCAACCTGATCCTCAGCCACGTGGGCACGCACGTGCTGGGGATGCCGAAGAGCTTCTGAGGCCTTGGGCGGGGACAGGTTAAGGTGTCCCCGCAGGGACACCTTAACCTGTCCCCGATCCTCTCTTGCATAGCCTCGCGGCATGCCTTTCTATCCTCACCCATGCGTTTGAGGCATATCGAGGTATTTCACGCGGTCTACGCGCACGGGTCGATCTCGACCGCCGCGCGGGCGCTGAACGTGTCCCAGCCGTCGGTGAGCAAGGTGCTCAAACATGCCGAGGACCAGCTGGGCTTTGACCTGTTTCGGCGGGTGAAGGGGCGGCTGGCGCCGACCGACGAGGCCCATGCCCTGTTCCGGGAGGTGAAGGAGGTCTTCGAGCGGCTCGACTCGCTGAAGCAGGCCGCCCGAAACCTCAAGCTCGGCGAGGGTGGCCACATCCGGGCCGCCGTGCTGCCAGCGCTGGGCCTGGGCGTCGCGCCCGAGGCGGTGGCCCGCTTCCGGGCGGCGCACCCGACCGTGACCTTCGACTTCCGGACGCTGCACTATGACGAGGTTCTGCGCGGCCTCTACGAGCATGAGGTCGACATGGCGCTGGCCTATGACGCCATCCAGCACCCGCGCATCGCCAACTTCCAGATCGGCGCCGGCGAACTCATGCTCATGTTCCCGCGTGGCGAGTTCGGGGCGAACGCCGCCGAGCGGCTGGACCTGGCCGAGCTGGAAACGCGCGAATACATAGGCTCCGGCGCCACGGGCCCGGTCAGCGAGATCTTCTCCCGCGAGGTCGAATCGCGCGGGCTGACCATCAATGAGCCAGTGACCTGCAGCACCTTCTACATGGCCGCCTCGCTCGTGCGGAACGGCGTCGGGGTTGCGGTGGTCGACGAGTTCACCGCCCGGTCCGCCCCCTCCGACAAGGTCGAGTTCCGGCCGCTCGCTCCGCCGCTGAAGTTCGGCGTCTACTGCATGCACCTGGAAGACCGGCCGCTGTCCAACCTGTCGGAGAACTTCATCAGGACGATGGGCCAGGTGCTGGCGGAGAAGAGCGGCGGGTAGGGGCACTCTCCAACGCCGCTTTTCCCGTCATTCGCGGGATGAGCGGACCACGGGGACAGTCCATAGCTTTTCTTCATAGACCAGACCCGCATCTGAATTCGACGCCGGGCGGTTCCATCGCGATGGTCCCGCCACCACAGACAGCCGCCCGAGCCTTCCATGATCTCCTCGCCCTACCTCCTCTACCTTGGCGCCGCGACCGATCCGCTGGCGGTGAAGACCGCGCGCGGCGTGGCCGAGTGGCGGCCGCAGCTCTGTCTCGGCCAGCGCCGGCTGCCCGGCTGCGAGGTCAGCCTTGGCCTGGAGGACATGACCGTGGCGGAGGCCGCGGCGGGCGGCGCCAGGACGATGATCATCGGCGAGGCCAACGCCGGGGGCGTGCTCAGCGCCGCCGCCATTCCCGAGATCGTCGCCGCTCTGGAGGCCGGGCTCGACGTCGCCAGCGGCCTGCACCAGCGGCTGGGCGATGTCCCCGCCATCCGCGAGGCGGCGCAGCGCCTCGGCCGCCGTCTGTTCGATGTGCGCCAGCCGCCGGGGGATCTCGCGGTTGGCAAGGGAACCCTTCGCGCCGGCCTGAGGCTGCTGACCGTCGGCACTGACTGCTCGATGGGCAAGATGTACACGTCCCTGGCCCTGGAGCGTGAGATGCGCGCCCGGGGCATGAAGGCCGACTTCCGCGCCACCGGCCAGACCGGCATCCTGATCGCGGGCGAGGGCGTCGCGGTCGACGCGGTGGTCGCCGACTTCATCTCCGGCGGCGCCGAGCGGATCTCGCCCGCCCGCCACGACGGCGGCTGGGATATCATCGAGGGCCAGGGTTCGCTGTTCCACCCGTCCTACGCCGGGGTATCCCTGGGCCTGCTGCACGGCAGCCAGCCGGACGCGCTGGTCCTCTGCCACGAGCCGGGGCGGCCGCACATGCGCGGCGTGCCGGGCCATCCGGTGCCGGGGCTGAAGGAGACTCTGGAGCGCAACCTCGAGGCCGCGCGCCTCACCAACCCCGCGGTCATTCCTGTGGGCGTGGCCTTCAACACCTCCGCGTTCAGCGACGAGGAGGCCGCCCGTCTCTGCGCCGAGGCCGCCGCCGAACTCAATCTGCCCTGCCAGGACCCCATCCGGATGGGCGTCGACCGGATCGTGGACAACCTGCTGTCATGCTTCGAAGCTTCATTGTCTCACGCCGCCACTGGCCGCTGAAGGCGCCCTTCCGCATCTCGCGGGGCGTCAAGACCGCCGCCGACACGGTGATGGTCGAGCTGCGCCGGGGCGCGGCGGGCGGTCGCGGTGAGTCCGTCCCCTATCCTCGCTATGGCGAGAGCGTCGACGCGGTGGTCGCCCAGCTGGAGACCGTGGCCGACGGCTTCGAGGCCGGGATGCCGGACGAGGCGGTGGTCGCCATGCTGCCGGCCGGCGCGGCGCGCAACGCGCTGGACTGCGCCCTCTGGGACCTCCGCGCCCGGGAAACCGGCCGCGGCGTGGCGGAGATGACCGGACTGGCGCTGCCGGGGCGACTGGCCTGCGCGGTGACGGTCAGTCTCGATGAGCCGGAGGCCATGGCCGCGGCCGCGCGCGCCATCGCCGACGCGCCGGTGGTCAAGGTCAAACTGGATGGCGCGCTGGTCGAGGAGCGTTTGCTCGCTGTGGGTCAGGCGGCGCCCGCTTCGCGACTCATCATCGATCCGAATGAAGGCTGGTCGCTCGATCTGCTGCGCGACGTATCGCCGCTGCTCGCCCGGATGAATATCGCTCTGATTGAGCAGCCGCTGCCGGCCGGCGTCGATCACGGGCTGGAAGGATTCGACCCGCCGGCGCCGGTTTGCGCTGATGAGTCTGTCCATACGACCGGCCAGCTTGCAGACCTCAAAGGGCGCTACCAGGCGATCAACATCAAGCTCGACAAGACGGGCGGTCTGACCGAGGCGATCGCCTTGCTGGCCCAGGCCCGCAGGCTTGGCTTCACGGTGATGACCGGCTGTATGGTGGCGTCATCCCTGGCCATCGCGCCGGCCCTCCATATCGCCGGCGCCTCCGATTTCGCCGACCTTGACGGACCCTGGTGGCTGGCCGACGACTGGTCCGGCGGGGTCAAGGTCGAGAGCGGCTGGCTGACGCCGCCGGCGCGGGGCTTCTGGGGAGAGCCCGGATAGATTGTATAGGGTTTGGTTATGCCTTTCCGAAGCGTCGGAAAGGCTTTGGTTATTGGCGGTGATCGGACGAACAGCGATCCTGCAAAAGACGGCGGTGGACAGGGTGGAATGCCCGCTCCGCGCACAGAGGGGGTTACGGGACATGTCCCACAAGATCATCACGACCTTTAGATTCGCGCTGCTCGCGGGGGCCTCGCTGATCGCGACCAACGCCTGGGCCCAGGACGCCGGCACCGAGGTCGAGGCCATCACGGTCATCGGCAGCCAGATCAAGGGCGCGAAGGTCGACACCGCCCTTCCGGTGACCCTGGTCAGCCAGGACGATATCGTCGCGACGGGCGCCGTCTCCGGCGATGAACTGTTCCGCGCCATCCCGCAGGCGGGCGATGTCCAGTTCCAGGAAGCCCGCACCACGGGCAACCTGAACGACGCGCGCGGCGATGTTGCGTCGCTGAACCTGCGCAGCCTCGGCACCGGCAACACCCTGATGCTGCTGAACGGTCGCCGCTCGGTCATGCACCCGGGCACCCAGACCGAGAACTTCGTTCCCGTCACGACGCCCAACACCAACTCCATTCCGGTCTCCGGCGTGAAGCGGGTCGAGGTGCTGCGCGACGGCGCGGCCGCCATCTACGGAACCGACGCCGTGGCCGGCGTGGTCAACACCGTTCTGGACACCCGCTTCGAGGGGCTCCGCATGGAGCTGCAGGGCGGCGGGTCGGAAGGCACCGGCTACCGCGAAGGGCAGTTCACGGTGAAGGCGGGGACCGAGCTCGACGACGGAACGCGCCTGACCTTCTTCGGCAGCTACACGGGCCGCACGCGTCTGAACGCTTCGGAACGCGACTACGCCGCCAGCGAAGACCATCGCCCCGGCGTGGTCGGCACCCCCTGGGAAGGCAACACCGCGTTCGACAACCGGTCGACCTCCAGCCCCTGGGGTTCGTTCAGCGTTGTTGGTCTGACCTCGAGCAGCTCGGCCCTCCAGGTCAAGCAGAGCGGCGTCAACCTGACGGCCAGCGGCGTGTTCCACATCGAACCGGTCGCGAACGCTCTGACCCAGACCGGCGGCTGCAACAGCACCCTGTTCGGCGCCGGCGATATCTGCATCCGCTCCGGCACGATCACCAACACGGCCCAACGGGCGCTCCGCTATGACGAAAACCCCGACCGGACCCTGCGCGGGAGCGTCGAGCGGACCAACCTGTTCAGCACGATCGAGCGCGACATCACGCCCGACATCCTGTTCTACGGCGAGGTCGGATACTATCACTCGCTGTTCAACGGCAGCCGTGAGCAGTCGGCCCCGCTGTCGTCGGCGCCGATCAGCATCGCCGCCAGCGCCTACTGGAACCCGTTCGGTCCCACGGGCAGCCCCAACCGTCTCGCCAATCTGACCAATGTTCCGGCCGGCGGCCTGGCGCTGAACATGACGACCTACCGGCCGGTCGACACCGGCCCCCGCAGCTACACCGTGACCGATGACAGCATCCGTCTGCTCGGCGGTCTGCGCGGCAACTGGAACGGCTGGGACTGGGACACGGCCTTCGTCTACTCCGAGGCCCGCACCAAGGACCAGACCCGCAACGCCATCAGCAACACCCTCTTCCAGCAGGCGGTGTCGCGGACGACCGCCGACGCCTACAACCCCTTCAACGGCGGCTCGCAGGGCGCCTTTTCGCTGGGCGACGGCACGCCCAACAGCCGCGGGACCATCAACTCGTTCCTGATCAACGTCTACCGGATCAGCGAGACCTCGCTGGCCCTGTGGGACTTCAAGGTCTCCAACCCCGACCTCTTCCAGCTGCCGGCGGGCCCGCTCGGCCTGGCGGCAGGTGTCGAGGTCCGGCGCGAGACCTTCCTGGACGACCGCGATGATCGTCTCGACGGGACCATCAAATACACCAACCCCATCTCCGGCATCATCTACGGCACGGACGTTATGGGCGCGAGCGGCTCTCCTGACGTGGAGGGCGACCGCAACATCGGGTCGCTCTACCTCGAGCTGGCGATCCCGGTGGTCTCGCCCGAGATGAACATCCCGTTCGTCGAGGAAGTCAGCCTGCAGCTGGCGGCGCGCGACGAGTACTACTCCGACTTCGGCAACGTCCTGAAGCCGAAGGCGGCCCTGCTTTGGAAGGTCGGCGCCGGCTTCGCGGTGCGCGGTTCGGTGTCGCAGAGCTTCCGGGCTCCCAACCTGCCGCAGTTCTACAGCGACGGGACGACGGTCGCGAACACCCGCACCGACTGGGCGGCCTGCCGGATCAACAATCCGCCGGCTCCGCCCCCGGCGATCCCGCCGGCCTGCACCTCCGCCAGCACCCTGGAAGTGCGGAGCGGCAATGAGGACCTGATCCCGGAAGAAGCGGACAACGCGACGATCGGCTTCGTCTACGAGCCCGCCTTCATTCCGAAGGAGTACGGCCAGCTTCTGATCACCGGCGACTACTGGCAGATCCGCCAGAAGAACGTCATCGGCGTGCTCGGAGCCACCAACCAGATCGCCTACGACTATCTGCTGCGTCTTGGCGGCGGCTCGAACCCGAACGTCGTCCGCAACGCTCCCACGGGCCTCAACACGGTCGGCACGATCGACTATGTGAACGACGTCTACGTGAACCTGCAGCCCCGCATGATCGAAGGCCTGGACGTGACCGTCGAGTACGATCTCGACGACACCGCCTTTGGCGACTTCAACTTCAAGCTCAACGGGGCCCAGCTGCTGGGCTACGACCAGAGCCCGGGCGAGATCGAGAAGATCCTGATCGCGGCGATCAACAGCGGCACCCTGATCGGCCCGACCGTCGCAAGCGCCGGCAGCCGCGTTGCGATCGACGGCTATCCTGAGTTCCGGGCCACGGCGACCATGACCTGGCGCAAGGATGGCTGGGGCGCGGGCCTCTTCGTCAACTATGTCGGCGCGGTCTACGACACCGGCCCGACCCAGGTGAACAACCGCTACTATGAGCTCGAGGCTTGGACGACGGTCAGCCTTTACGGCCAGTACGCCTTCAAGGACGGCATGTTCGACGGCTCCACCGTTCGCGTCGGGGTCCGCAACCTCGAGGACAAGGATCCGCCGCTGGCGTCGAACAACTTCGGCTACCTGGGCGCGCTGCACAACGCCACGGGCCGCTACTGGTATGCGACGCTGAGCAAGCGCTTCTAGCGCCCCTATCGAGGTCGTGAACGGGAAGGTCGCCATGATCCGGCCCCCGCGCCGAGGAACGCTACAGGTGCGCCTGCCGTGGATCGGAGCCGTCGTCGTGACCGCTCTGACCCTCGGCGGATCGCATGGGGGCGCGGTCGAGGCGGGTGCGCCCCGCCTCGACCTCCTGCTGCGGGGCGGGCAGGTGATCGACGGGACGGGCGCGCCGGCTCGCCGGGTCGACGTCGGCGTCATCGGCGACCGGATCGTTCTGGTCGGCGACGGATCCGGCCGGGCGGCGGCCCGGGTCGTTGATGTCGCCGGGCTGATCGTGGCGCCGGGGTTCATCGATCCCCATACCCACGCCGGAGCAGATGTCGCCTCTGAAGACGCGGCGACGCGAGCGAACCTCAACTATGTCACCCAGGGCGTGACGACGGTCTTCATCGGCAACGACGGCGAGGGCCGGCCGGACATCGCGACCTTCTTCGGCGATATGGACCGGCGCGGCGTCGGCGTGAATGTCGCCGGTTTTGTCGGGTTCGGCGCCGTGCGGGAGGCCATCGTGGGCGAGGACGACCGCGCGCCGACGCCCGTTGAACTCGAGCGCATGAAGAGCCTGGTCGCCGGCGCCATGTGCGAGGGCGCGGTCGGCTTCTCGACGGGCCTCTACTATGCGCCGCAGGGCTTCGCCGCCACCGAGGAGGTCATCGCTCTGGCGCGCGAGGCGGCCACGCGGGGCGGCGTCTACGACAGTCACCTGCGGGACGAGGGTTCCGACAACATCGGCCTGCTGGCGGCGGTCGAGGAAGCCCTTCGCGTGGGGCGAGAGGCCGGGATGCCGGTCCACTTCGCCCACATCAAGGCGTTGGGCGTCGATGTCCAGGGCAAGGCCGCCGAGGTCATCGCCCTCATCGAGGCCGAGCGGGCCAAGGGCCTCAGCGTCACCGCCGACCAATACCCCTGGGCGGCGTCCGGCACGCGGGTGTCCAACGCCCTGCTGCCCCGCTGGGCGATGAATGGGGGGGAGGCGGCGCTCAAGGCGCGGCTGGCGGATCCGGCGCTGCGAGACCGGCTGGTCGCCGACATCACCGACAACCTGCGCCGCCGCGGCGGTCCCGCGTCGCTTCTGCTCACGTCCGGGCCCTTCGCCGGCCAG
Organism: Caulobacter sp.; assembly: GCA_040383665.1. Taxonomy (GTDB): domain Bacteria; phylum Pseudomonadota; class Alphaproteobacteria; order Caulobacterales; family Caulobacteraceae; genus Caulobacter. The sequence continues at coordinate 11,395 of JBEIDC010000006.1, forward strand.
CGCCTCGGCGAACTGGCGGCGGCCTGGAAGGTCCACCCGGTGGAGGCCGCGATCCGGGTCGTCCGCGACGAGGGCGACGCCCGCCTCGCCAGCTTCAACATGGCCGAGGCCGATATCGCCGCGTTCGCGGTCCAGCCCTGGGTCATGACCGGCTCCGACGGCAGCCTCGGCCACCCGCGCAAATACGGCACCTACCCCCTGGCCTGGACGCGGTTCGTAACCCAGGGACGGCTGCTGACGGCGGAGCAGTACGTGCGCCGCAGCTCGGGCCTGGTCGCCGACACCTTCGGCGTCGAGGGCCGGGGCTACCTCTCCCCCGGCAAGTTCGCCGACATCGTGGTCTTCGACCCTGCGACCTTCTTGGCGGCGGCGGACTACGAGCATCCAACCCGGCTTTCGACCGGCGTGCGATGGGCTCTCGTCAACGGCCGTCCGGCAATCGAAGATGGGCGTCCGACTCTGGCGCTCGCCGGCAAGAGCCTGCGCCGTCCCGCCCACCCAGACTGGAAGTGCACCGCATGACCGAAACCTCCAATCCCCCCGTGGACGCGCCGAAGAAGCCCGGCCTCCTCGGTCGCATCGCAGGCCTGTGGTTCGCCATTCCGCTGTGGCAGCGCATCCTGGCGTCCCTGGTGGCCGGCGGGATCGCGGGCTATCTCTGGGGTCCGGGGGCCGCCTCGATCAAATGGATCGGCGACCTGTTCGTGCTGCTGATCCGGATGGCGGTGATCCCGCTGGTGCTGGTGACCATCGTCTCGGGTGTGGCGGCGCTCGGCGACGCCCGCCGGCTCGGCTCCATCGGGGTCAAGACGCTGCTGCTCTACCTGTTCACGACCTCCATCGCCGTGGTCGTGGGTCTCTCGCTGGGAACCTACGCCCAGCCCGGTCTGGGCGCCGACTTCTCGGCCGCTACGCCGCAGGTGCTGAACATTACCGAGTCGGTGGGGCTGAAGATCACCGATGTGGTGCCCGCCAACGTGTTCAAGGCCCTCGCTGAAGGCGCGCTGCTGCCGACCATCTTCTTCGCGCTGCTGCTGGGCTCGGCGATCCTGGCTACCGGCGAGAAGGGCAAGCCGATGGCGGTCCTGTTCGAGTCGGCCTCCGAGGTGATGCTGAAGGTCGTGGCCATCATCATGGAGCTGGCGCCCTTCGGTGTGTTCGCCCTGATCGCCACGGTGATGGGGACGACGGGGCTGAAGGTCTTCGCCAGCATCGGCGTCCTGGCGCTCTGCGTGCTGGCCGGTTCGATGTTCCAGAGCTTCATCGTCCATGGACTGGTCGTGCGTCTGCTGGCCTGGCTGCCGGTTGTCCCGTTCTTCCGCGGCATCACCGACGCCATGCTGGTGGCCTTCTCCACCTCGTCGAGCTCCGCCACCCTGCCGGTGGCGATGCGGGTCGCCGAGGAGAACCTCGGGATCAAGCCGGCCGTCGTCTCAACGGCGCTGCCGCTGGGCACCACGGTCAGCATGGACGGCACCGCCCTCTACATCGGCCTGCTCGCCACCTTCGCCGCCCAGGCCTTCGGCGTGCAGCTGAGCATGGAGCAGTACCTGCTCATCGGCGTGACCACGGTGATGGTCGCGGTCGGGACGGCGCCGGTGCCCTCCGCATCGCTGTTCATGCTGGCCGGGGTGCTGACAACATTCGGCATCACGCCGGAGCAGACCGCCATCCTCGTCGGCTTCATTCTGCCCTTCGACCGCATCCTCGACATGATCCGGACCGTCCCCAACAACACCAGCGACCTCGCCGTGGCGACGGTGGTGGCGCGTTGGGAGAACGAGATCGATGTCGAGGTCTACAAGTCTTCCAAGGATGTCTGACCCATGCGCATGATCCGTTTCTGGCTGGCGGCCCTCGCGGCCCTGTCGGTGGCCATCGCGCCGCTGGCCCAGGCCCAACCGCAACGCCGCCAGCTCCTTGAGTACCCCTCCATCCACCATCCGGTGGTGGGTACGCGAGGCATGGTGGTCAGCCAGAACGCCATCGCCACCGAGGTCGGGGCCGAGATCCTGCGCAAGGGCGGCAACGCCGTCGACGCGGCGGTGGCCGTGGGCTTCGCGCTCGCGGTCACCCTGCCTCGGGCCGGCAACATCGGCGGCGACGGCTTCATGCTGGTGCACATCGCCGGGACCGGAAAGACCATCGTCATCGACTTCCGCTCGGTCGCCCCGGCGGCGGCGACGCTGGAGATGTTCATCAACAGCGAGGGCGAGGAAACGGCCCGGGCATCGAGGGGGTACCGCGCCTCGGCCGTCCCGGGCACGGTCGCCGGCCTGGCGCTGGCCCACAAACAATACGGCAAGCTGCCCTGGAAGGATGTGGTCCTGCCGGCCTGGCGACTGGCGGCCGAGGGCGTCGTGCTGACCCCCGACGAGGCCTTTGTCTTCAGCTGGGCCCAGGAGCGGATGACCGAGAGCGTCGCCGGCCAGCGGACCTTCTACAAGCCGGGCGGCGAACTCTACAAAGCCGGAGAGATCCTGAAGCAGCCCGACCTCGCCTGGTCCCTGAAACAGATCGCCGACCACGGGGCCGACGCCTTCTACAAGGGCGAGATCGCCCGCCGCTTCGCCGCCGACATGAAGGCCAACAACGGCCTGATCACCCTGGAGGACCTTGCCGCCTACAGGCCGGTGGTGCGCGAGCCGCTGATGGGGACCTACCATGGCTACGCCGTGGCCACCACGCCGCCGGCCAGCGCCGGCGGGGCCACCCTGCTGCAGATGCTCAACACCCTGGAGCACTTCGACCTCAAGGCGCTCGGCGGCGCCGGGTCGTCGGGCGCGCTGCATGTGATGGCCGAGGCCATGAAACTGGCCTACGCAGACCGCTACCGGTTCCTGGGCGACACCGACTTCGTGAAGGTCCCGCTGAAGGGCTTCACCTCCAAGGCCTACGGCGCGGAGCGGGCCCGGATGATCGACAGCGAGAAGGCCAAGCCGGCCAAGGCGATGGGCGCCGGCGATCCCTGGAAGTTCGAGAGCCCCAGCACAACCCACTACAGTGTCGCTGACGCGGCCGGGAACGTCGTCAGCACGACCTACACCCTGGGGGCCGACTTCGGCTCGGGCGTCATGGTCGAGGGGACCGGCTTCGTTCTCAACAACCAGATGAACAACTACAGCCACGAGCAGGCCTTCGAGGCCGCCAGGAACGGCGGACCGGCGCCGCTCAACGGCATGGCGCCGGGCAAGCGCATGCTGTCGACCATGATGCCGACCATCGTGTTCAAGGACGGCAAACCCTGGCTGATCACCGGGACGCCGGGCGGCAGCACGATCATCGACACGGTTCTGCAGGTGATCGTCAACGTCATCGATTTCGACCTCAACATCGCCGAGGCGACCCACTAGCCCCGCATCTTCCAGGCGGCGACGGACACGCTTGAGGTCGAACCCAACTTCAATCCCGACACTGTCGCCGCGCTCCGCGCGAAGGGGCATCCGGTGAAGTCGGCCGAGACGATGGGCAGCGCCCAGTCCATCATGATCGAGAAGGGCCTGTTCCTGGGCGCCGCCGATCCGCGCCGTCCTGGCGCGCTGGCGGTGGCCCCGTGAACCGGCTGCTGCGCAGGACCGTCGCGGGGTTCGCCATCGCGGCGATCCTGGCGACCGGGCCGGTCGGCGCGGCCACCCCGCGGGTCGCCCCTGCCGCCCCCGCCGCGCAGGCTCCGGCTCGGACGGCCGGGTTCGTCGCCGCCGCCAACCCCATGGCCGTCGAAGCCGGGCTGAGCGTCCTTCGCCGGGGCGGCAGCGCCGCCGACGCCGCCGTCGCGGTGCAGGTCATGCTTGGTCTGGCCGAGCCGCAGTCGAGCGGCATCGGCGGCGGCGCCTTCCTCATGCACTACGACGCCCAGACCGGCGAGGTCACGGCGTGGAACGGTCGCGAGACCGCGCCGGCGGCGGCCTCGCCGACGATGTTCCTGAACGACGACGGCGCGCCGCTGAAGCGGGCGGACGCCATGCGCAGCGGCCGGGCGACCGGCGTCCCCGGCGTCATGGCCATGCTGGAAGCGGTTCAGAAGCGCCATGGCAAGCTGCCCTGGAACACGCTGTTCGAGGATACCGCCGAGGCGGCCGAACAGGGTTTCATCGTCACGCCCCGCATGGCCGAGCAGATCGTCCGCCATGCCGCCACCGACCGGACGCCTGACGCCCGCGCCCTGTTCGGGCGACCGGACGGCACGCCTCTGCAGGCCGGCGACACCTACCGAAACGCGCCCTATGCGGAGGTCATGCGCCGGCTGGCCCGCGACGGCGCCAGGGTGCTCTACACCGGGCCCATCGCCGAGAAGATCGTCGCCCGCACGACGCAGGCTCCCTATGCCGGCGCGATGACCCTGGCCGATCTGGCCGCCTACCAGCCGCAGCAGATCCCGGCCCTTTGCAAGCCCTACCGCGTGCACATCATCTGCGTGCCCTCGCCGCCGGCCAGCGGGGTCGGGCTGCTTGAGCTTCTCGGCCTGCTGGAGCGCACAGACATCGACAGTCGCGGGCCGACAGACCCGCAGGCCTGGTTCCTGTTCGCCGAGGCCAGCCGCGTGATGTACGCCGACCGCGACCGGTATGTCGGCGACCCCCGGTACGTCCAGGTCCCGGTCGCCGGCCTGCTGGACCCGGCCTATCTGGACCAGCGGGCGCGGCTGATCGGCGACCGCGCCTCGGCCACGCCGCCAGGGGCCGGCAAGCCCGCGGGCGCTGTGACAGCGGGCGTCGACAGGACGGACGAGCCGGCCGGCACCACCCATTTCGTGATCGTCGACAAGGACGGCGACGTGGTCTCAATGACCTCTACGGTCGAGACCTATTTCGGCTCCGGCCGGGTGGTCGAAGGTTTCCTGCTCAACAACCAGATGACCGACTTCTCGTTCGATCCGTTCGAAAAGGACGGCGCGAAGGCCGCCAACGCCGTGGCCGGAGGCAAGCGGCCCCGGTCATCGATGACGCCGGTCATCATCCTCGACCGAGAGGGCCGTTTCGTCGGGGCCGTGGGGTCGCCCGGCGGCAACGCCATCCCCGCCTATGTCGCCAAGACCCTTGTCGGCGTCCTCGACTGGAAGCTGCCGATTCAGGAAGCGATGGACCTGCCCAACCTCGTCGCCCGGGGACCGGACTTCAACGGCGAGGCCCACAGGTTCCCGCCCGGCGTGCTGGAGGGCCTGATGGCCCGCGGCGTCGAGGTCAAGCGCGGCTCCGGCGAGGAAAGCGGCATCCACGGGGTGATGGTCGTCGATGGCCGGTTGATGGGCGGCGCGGACTCCCGTCGGGAAGGCGCCGCCCGAACCGTCGAACCCTTGAACTGAGACCGCCGACCATGTCGTTGAGTGCAGCCACGCGCGGCGTCTACGCCATAACCGTGACGCCCTTCACACGCGACGGCGTGATCGACGACTCGTCGGTCGACCGCATGGTCGATTTCTATGAGGGCGTCGGGGTCGACGGCCTGACCATTCTCGGAATCCTGGGCGAGGCGCCGAAGATCGACCAGGCCGAGGCCCTGGCCTTCGCCACGCGGGTTATCAGGCGCACGGCCTTGCCGATCGTGGTCGGGGTCTCCGCCCCCGGCTTCGCGGCCATGGGGGCGCTGGCCAGGGCGGTGATGGATCTGGGCGCCGCCGGGGTGATGATCGGTCCGCCGCCCAACCTGCGCACCGACGACCAGATCGTGAGCTACTTCGCCGGCGCCGCCGAGGCGGTGGGCCGCGACACGCCATGGGTGCTGCAGGACTATCCGCTGGCCCTGACTGTCCAGATGACGGCGGGAGTCATTCGACGCATCGTCCAGGACAATGCGAACTGCGTGATGCTCAAGCACGAGGACTGGCCCGGGCTGGAGAAGATCACCGCCCTGCGTGGCTATCAGGCTGAGAGCGCGATGCGGCCGATCTCGATCCTGTGCGGCAATGGCGGCCTGTTTCTCGACTTCGAGACCGAGCGCGGCGCGGACGGCGCCATGACCGGCTACGCCTTCCCCGAGATGCTGGTCGACCTGGTGGAGCACGCCCGGTCCGGCCGCCGCGACGCCGCGCACGACCTGTTCGACGCCCACCTGCCGCTGCTGCGCTACGAGCACCAGCAGGGCGTCGGGCTGGCCGTCCGCAAGTACGTCCTCATGAAGCGCGGCGTCATCGCCAGCGACCATCAACGCAAGCCGGCGGCGATGCTGAGCGAAACGGCCAGGGCCGAGGTGGACTACCTCCTCGCCCGGCTGGCCCGCTTCGACCGCCGCGCAACCCGGGACAGCTGAGCCATGGATCTTGGACTGACCGGAAAGACCGCGCTCGTCCTGGGCGCCTCCAGCGGCCTGGGCCGCGCCATTGCGCTGGGCCTGGCGGGGGAGGGCGCTAACGTCGCCGTCGCCGCCCGCAGCGAAGCGGCGCTGGCCGCCCTGGTGGGCGAGGTCGAGGCGCTCGGCGTCCGCGCCCTGCCGGTTTGCTGGGACCTCGCCGACCTGACGGTGATCGACGCCAACGTCGCGGCTGTCGAGGCGGCGCTCGGCCCGGTCGACATCCTGATCAACAACACCGGCGGGCCGCCGCCGACCACGGCCTTGGGCCAGTCGCCCGACCTCTGGACGGCCCAGTTCCAGGCGATGGTCGCCTCGGTGATCGCCACCACCGACCGGGTGCTGCCCGGCATGATCGCCCGCCGCTGGGGCCGGATCATCACCAGCACCTCCTCGGGGGTCATCGCGCCGATCGCCAACCTGGCCCTCTCCAACGCCCTGCGCCTGTCGCTGGTCGGCTGGTCCAAGACCCTGGCGCGCGAGGTCGCCCGCGACGGCGTCACCTGCAATGTCGTCGTGCCTGGCCGCATCGCCACCGACCGCACCCGCTTCCTTGACGGGAAGCGGGCCGAGCGGGAAGGCCGTTCCATCGAGCAGGTCGAGGCCGCCAGCCTGGGCGCCATCCCGGCGGGGCGTTACGGCGACCCCGGCGAGTATGCCGACGTCGTCGCCTTCCTGGCCTCGACCCGCGCCTCTTACGTCACCGGTTCGACCGTCCGCGTGGACGGCGGCCAGATCGCCTCCATCTAGCCTCGCCGTCGCCAGAGAAAGCCCGCGCCATGTCCCTCGATCCCACGCTCAAGGCCATGCTGGAGACCATCTCGACCGGAACCCTGACCACCATCCTGCTCAAGAAGGGCCTGAGGAACGTCTGGCTGCGCGGCGCGCTGCCCTATGCCTCGGCCAAAGGGCGGGTCGCGGGACCGGCCTTCACCCTGCGCTTCGTGCCGGCCCGCGAGGACCTGGCGACCCCGGCCAGCTGGGCCTCGCCCCGCTCTACCCGGGCGGCCATCGAAGACATGCCGCCGGGCGTCGTGGCGGTCATCGACGGCCTCGGCTGCACGGACGCCGGCGTGTTCGGCGACATCCTCTGCGCCCGGATGGTCAAGCGTGGCGTGGCCGCCATGGTGACCGACGGCGTCGTGCGCGACGCTGTCGGCGTGAAGGCCACCGGCCTGCCGGTCTGGTGCGCCGGCGTCGCGGCGCCGCCGTCGGTCGCCGGCCTGACCTTCGTCGGCTGGCAGGAGCCGGTATCCTGCGGCGGGGTGGCCATCTTCCCCGATGACATCATCGTCGCCGACCAGGACGGCGCGGTCGTCATCCCGGCCGACATCGTCGAGCAGGTGGCGGCCGAAGGCGTCGAGCAGGAACGCCTCGAGGGCTGGATCGTATCGGAAGTCGAGCGCGGCGTGCCGCTGCCGGGGCTCTATCCCGCGAACGACGAAACCAGAAACCGCTACGAAGCCTGGAAGAGAAGCCAGGGTTTCTAGAGAGAGCGCCATGATACGCATCGCCGCTATCGCCATCGCCGCCAGCCTGACTCTGGCGCTCCCGCCGGCCCGTGCGCAGGACGAGGACGCGCCCGCCGCGCCGGTCGGCCGCGCGCCGGTCGAGCAGGTCCTGGTCCGCAGCCTCGCCGACGGCAACCCGATGCTGACGGGCTATCTGTTCAAGCCGGTCGGCGTGGCCGGCAAGGCGCCGGCCGTGGTGCTGATGCACAGCCGGGACGGGGTCTATTCCAGCAAAGCCGATGGGGACTACCGGGCCTCGACCCTGACGCCGCGCTTCAAGTTCTGGGGCCAGTACTGGGCCTCGCGGGGCTACCATGTGCTGCTGGTCGACAGCTACGGCGCGCGGGGGTTTCCGCAGGGCTTTGGCGATACGCCGGTCAAGGACCGTCCGGACAGCGTCGACGACGTGGACGCTCGCCCGCTCGATGCCTACGGCGCGCTGCAGTATCTGCGGACCCTGCCCACGGTCGACGGCGACCGGGTCGGTCTGATGGGCTTTTCCAACGGCGGCAGCGCCAGCCTGGCGACGATGGCCGATGACAAGCCGGGCGACATGCGCCGGATCGGCTTCCGGGCGGCTATCGCCCTCTATCCCGGGTGCGTGCTGAAGAAGCGCTTCGACAAGAAGGGCTACAAGCCCTACGCGCCGGTCCGGGTGTTCATGGGCGCCGCCGACAAGGGGGCGTCGCCGGAGGTCTGCAAGGCGCTGGTCGACCGCAGCCGCAAGGCGAAAGGCGACATCGACCTGACTCTCTACCCGGAAGTCGGGCACGGGTTCGACGAACCGGGCCGCAAGACGCAGGGCGTCGAGGCCAACGCCCAGGCGACGGCCGACACCCGCGCCCGCGCGGCGGTGTTCTTCGAACAGGCTCTGGCCCCGCGACAGTGACCCCAAATCGGGTGCCCCGGGCCGTTCTGGCGGTCGGCGACTCATGTTCTGTGACCGCTCCGGCGTGGTCCATCATGAGTAGGCACTATGAGTTCGCGTCTCTCGGCAAAGGCGGGTGTGGCCATCCGCAAGCTTCGGCTCGCGGGCGGCTGGACCCTGGCTCAGCTCAGCGAACGGTCCGGCGTGCCGCTGTCGACACTGTCGAAGGTGGAGCTGGGCCAGACCTCGCTCAGCTATGAGAATCTGCTGCGCATCTGCAAGGGTCTGGAAATCGACATGGCCCGTCTGATCGGCGCCGAGGCGGACGGGATGCTGGGCGCGCCGACGCGATTCCCGTCCCCGCCGACAGCCCTGGGCCGACGGGCGGTGGTTCGGGCGGGTGAAGGCGAGGCGACAGACCTTCCATGGGGTCCCGGCCGGGTCGCGGCCGCAGACCTGATCCGCAAGCCCTTCACGCCCGTCTACTGCCAGGTCGACTCCCGCTCCGTCGAGGCCCAGGGCGGCTTTCGATACAGTGACGGGGAAGCCTGGCTGAGCGTACTCGAGGGCGCCCTGGCGCTTCATTCAGAGCTATACTCCCCGCTAAATCTCGTCGCGGGGGAGGGCGTCTATTTCGACGCGCGCGCGGGCTATGCTCTGGTCAGGGACGCCGACGGCCCCTGCAAAGCCTTGCTGGTCGTAGCCGGCGACGGCCCCGTCTGAGTTCCTGTCCCAGGCCTCTCAGGCGCCCGGCGGTTCGGCGCCTTCGAACATCGCAGGCCCGCCGCCGGTCGCTTAACCGAATCTTTCCCTAGCCTTGCGAGCGATGACCTTGCGGTTCATTGCGCAGGCGTCGGGGCATGCGGTTTTCAGACTCGTTGGAGGTTCACACAGGGCCGGCGCGACGCCTGCCGTCCGTGATGCATCCGGCGATGATACCGTCGCCCGCCCATCGGCCGCGCCTTAACGCGGCGCGCAGGGCGGCGTCGCCCGACGGCTCCGGAACAGACCTGATGACCCTGGCCGGCGTCGCACGCCCCGCGACCCGAAGCTTCGGCGACCCTGCCTGGATAACCCGCGTCCCGGTTGGCTTCGGACCTCAACGTCCGGGCCAAGATATTGAAATTACGAGAGAAGATATCTCGCCAGTTCGTCGGCGCTTCGATCCCGTCAGCGACTGTGGGCGACCGGCGCCGAGGGGCTCGGGCTCCGGGTTCGGGCGATCCATTCCTCTGAACGCGGTAAACGCCGCCGTTAACCAGATGGATCAAGTCACACAGCACAATGTCGCCGTGGCCGAGTCATCGACCACAGCCATGCATCCGGCCAGGCGGGATACCGAAAACTTGGTTCGTCTGAACTCGAACGTCCGCAAAGCCGGGTCCAGGCCGGTCGCAACGGCTCGATGCTCCGCGCCTTTGGCCGGGCGAAAGTTCCAGAAGGAAGGGGTGGCGAGTGATCTCTGAAACTGAACCACTGAAGCTCGGGTCGAACCTGAGCCTCAACCAGGCGGGACCGCTTCGCGACACCCTGCTGACCCTGCGCGGTTCGCCGCTGGCCATCGACGCATCCGATGTCGAGCGCCTCAGCGGCCCGTGCTTCCAGGTGCTGGCTTCGGCCCGGCTGACCTGGGAGGCGGACGGCCAGCCGTTCGCGTTTACCAACGCTTCACCCGCATTCGAGAACGGTCTGGCGCTCATGGGCGCCGCTGACTGGACCCGCACGCAAGAGGACTGCCTCCCGTGAGCCTGACGATCCTTGCTGTCGACGATTCCCGAACCATCCGTGAGATGCTCGGTCACACCCTGCGCCAGGCCGGCTATCAGGTCATCACCGCCGAGGACGGCGTGCATGGTCTGGAAGTTCTGCAGACAGAGCGCCCCGATGTGATCGTCACAGACATCAACATGCCCAGACTCGACGGCTTCGGCTTCATCGAGGCGGTGCGCGCCGAGGGCGCGTCCCGAACGACGCCGATCCTGGTGCTGACCACCGAGAGCGAGCCGGAAAAGAAGGCCCGCGCCCGCGCCGCCGGTGCGACGGGCTGGATCGTCAAGCCGTTCGATCCGGTCAAGCTGATCGAAGCCATCCGCAGGGTCGCGGCCTAAGGCCTGAAGGGGTAGTTCCACCATGGATCCGATGGACGCCATCCGGACGACCTTCTTCATCGAGTGCGACGAGCTTCTCGCGCAACTCGAGGAAGGCCTGATGGCCATGGAGCAGGGCTCCGCCGACTCCGAGACGATCAACTCGGTGTTCCGTGCGGTGCACTCGGTCAAGGGCGGGGGCGGAGCCTTCGGCCTCGATCCGCTCGTGCGCTTCAGCCACGTTTTCGAGACCCTGCTCGATCAGATCAGGTCGTCACAGGTCGAGGCGACCGAGTCGGTCGTGGCCACCCTGCTGCGCGCCGCCGACATGCTGGCCGACCACGTCAGCGCCGCCCGCGACGGCGGCGGCGTCGACGAGGCGCGCTCCGAACAGATCGCCGCGGCGATCATGTCCCATACCCTCGGCGGATCTTCCGCAGCCGCCTATGAGCCGGCGCCGGACGAGATCGAGGGCCTCGATTTCAAGCCGCAGATGATCTCGCTGGACCTGCCGTCGGCGGAGCCGGCGGCCGACTTCGACATCTCCGCCCTGCTCGCCGGCGTGGCCGCCGCGCCGGCTGATCCGGTCGCCAACGACGGCGAGGGCGGCTGGATCGTCAATTTCGCCCCGCATGCCTCTCTCTACGCCAAGGCCAATGACTCGGCGCTGGTGCTGCGTGAGCTGAGCGGCCTGGGCGAAGCGGTGATCTCCGTCAACGACGAGGCTCTGCCGACCCTCGAAGATATGGATCCCGCCGGCGCCTATCTGGGCTGGACCGTCCGGCTGCCCGCCAGCGTCGCCGAGGAAGACATCCGCGACGCCTTCGCATTCGTCGACGACGACTGCGACCTGGAGATCGTGCGCGAGGGCGGCGAGACCGCCGAGCTCGACATCTCCGCCCTGCTGGCCGGCGCGGTTGAGCCGCAGCCTTCGGCCGAAGAGCCCGCCGACCTGCTGTCCTCGCTCCTGCAGGAGGTCGTGGAATCCCCGGCCGCCGCCGCGCCCGCCCCCCCGGCGCCCGCACCGGTCGCCCCCGCGCCGTCGCAGGACAAGCCCTTCAATCTGATGGACCTTGCGCCGCACGTGGATGAACTCACGCAGTCTGCGCCGTCCGCGCCCGCGCCGGCCCCGGCCGCCAACGCCCCGGCCGCGCCGCCGCCGCCCCAGACCATCCGGGTGGATCTCGACCGCGTCGACCGCCTGATCAACCTGGTCGGCGAGCTGGTCATCAACCAGGCCATGCTGGCCCAGCGGGTCATGGAAAGCGGGGCCGGCAAGGCCACGGACGTGAACCTGGCGATCACCGATCTGGAGCTGCTGACCCGGAATATCCAGGACAGCGTCATGGCGATCCGCGCCCAGCCGGTGAAGTCGGTGTTCCAGCGCATGCCGCGCCTGGTCCGCGAAGTCGGCGAGGCGACCCACAAGCGCGTCCGTCTGGTGACCGAAGGCGAGGGGACCGAGGTCGACAAGACCGTGGTCGAGAAGCTCTCCGATCCGATCACCCACATGATCCGCAATGCCATCGACCACGGCCTGGAGACCCCGGCCGAGCGCGAGGCCGCCGGCAAGCCGGCCGAGGGCACGGTTCGCCTCACGGCCGCGCACCGCAGCGGACGGATCGTCATCGAGGTTTCCGACGACGGCCGCGGCGTCGACCGCGCCCGCGTCAAGGCCAAGGCCATCGAGAAGGGCCTGATCTCCGCCGATGCGCAGATGACCGACGAGGAAATCGACAACCTGATCTTCGCGCCGGGCTTCTCCACCGCAGCGACCGTGTCCGACATCTCCGGCCGCGGCGTGGGCATGGATGTCGTCAAGCGGTCTGTCCAGGCCCTGGGCGGACGCATCACCATCATCTCGACGCCCGGACAGGGCTCGCGCTTCTCGCTGAGCCTGCCGCTGACCCTGGCGGTGCTGGACGGCATGGTGGTGACCGTCGGCGACCAGACCCTTGTCGCGCCGCTGACGACCATCATCGAGAGCCTCAAGCCGCGCGCCGGCGACGTCCGTCCGCTGGGCCCGAGCAACTTCGTGCTGAAGTTCCGCGACGCCTTCGTGCCGCTGATCGACACCGGCGCCGCGCTGGGCTTCGGCAAGTCGAAATTCGATCCGACCGAGGGCGTCGCCCTGCTGGTCGAAAGCGACGTGGCGGGCCAGGTCGCCCTCATGGTCGATCACATCCAGGGCCAGCGCCAGGTCGTGATCAAGAGCCTCGAGACCAACTACAAGCCGACCGACGGCGTCGCCGCCGCCACCATCCTGGGCGACGGCCGCGTCGCCCTGATCCTGGATATCGACGGGCTGGTGACGGCCCATCGCAAGGCGCCGCCCCGCGCCGACACCCTGGCCATGACTGGATGACGACCATGACCGAGCTTTCCCTCGACGGCCGCGACGGCAGCGAACTGATCTCCTTCCGCATCGGCGAGCAGGAGTTCTGCGTGGACATCATGGCCGTGCGCGAGATCCGCGGCTGGACTCCGGCGACGCCGGTGCCGCATTCGCCGCGTTTCGTGCGCGGCGTGATCAATCTTCGCGGCGCGGTCCTTCCCGTCATCGACCTCGCCGACCGGCTGGGCCTGGGCACGGCGGTCGAGACGGCGCGCCACGTCATCATTGTGGTCCAGATCGGCAGCCGCATTGTCGGCCTGCTGGTCGATGCGGTCTGCGACATCCTTTCGACGGCCGACCACGTGGTCCAGAAGACCCCGGACCTTGCCGGCGACCAGATGCAGAACTTCGTGAAGGGCCTGATCGCTCTCGAAGGCCGGATGATCAGCCTGATTGATCTGGGCCTGGTTCTGGACACGCATCAGGCGGAGGCGGCCTGAACCCGATGTCCGGCGCAGAACTCGCCAACACAGCTCCCAGGGACGCCGGCCGTGAGTTCGCGTTCACGACCGAGGACTTCCGCACGATCGCCGCGGTGCTTCACGGCGACGCGGGCATCTACCTGCCCGACACCAAGGCGACGCTGGTCTACTCGCGGCTGGCCAAACGGCTGCGCCTGCTGGGCATGTCCAGCTTCCGGGACTACTGCGCGCTCATCCAGGGGCAGCAGGGGGTCGATGAACGCCAGGCGATGCTGGCGGCCCTGACCACCAACGTCACCCGCTTCTTCCGCGAGCCGCATCACTTCGACCATCTCCGCGACACCCTGATGCCGATTCTGGCCGCGCGCGCCCGCGCCGGAGGGCGCGTGCGTCTGTGGTCGGCGGCCTGTTCGACGGGCCAGGAGCCCTACTCGATGGCCCTGAGCGTGCTGGCCGGACTGCCCGACGCCGCCCGCTATGACGTCAGGATCCTGGCCACCGACATCGACCCCAACGTCGTCCAGACCGCGCGGGAGGGCGTCTACAACCGTGAAGCCTTCGAGGCCGTGCCGGCCGGCGATCGCAAGCATCTGCGCAAGGCGCCGGACGCCGGCGACGACATGTGGCGGATGTCGGACGAGACACGGGAACTGATCACCTTCCGCGAGCTGAACCTGATCAAGCCCTGGCCGATGAAGGGCCGGTTTGACGTCATCTTCTGCCGCAACGTCGTGATCTATTTCGACGACGCCACCCAGGAACAGGTCTGGCGCAAGTTCATCGACGTGATGAACCCCGGCGCCCGTCTCTATATCGGTCACTCCGAGCGCGTGACCGGCGATGGCGGCCGGCTGACCAGCGACGGGCTGACCGTCTACAAGGTGGGGGGACAGCTGTGAGCGTGCGCGTCCTCATCGTCGACGATTCCGCCACTATGCGCGGCGTCATCGCCGCGGTGCTGCGCCGCGACCCCGAGATCGAGGTGGTCGGGTCGGCCGGCGATCCGTTGGAGGCCCGCGAGGCGATCAAGCGGCTGAACCCCGACGTGGTGACCCTGGACGTCGAGATGCCGAACATGAACGGCATCGAGTTCCTCGAGCGGATCATGCGCCTGCGGCCGACGCCGGTGATCATGATCTCGACCCTGACCCAGGCGGGCGCCGACACGACGATCGAGGCCCTTGCGCTGGGCGCCGTCGATTGCGTCGGCAAGCCGGGGCCAGGCGTCAACGCCAATGAAGCTTTCGGAAGCCTGGCCGAGAAGGTCAAGGCCGCCGCCCGGTCACGCCTGCGGCCCCTGGGCGACGCGCCGCGGCCCGGCGCGGCGAGCCAGAGCGTCTATCGGCACAACGGCGCCATCGCCGCGATCGGGTCGTCGACGGGCGGAGTCGAGGCCCTGATCCAGGTCATCTCAGGGTTTCCGGCCAACTGCCCGCCGACGGTAATCACCCAGCACATGCCGGCCACCTTCACCAAGAGCTTCGCCAAGCGCCTCGACAACTGCTCCGCCGCCACGGTGACCGAGGCGGAAGACGGCGATCTGCTGGAGGCCGGCCGCGTCTTCCTGGCGCCGGGCGGGGACCGCCATCTCGCCGTCGAGCGCACCGGACCCCAGCTTCGCTGCCGACTCCGCGAGGGGCCGACGGTCAACGGCCATTCGCCGTCCGTCGATGTTCTGTTCGAATCGGTGGTCAAGGCGGTCGGCAGCAAGTGCGCCGGCGCGATCCTGACCGGCATGGGCCGTGACGGCGCCAAGGGCCTCCTGGCCATGCGGGAAGCCGGCGGCCGAACCCTCGGTCAGGACGAGGCCAGCTGCGTTGTCTACGGCATGCCGCGCGCGGCCTTCGAAATCGGCGCTGTGGAGCGCCAGTACCCCATCACGCGCATCGGGGCTCACCTGCTGAGCGCCTGTGCCGTGTCTACCGAGGGATAGACGAGATGCCCGCCGCTTCCGCCATTTCAGTCCTCGTCGTCGACGACCAGATGACAATCCGGACGCTGGTTCGCTCCGGCCTGCAGCAGCTCGGCTTCAAGGAAATCCGCGAGGCGCCCGATGGCGAGGCGGCCCTGCGCATGCTGCTGACCCAGCCGACCCATCTGGTGATTTCCGACTACAACATGCCCAAGCTGGACGGCCTGGGCCTGCTGCGCGCCGTGCGCGCGCACCCGCCCTTCAAGAGCATCGCCTTCATCATGCTGACCGGCCGCGCCGACTCCGACCTGGTGCAGCGGGCCGTTCAGTTCGGCGTCAATAACTACTTGGTGAAACCTTTTACGGTTCAAGTGCTGAAGGACAAGATCGAAGGCGTGTTCGGCGCACTGACATGAGCATTGGTTTGGACGGAACGGGCGAGCGGACGCTGCATGTCGGGCAGGGTGAGCACCATGTGTCGGATTCTCCGGACGTGGTGATGAGCACCGTGCTCGGCTCCTGTATCGCCGCCTGCATCCGGGATCCCGAGCGGGGTCTCGGCGGCATGAACCATTTCCTTCTCCCTGACGGTGACGGCAGCGGCGATAGCGAAGAGGCCAAGCGCTACGGCGTCAACGCCATGGAAATCCTGATCAACAGTCTGTTGCGGGCGGGCGCCCGTCGCGACCGGCTGGAGGCCAAGCTGTTCGGCGGCGCCAGCATGTTTGATCGTCTACGCAACATCGGCGCGGAGAACGCGGCGTTCGCCAAGCGTTTCCTCCAGGCCGAAGGCATCGCCGTGATCGGCGGCGACACCGGCGGCACCAGCGCCCGCCGCATCCGCTATCGTCCCACAACCGGTCAGGCCATGCAGCGCCTTCTGAACGACGCCGATCCGTCGGTGTTTGTCCGCGAACGCAAGCTGGCGGTTCCGCCGCCGGCCGACAACACCGGCGACCTGGAGCTGTTCTGATGTCAGCCGTCGCCCGTAGCGCGCCGGCAGCGCCGCACGGCCTCAACAGTACACTGGGGGGCGTCGCCCACGAGCTTGCCCTGCTCCAGGCGCATCTGCTTCGGGTTCAGGACATCTGTCACGTTCCCGAGCACGCCGCCCATCTCGACGGGGTCCTGGTGCGGGAGCTGCAGACCCTCGACATGATGTCCCAGCGCCTGGGCGCGCTGACTCACTTCATCCGCCACATCGTGGCGACAGTAGCCTTCGATCCAGCCGTGGACCTGACCGCCGCCCTGGGGGCCATTCCGCTGCAGGACATGGCCGACCGTCTGACCGCGCACGCCGCGGACCAGGAGGCCCCGGTCGATGTGTTCGAGTCCGGAGATTTCGACCTCTTCTGAGGCCCAGATGAACGCTTCGCAGAGTCCAGTCGCGGCCAGCGCCAAGGTCGATCTGTCCCGGGCCAGGGCCTTGCTGTTCGACGACAACCAGGTTCACCTGAACCTGCTCTCCAACGTGCTGACCAGCTTCGACCTGCGCCGCCAGACGAAGGTCGGAAGCCTGCGCGACGCCAAGGCGTCGGCCGGCGGCGCCGAGTTCGACCTGGTGCTGGTCGAGGCCGCGCTCGCCAACGGCGCGGGGTTCGAATTCATTCGCTGGCTGCGCCGCGAGGGTCCGGAGTTCAACCGCGCCACCTCGGTCCTGGTGGTGACCAGCGGCACGCGGCTCGACCAGGTGCACAAGGCGCGGGACAGCGGCGCGAACTTCGTGCTGGCCAAGCCGATCACGCCGCCGGTCCTGCTGCAGCGGATCATCTGGCTTGGGCGCGACAAGCGGATGTTTGTCGAGGCGGAGGGCTACTGCGGCCCGGACCGCCGCTTCAAGGCCTTCGGCCCGCCGATCGGCACGAAGGGGCGTCGCCATGACGACCTGAACTTCAAGATCGGGGCGGCGGTCGAACCGAACATGTCCCAGAACGAAATCGATTTGCTCATGAAGCCGACGAGGGTGAAACTGTGACCAGCGCTGCACGCTTCTTCCAGCCGGCCAACAGGCTCGCCGACTCCGTCGACGTCCGCTTCGGCCTCAGCGTCGACACCGCGGCCGACCGCGGGGGGCAGGTGATCCTCAATGCCGGCGACGACATGCGCAAGTCGGTCAAGGACTGGGTCGCCGAGATCATGCGGCTCAGCGAGCAGCAGGACCCGGACAAGGCCCGGCTGAGCTGGCTGGCCAACGGCATTCTGGGCGTTGGCGGCGCCGCGGGGATGATGCGGCTGTCGCGCTGCGGCGGGTTGTTCGCCCATGCCGTCGACCTGATGGGCGACCGCTGGCGGCCCGAGCTGGGCGCTCTGTATGGCAACGCCATCGGCCGCCTGCTCGAGGACACCGATTCGGTGGCGTCACAGGAAGGCATGCTGGCCTCCCTGGAAGACATGAACAAGCGCCTCGCCGGAGAGACGCCGGCCGAGTCCTGAGCAGGGTGCGGTCAGACCGAACCGTCTGTCCGATGAACCGTGTCTATGCGGCTTCGCGGCGTTGAGCCTGCCCATCACCGAGACGGAAACGGGCGATAAGGGCCCGGAGGCCATCCGCCTGCTGGGCGAGAGCGTGGCTCGCGGCGGTGGTCTCTTCGACCATGGCCGCGTTTTGCTGCGTCACCTGATCCATCTGGTTGATGGCGGTGTTGACCTCGACGAGGGCCGTGGACTGCTCTCGCGCCGAGGCGGCGATCTCGCCCACCAGCGTGTTGACGCCGGCTACCCGCTCGAAGATCCGCTGCAGGGTGTCGCCCGTCTGGCCGACCAGGACCACGCCGCGCTTCACATGTTCGGACGAGGCGCCGATCAGGCCCTTGATCTCCTTGGCGGCCTCGGCGGAACGCTGGGCCAGCGCCCTGACCTCGGAGGCGACGACGGCGAAGCCGCGACCCGCTTCGCCCGCCCGCGCCGCCTCGACGCCGGCGTTGAGGGCCAGCAGGTTGGTCTGGAAGGCGATCTCGTCGATCACGCCGATGATCTGGCTGATCTCGGTCGACGACCGCTCGATCGCCCCCATGGCCGCGTTGGTCTCTGTGACGATGGCGCCGCTGCGTTCAGCCTCGCCGGATGCGTCCTCCGCCGCCTGGCGCGCGTCGACGGCGCCCTGGGTGGCCTTGCGGACCGTGGCGGTCACTTCGTCGAGGGCCGCGGCGGTCTCTTCCAGGCTGGCGGCCTGATGCTCGGTGCGGCGCGACAGGTCGTCGGACGCGTGCGAGATCTCCTGGGTGCCGGTGTGAATTCCGCTCGCCGCCTGCTGCACCGTCAGCATGGTCTGTTCGAGCTGATCAAGGGCGCTGTTGAAGTTGCTGCGCAGCCGCTCGTACTCCGGCGCCAGCGCCTCGCGCAGCCTGAAGGTCAGGTCGCCGTCCGACAGTCGTGACAGGCCAAGGCCCAGCGCCTCGACCACAGCGCTCTGCGCCGCCTCGGCCTTCGCGCGCCGCAGCTCCATCGCCCTGCGCTCTTCCTCGAGCCTGGCGCGTTCGTCGGTGGCCGCCAGCTCGGATTCGCGGTCCGCTACCGCTTGACGGAAGGCGAACAGTGCGCGGGCCATAAGCCCGATCTCGTCCTTTCGACCGGTGTGCGGCGGCTCGACGGAAAGATCGCCCTTGGCGAGGCGGTCGAGGGCCCGGGTGACATCGAGGATCGGCTCCACCAGCGTGCGCCGGGCGGTCACGATGAGGACAACAGCGAAAACAACGCCCAGCGCCAGCATGGCGAACATCAGGCCTTTTACGACCAGCGCTTCGCGCGTCGCGCCTTCCGCTTCCGCGGCCGCGGCGGACGTGATCGTCTCGGACGCGGTCTCCATGGCGCCTTCCAGCACCTTGAACTGTTCCATGAACGCCGGCGTGGCGGCCTCGGCGGCCGCTGCGTCGGTCTCGGCCAGGGCGACGACCGACTCGGCCGCGGCGATGTAGCTGGCGAGTGGGCCTTCGACCGCTTCGAGCGCCGCCTTGGCCTTCGGGTCGGTGGCGAGCAACTTGTTGGTGGCGATGTCGTCGCGGAAGGATTTGGCGTGCTCGGCCAGATCCGCCTTGACCTCCTGGAAGGCCACTCCCTTGGCGGGGTCGGTCGCCCGCAAGGCCATGAGCACGTCCGCGCGCAGCGCATCGTGCATCATGTCGCTGTGCATGTGATTGCGCAGAACCGCAGCCGAGCGGGTGGCTTCGTCGAGGTCTCCGCTCAATCGGAACGCTGACCAGATTCCCGCGCCGGCCATGGCGCCGACCAGGGCCAAGACGGCGAGACCTGCGGCCATGACGCGTGTGCTTATGGATGAGAAACGCACGTTCGACCTCCGCCAAACAATCACGAATAACCGTGAGTATTCAGAGAAGGTTGCTCTATAATTAACCATGGGCGGGAGGGCCATTCGAGGCGCGGGTCAGTCAACGCTCCGATGACGGTCGACAATCATCGGCCCTGAGAATGGGATTCTATTATTCTCGAGATTTGCAGTCTACCCCAGTCGGGTAAGCATCTCGGATGGGCGTACTGAACTTGCGACATCTTGTCCCGGCCTGTGCGGGGTGCGGCCTTCTCGCAGTTAACGGCTCGTTAGCCGTTCCCAATAAAGTGTCGCGACCGGATCGAGGGGGCGGCAGATGCTCGACTTGGGATGGCGGTGTGGCCTCACCGCGCTGATGCTCTCGGCTTCGATCAATGTCGCTTCCGCGCAGGCGGAGGAGTCGGCCTGGACGCTCGAAGCGACCTACACCGCTGACCTGATCGGCCCGGTCGCCGGCGACGGCCCGCGCCGCGCTGTCCTGCTCGACAACCTCGATGTCGTGGCCGACCTGGATCTGGGCAGGGCGATGGGCTGGCGGGGCGCCACGCTTCACGGCTACCTGCTTTCCAACCAGGGCGGGGCGCCGAACGATTTCGCCGGCACGCTGCAGGGTGTCGACAACATCGAGGTCGGCCGGCAGGCCGTGCGGCTCTACGAGCTGTGGGTCGACGCGCCCGTGGGCGAGCACCTGTCCATTCTGGCAGGCCTCTATGATCTGAACAGTGAGTTCTATGCGACGGAATCCGCCGGCCTGCTGATCGCGCCGCCTTTCGGAATCGGCTCGGAGCTGGCGTCTACCGGGGTCAATGGTCCGTCGATCTTCCCGTCCACGGCCCTGGCGCTTCGCGTCAACCTCACCGGCGAGGCCGGCTATGTCCGGGCCGCGGCCCTGAACGCCCGGGCGAGCGTGCCGGGCGATCCGGACGGGGTCGATACCGACTTCGAGGACGGCGCCCTCGTCATCGCCGAGGCTGGACGCCGGAGTGGAGCCGGTTCGCTGGCGCTGGGCTTCTGGCGCTACAGCCACGAACAGGACGACCTTCGCGATCTGACCCCTGGCGGTGATCCGGTGCAGCGCACCGCGCAGGGCGCCTATCTGCTTGCCGAGCGCGTCATGCTCGGAGACGACGACGGGCGGAAGGTCACCGGGTTTGTCCGACTGGGCGTGTCCGACCGTCGCACCAGCCCGTTCAGCGGGGGCTGGCAGGCCGGCGTTCTGGTGGAGCGGGTCTTCGCGGGCCGCCCCGACAGCGCCCTGTCGGTCGGTCTGCAGCAGGGGCTTCTGTCCTCACGCGGGCAGGACCTGATCGCGGCCGGCGGGGTGGACCCCGCCGATGCGGAGTCGGGCATCGAGATCACCTACGCCGACAGGCTGACCGATCGTGTGACGATCCAGCCGGACCTGCAGGTGGTGTTTGACGCCGGCGGCGACCGGGCCGCCGAGCCGCGCGTGGTGTTCGGCGTTCGCCTGACGATCGACCTGCTACCCTAGCCGGGGCCCGCGCCGCCCGTTATCGCTGGGGGCGTGCCGACCTTCATCGCCATCGACGACCCCGCCGATCCCCGGATCGAGGCCTACCGCGATATTCGCGAGCGGGACCTCGTCGGGCGCCGGGGCCTTTTCGTCGCCGAGGGCGAGACGGTGCTTCGGATGCTGGCCGCCCAGCGCCGTCACCGACCGCTGTCGGTGCTCATCGCCCCCAAGCGGCGGGCGAAGCTGGAGCTGATCCTGCAGGCGATGCCCGAGGACCTCCCGGTCTATCTGGCGCAGCAGCCCGTGCTGGACGCCATCGCCGGTTTCGAGCTGCACCGCGGCATCCTGGCGGTGGCCGAGCGCGCGCCGGGGCTGTCAGCCGATGAACTTCTGGCCGGGCTGGGCGCGCGGGCGCTGGTGCTGGCCCTGTCCGGGATCGGCAACCACGACAACATGGGCGGGCTGTTCCGCAACGCCGCCGCCTTCGGCGTCGACGCGGTCCTGCTGGATGCGACCTGTTGCGACCCGCTCTACCGCAAGGCCATTCGCGTCTCGGTCGGCGGCGTGCTGACCGTCCCGTTCGCGACGGTCGAGGGGGACATGATCGAAACGCTGCTGCGCCACGGGTTGGAGCCGGTGGCCCTCAGCCCGGCCGGTGAGACGGAATTGCACCGCTTCGCGCCGCCGACCCGCGCCGCCCTGCTGCTCGGGGCCGAGGGGCCGGGTCTGCCGGCGGATGTCCTCGCCCGCTGCCGGACCGTGTCGATCCCCATGGCCGGCGGCTTCGACTCCCTGAACGTGGCGACGACGTCGGGCATCGCCCTGCACCACCTGCGCGCCTCGGGCTCCTGACGATTCAGCGCAGATGTTTGCGCGAAAGGGTCGTTCCCCCGGCCGGCATGGAGAGCAGGTCGCCGTCCCGGGCGATCCACAGCGGCCCGTCGTAGGCGTCGCGCGCCTTGCCGAGGAACGGCCCCTCCAGCGCCCGCAACGGCAGCGGCGGCACGATGTGGGTGAGCAGAAGCGCCTTGGCCCCCGACGACTGCGCAATCTTCGCCGCCTCCAGCGGGCTGGTGTGATAGTTGGGAATGTCGGCCATGATCTTGGCGCGCTTGGGCCGACCGGCCCGGATCGCGCCGTCCTGCAGCAGCTTGACGAGCTCGGGCGACAGCGCCTCGTGAACCAGCAGATCGACGCCCTTTGCCTGGGCCGCGACGACGGGCGAGACGGATGTATCGCCGCTGATCACCACGCTGCGTCCCTTGTAGTCGAAGCGGTAGCCGAGGGCGGGCTCGACCGGGCCGTGATCGACCCGGAAGGCGGTGATCTTCACGCCGTCCTCCTCAAGCACGACGACCGAGTCGGCGCCGGCCGGGATGATGATCGGGCGGGGCGTGATGCCCGCTCCGGACGGCGGCATGACGTCCGCGCCGTGGTGGGCGGTGCGGTAGCTGCTGTCGAAGGCGTAGGCCTCGTTGAAGCCCGCCGCGATCCGTTCCACGCCCGGCGCGCCGTAGAGCGACAGCGGCGTGGTCAGGTTCGACCCGCCCCAGCGCATCAGCGCGACATTGCCCAGGCCGTCGATGTGGTCGGAGTGGAAGTGGGTGAGCAGGACCGTCGAGTCGCCGCCGACGCCGAGCCGCCCGAGCGTCCGGGCGGCCGCCTCGCCGGTGTCGACGATGAACAGCCGCTTGCCGGCGATCACCGCGGTGCAGGGCGCCCCGCGATCACCGTCGGGAAAGGGCCCGCCCGATCCGCAGATGACGACGTGCAGGCCGTCGGGCAGCCGGCTGGTCAGGTCGCTGGCCATGCCCTCGGCCACGCGGCGCTCGACGAGCTTCACCGCCAGCTTGCCGCGAAATGCGTAAAGCCCGCCGCCGACCAGAAGCGCCAGGACGATCAATACCGCCAGGATGCGTTTCATGCCCCTCACCGTTTCCCGCTTGATTGCCGAAATTATATTGGCATTATTTGTGTCATTAGTTTCCGCGTGGGTCAAGCCCGCGCATCACGCCTGGAGGATGCCCCTGTGAAGGTGCTTCGCACGCCCGACGACCGTTTCGACGGACTCCCAGACTTCCCGTTCGCCCCGCACTACGTGACCGTTCCCGGCGGAGAGGGCGTCGACCTTCGCATCGCTTACGTGGACGAGGGTCCGCGCGACGCCGCCCCGGTGCTGCTGTTGCATGGCGAGCCGGCCTGGTCCTACCTGTACCGGGGCATCATCGCGCCGCTGAAGGGCCGGCACAGGGTCGTCGCGCCGGACCTCGTCGGCTTTGGCCGCTCGGACAAGCCCGCCGAAACCACCGACTACAGCTACGAGAAGCATGTGGCCTGGATGAGCGCCTGGTTGCAGGCGCTGGACCTGAAGGACATCACCCTGTTCTGCCAGGACTGGGGCGGCCTGATCGGCCTGCGCCTGGTCGCCGCCTTTCCCGAGCGTTTCGCCCGGGTGATCGTGGCCAACACCGGCCTGCCGACCGGAACAGGCATGAGCGACGCCTTCCAGACCTGGCTGACGATGAGCCAGACCATCCCGGTCTTCCCGGCCGGCATGATCGTCAATATGGGCACCGTTCGCGAGCTCAGCCCCGAGGAGATCGCGGCCTTCGACGCGCCCTATCCCGACGAGAGCTACAAGGCCGCCGCGCGGATCTTCCCGACCTTCGTGCCGGTGACGCCGGAGCATCCGTCGGTCGCCGAGAACAAGGCGGCCTGGAAGGTGCTCGAGGCCTTCGACAAGCCCTTCCTGACCGCCTTCAGCGACAGCGACCCGGTGTCGAAGGGCGGAGATGTCCCGTTCCAGCAGCGGGTGCCCGGCGCGAAGGGGCAGAAACACACCGTCGTCCAGGGCGGCGGCCACTTCCTGCAGCAGGACAAGCCCGATGAGATCGCCGCCCTGATCGACAGCTTCATTTCGGAGACCCGCTGATGAACGTGGAAAACGCTGTCCTGCCTAAAGGCGAACAGATGCAGGCCCTGCTCGCCATGGGCGGCGACAGGCCGATCGTGATGGTCAACCTGCTCAAGTTTCGCGACAAGGCCCAGTACGACGAGCCGGGCGAGCCGGAGATGACCGGACGCGAGGCCTACGACCGGTACGGTCGCGTCATGGCGCCGCTGGTTCTGGCGAAAGGCGGCAAGCTGCGCTTTTCGAGCAAGGTCGACGCGCTGGTGATCGGCGAGGTCGGCGAGCTGTGGGATGCCGTGGCGATCATGGAATACCCCAGCCGCGCGGCCTTCTTTGAAATCGCCACATCACCGGAGGTCCAGGAGATCGGTCGCCACCGGAAGGCGGGTCTCGCCGGCCAGCTGCTGATCCAGTGTTCCGAGGCCGGGGCATGATGAAGGCGCCCCGGGCTCCGTCGCGGATCACCCTGGGGCTGCTGACGGTCCTGGGTCTGGTCAATCTGGTCCGCGGAGCGGTCCATGTCTTTCTGCCGGACAGCGGCGCGGGCGTCATCGCGCACTTTGATCTGACCCAGGGCGGACGCACGATCATCTTCCTGCTGGCGATGATCGGCGCGGGGCAGATCGCGTCCGGGCTGGTCGAGCTGCTGGTCGTCGCCCGCTTCCGCGCCTTCGCCGCGCCGCTGCTGGCGATCGAGCTGCTGCGCGCGCTGCTGGCGCTCTACATCGCCTTCATCTCGAAGTCCGTCGGCGCCGGGTACCCCGGGGCGAAGGGTATCGTCGCCGCCGCCGTCGTTCTCACCCTGGCGGTGCTCTGGGAGTTCGCCCGTCCGGGTCGCAAGGCCTGACCGCTTGCAGGATGCCCCGGTCATGATAGGCCTGATCCCATGACCGCCCTGACGAAACCCCCGCTGGTCGCCGAACCGGTCGTCGATGGCCGCCGCCTTCGGTCGGAGGTCAGCCGCCTGCGGATCGTCGAGGCGATGATCGCGCTGGTGTCGGAAGGCCTGACCATGCCGCCGGCCGAGGCCGTGGCCGCAAGGGCCGGGGTCGGCCTGCGCACCGTGTTCCGCCTGTTCGAGGACATGGACGGCCTCTACCGCGGCATGCAGGCGGTGATGACCGAACGGCTCGGCGGCCTGCTGGAAGGCCCGATCGAGGCCTCGGACTGGCGTGAAGCCATCAAGGTCCTGATCGACCGGCGCGCGGAAGCGTTCGAGATGATCCTGCCGCTGCAGATCGCCGCTGACAGCGCGCGCTCCCGTTCGGCGGCCCTGCGCGACGGTCGGCTCCGGCTGGTCAGGGGCCAGCGCGACACCCTGCTGGCTGCTCTGCCGGCCGCGATCCACGGTGATGCCGAGCTGGTCCAGGCGCTCGATCTGGCGCTGAGTTTCGAGACCTGGCGTCGTCTGCGCACCGACCAGGGCGCCGATGTCGTCCAGGCGCGCGCGGTCATGCGTCGCATCTCAAGCGCGCTGGTCGGCGACACCGCGTGAAGCGCCTCGTGCTGCTTCTGGCCCTTGGCCTGTGCGCCTGCGGACCGAAGGCGCCGCAGCTTGCCGAGCCGACACGTGCCTGTCCGGGCCCCGCGCCGAGCGGCGAGGTCGCGCTGAAGGGCGGAACCTTCGTCCTCGGCGCCCTTCCGGAACATGACGACGAAGGCCCGCCCCGCACCGTGACCGTGGGGCCGTTCTCCATCGACCGGACCGAGGTCACCAACGCCCAGTTCGCCGCGTTCGTGCGGGCGACCGGCTACGTCACCCTGGCTGAACGCCGGCCTGATCCGGCGTTGTATCCCGGCGTTCCGGCCAGCCAGCTGAAGCCCTCCTCGTTGGTCTTTGTCGGCGCCGCCGGGCTGGGCTCGGGCGATCCCTCCCTGTGGTGGCGTGTGGTCGACGGGGCCAGCTGGAAACATCCCGAAGGCCCAGGCAGCGACCTCGCCGGCCGCGAGCGCCACCCCGTGGTGCAGGTCGCGTTCGAGGACGCGATGGCCTATGCGCGATGGCGTGGCAGGGATCTGCCGACCGAGGCGGAGTGGGAGTTCGCGGCCCGCGCCGGCCAGGATGGCAAGCGCTACGAGTGGGGCGATGAGCGGCCAGATCCCAAGGCTCCGCGCGCCAATACCTGGCAGGGCGTCTTCCCGGCGGTCGATACCGCCGACGACGGCTACAAGGCCCGCACGGCGCCGGTTGGCTGCTACGCGCCCAGTGCTTATGGCCTCTCGGACATGACCGGCAATGTCTGGGAATGGACCAGCGACTGGCTCCAGGACGGCCGGCCGGAGGGCGACCCGGCGCGCAGCCGCATCGTCAAGGGCGGATCCTTCCTCTGCGCCGACAACTTCTGCCTCCGCTATCGGCCTTCGGCCCGGCAGCCCGGCCCTCCGGATACGGGCACGTCGCACGTGGGCTTCCGGACTGTGAAGCGTGGCTGACGTTGCGGCCGAAGCCCGCCCGGCCCAACATGGCGGAAAAGATGCTCACGGGAGGAAGATGATGGCCGGGATCGAGGTCAGACGGGTAGCCGGAGCCCTGGGCGCCGAGATCAGCGGGGTGGACCTGTCCGGACCCCTCGCCGACGAAACCATCGCTGCGATCCGCCAGGCGCTGGTGGAGCACCAGGTGATCTTCTTCCGCGATCAGGACCTGACCGCCGAGCAGCAGCTGGCCTTCGGCCGCCGGTTCGGTCCGCTGAATATCCATCCCTACGTCAAGGGTATGGCCGACCATCCCGAGGTGATGGAGATCATCAAGGAGCCGTCCGACCGCATCAACTTCGGCGGCGGCTGGCATTCGGACATGAGCTTTCTGGAAGCGCCCAGCATCGGCTCGATCCTCTACGCCGTTCAGACGCCCGAGTTCGGCGGAGACACCCTGTTCGCCAGCCAGGCGGCCGCCTTTGACGCCCTGTCGCCGGGACTGCAGAGGACGCTGGAGGGGCTGAGCGCGGTCCACTCGGCCGGCCGCGAGTATGCGTCGACCGGCGCCTCGGCCCAGAAGCGCGGCTCGATGCAGATCGCAGAGGCCGAAGGCGCCGTCGGCGAGTTCGTCCATCCGATGGTGAAGGTCCACCCCGAAACCGGCCGCAAGGCGCTGTACGTCAATCCGGCCTTCACGATGCGGATCGAGGGCTGGAGCCGGAAGGAGTCGAAGGCGCTGCTCGACTACCTGTTCGAGCACAGCCGGTTCGAGGCCTTCACCTGCCGGTTCGGCTGGAAGCCCGGTTCGGTCGCCTTCTGGGACAACCGCTCGGTCTGGCACTTCGCGCTGAACGACTATCCCGGCCAGCGGCGGCATATGCGCCGCGTGACCGTGGACGCGGTCTGATCAGGCCTCGACCATCGCGCCCTTGGGCTCGTGGCGCACGTCGTCCGGCCGCATCGACCGGGTCCAGGCGGCGAATTCCATCATGATGCCGTTGGGGTCGGTGAAGTAGACCGAGCGCACGAAAACCCCGTCGTTCAGCTCCGGCGAGACGCCCATTGGGCTGTCGTCGTGGTTCACCACGACCGGCAGATGCGGCACGCCGGCGGCCGTCAGCCGGGTGATGCAAGCCTCGATCTGCTCGGGCTCCACGTCGAAGGCGACATGGTTCATCGAGCCGATGGCCGACTTCGGCGATTGGGGAAAGGCCTTCACCGAGGCGATGCCCGGAGCCGCCGGAGGGGCGTCCGCCCACCAGAAGAAGGCCAGCGACGAGCCGCCGCCGCAGTCGAAGAAGAAGTGCTGACCGCCGTCGGGCAGCTCGATGGTCTTGATCAGCGGCATGTCGAGCACTTCGGTGTAGAACTTCACCGTCTCGCGCATGTCCCGGCAGACCAGAGCCAGATGGTTGATGCCCCTCGTGCGCATGGCGTTCTCCCCGCTTTTGCCTTTGTCTTGACGGTAGCCCTTACGCCGCCGCCGTCAATCGCCGCCAAGTTCATACTAGCCTGCCGCCGGGTCAGTCATGCTGAATGCGTGGCTCGCGTTTCGACCGCCTGATGAGGCCCCGATGAATCTCGAACTCAGCGATGCTGATCTGGCCTTCCAGGCCGAGGTCCGCGCATTCCTCGCGGACAACCTTCCGCCCGACCTTCAGGTCGCGGGCCGCCGGATGACCAGCGTCTTCGTCGAGAAGCAGTACTCGATCC
The DNA here is from genome assembly GCA_040383665.1 of Caulobacter sp. GTDB lineage: Bacteria > Pseudomonadota > Alphaproteobacteria > Caulobacterales > Caulobacteraceae > Caulobacter. The sequence continues at coordinate 39,676 of JBEIDC010000006.1, forward strand.
CCTGGCAGAAGATCCTGCACGCCAAGGGCTGGGTGGCGCCGAGCTGGCCTGTCGAATACGGCGGCTGCGGCTGGGACGAGATGCAGCGCTACATCTTCCAGGCCGAGTGCGCCCGCGCCGGGGCGCCGGGGTTGTCGCCGATGGGGCTGCGGATGGTCGGCCCCTGCATCCAGCGCTACGGAACGCCTGAACAGAAGGCCTTCTACCTGCCGCGCATCCTGGCCGGTGAGGACTACTGGTGCCAGGGCTACTCCGAGCCCGGCTCCGGTTCCGACCTTGCCAGCCTGCAGATGAAGGCCGAGCGGGACGGGGACGACTACGTCCTCAACGGCTCGAAGATCTGGACCACGCACGCCCACTTCGCCAACCGCATGTTCTGCCTGGTGCGGACCAGCTTCGAAGGCAAGCCGCAGAGGGGCATCACCTTCCTGCTGCTGGAAATGAATACGCCCGGAATCGAGGTGAAACCGATCATCACCCTGGCCGGCGAGCACGAGGTCAACCAGGTCTTCTTCGACAACGTCCGGGTTCCGGTGGCCAATCGCCTGGGCGAGGAGAACGACGGCTGGACAGTGGCCAAGTATCTGCTGGAGTTCGAGCGGGGCGGCAGCTCCGCCCCCGGTATGAAGGTTTCACTTGCCCGGCTGAGGGACATGGCGGCGACCGAAGGCGGCGACCTGGGGCAACCGCTGCTGAACGACCCGGTCTTCCGCGCCCGCCTCGCCGAGCTTGAGATCGCGCTCGAGGCCATCGAGATGACCGAGCACCGGGTGATGACCGAGCTGTCGTCCGGCAAGAATCCGGGTCCGGCGTCGTCGATGCTGAAGACCCAGGCCACCGAAATGACCCAGAAGATCGACGGTCTGGCGATCGATACGGCGGCCTACTACGCCTTCGTCGATCAGCCGAAGGCCAGGGAGCCCGGGTCCAACGAGACGCCGGTCGGGCCGGAGCACAGCCTCGTCGCCATGCCTCGCTACCTGAACAACCGCGCGGCCTCGATCTACGGCGGATCCAACGAGATCCAGCGGGACATCATGGCCCGGCTCGTGCTGGGCCTCTGACAGCGGACGACATGACCATGAGCGCTACCGCCGCGACGGTCGACTTCGACCAGATGCCGACCCTGGGCGATATCGCCCGCTACCATGCCCGGACCCGCCCGGACGACACGGCCCTGACCTTCGAGGGGCGGGAGACGACGTTCGCGCAGTTCGACGTCCTGACCAACCGCGTCGCCAACGCCCTGATCGCCGAAGGCCTGACCATGGGGCAGCGGATCGCCTATGTCGGAAAGAACAGCGACTGCTACTTCGAACTGCTGATCGGCGCGGCCAAGGCCGGGGTGGTGATGACGCCCATCGGCTGGAGGCTCGCCCCGCCGGAAGTCGCCTACATCGTCGAGGACTCGAAGGCGCCGATCGTCTTTGTCGGTCCGGAAGTGATCGGCCTCAGCGAGGAGGTCGCCTCGCACCTGAGCTACCGCCCGAAGGTGGTGGCGATGGAGGCCGACGGCGCCGATGGCCGCCCGCTCTACGCCGACTGGCGCGACGCCGCGTCGGATACCGACCCCGGCGTCTCGATCACCGAGCGGGATGTCGCCGTCCAGCTTTACACCTCGGGCACGACCGGCAAGCCCAAGGGCGCCATTCTCAGCCACGACAACATCCTGAGCGGGCGTCGGGCGGCGGCCGAGGCGAAGATGCCGTGGAACCAGTGGGCCCCCGACGACGTCAGCCTGGTGGCCATGCCGGTGTCGCACATCGGCGGCACCGGCTGGGGGATCGTCGGTCTCTACAACGGCGCCAAGGGCGTGGTCGCCCGCGAGTTCGATCCCTTCAAGGTCCTCGACTTCATTGAGCAGGACCGCATCAGCAAGATGTTCATGGTGCCGGCGGCGATGCAGATCGTCGTGCGCCAGCCGAGGGCTCGCGAGGTCGACTACAGTCGCCTCAAGTACATCCTCTACGGCGCCAGCCCGATTCCGCTCGACCTGCTGCGCGAGTGCATGGAGGTGTTCGGCTGCGGCTTCTGCCAGCAGTACGGCATGACGGAGACCTGCGGCACCATCGTATACCTGCCGCCGGAGGATCATGATCCGGCGGGCAATCCGCGCATGCGGGCGGCGGGTCTGCCCATGCCCGGGGTCGAGATCAAGATCATCGACGAAGCGGGCGAGACCCTGCCGGCGGGCGCAGTCGGCGAGGTCGCGACCCGGTCCGTCGCCAACATGGCCGGATACTGGAACCTCGACGAGGCGACCCGGGCCACGATCGGCGAGGACGGGTGGTTGTGCACCGGCGACGCCGGCTATCTGGACGAGGACGGCTATCTGTTTATCCATGACCGGGTGAAGGACATGATCATCTCGGGCGCGGAGAACATCTATCCCGCCGAGGTGGAAAGCGCTGTCTATGGCCACCCCGCGGTGGCCGAGGTGGCGGTGATCGGCATCCCCGACGAGACCTGGGGTGAAGCGGTCAAGGCGGTTGTGGCGCTCAAGCCCGGCATGACGGCGACGCCGGACGAGATCATCGCCTTCGCCCGCACCCGGATCGCGGCCTTCAAGGCTCCCAAGAGCGTGGACTTCATCGACGCCCTGCCCAGGAACCCGTCCGGGAAGATCCTGCGCCGGGAGTTGCGGGAGCCCTACTGGGCCGGCCGCGAGCGCCGGGTGAACTGATCGGAAGATCGGTCCCCGGACCCGCGACGGGGGAGCCTTGGCCCGGGGACCTGCGTCGCGGCCTCAGAAACCGCGACGGTTGGGTAGATTCGTCCAGATATGGACGATGCATAGTGTCGCCCCGAACAGGCTGAAGGCCGCGGCAGCCGTGGTGAGGTAGGCAAGGTGGATCGGCGGAAGCGCCGTGAGGGTCTGCGGCATCTGGATTCTCCTGTGCCGCCAAGGTGCCGGGAGGGACGACTCGCCGCCTTGATCTGCGTCAACCGCGGTGATTTTGACGGCGGAGCGATATGGCCGTGTCCGCCGGCTTCCGCTAAACCCTTGTCGCGCGAGGGAAATTTCCCTCCCGCAACGTAAACCTGCCCAGAGAGAGTTCGATGTCCGACCGCGCCAACGATCTTGCCCGCCGTGTTGACGCCTTCCTTCACGAGCACGTCATCCCCTTCGAGCAGGACCCTCGGATCGACAAGCATGGTCCGTCGGACGACCTGCGCGTCGAGCTTCAGGGCAAGGCCGCGGCCCAGGGCCTTCTGGCCCCGCATGTCGGCGTCGAGTACGGCGGCCATGGACTGAACCACCGCGAGATCGCCATCGTCTTCCGCGCCGCCGGCTACTCGTTGCTGGGGCCGATCGCCCTGAACCTGATGGCGCCGGACGAAGGCAACATGTGCCTGATCGAGAAGATCGGCAGCACGGCCCAGAAGGACGAGGTGCTGCGTCCGCTGGCGGCCGGCGCCATCCGCACCGCCTTCATGATGACAGAGCCGGACGGGGGCGCCGGCTCCGATCCCTCGATGATGAAGACCACCGCCGTGCAGGACGGCAATCACTGGGTCATAAACGGCGCCAAGACCCTCATCACCGGCGCGGACGGCGCGGCGCACGCGATCATCATGGCCAGGACCGACCATGGGGCGACGATGTTCCTGGCGCCGATGACCGCGCCGGGCATTTCGATCGCGCGGGTTCTGGACACCATCGACCGGACCATGCCGGGCGGCCACGCCGTGGTGAAGCTCGACAACGTGCGGGTCTCGGCCGACCAGATTCTCGGAGAGGCCAACGAGGGCTTCAAGTACGCCCAGGTGCGCCTGGCGCCGGCCCGTCTGACCCACTGCATGCGCTGGTGGGGCGCGGCGCGGCGCGCGCACGACATCGCTGTCGCCTACGCCTGTCGCCGCCACGCCTTCGGCAAGCCGCTGGTCGACCATGAGGGTGTCGGCTTCATGCTGGCTGACAACGAGATCGACCTGAAACAGGCGGAGCTGACGATCGACTGGTGCGCCGGCGTGCTCGACGCCGGCGGCCACGGTTCGGGCACGGCGGAGTCCAGCCTCGCCAAGGTGGCGGTGTCGGAGGCGCTTTTCCGCATCGCCGACCGCTGCGTGCAGGTGCTGGGCGGCACGGGCGTCACCGACGACACCCCCGTGCACCAGATCTTCCGCGATATCCGCGCCTTCCGCGTCTACGACGGCCCCTCGGAGGTGCACCGCTGGTCGATGGCCAAGCGGATCAAGCGCGAGTTTCTGGCCAAGGCCTGACGAAAGAAACCCCGCCTTCGGGTGAAGGCGGGGTCAAGGTCGTGTGTTCCAGGGAGGTTCGGAACGGGTCTAGGCGTGCAGCTTCGCGGCGGTTTCGGCGACCTTGCGGCCCTGGTAACGGGCGCCGGCCAGTTCGTTCTCGCTGGGCTGCCGCGAGCCGTCGCCGCCGGCGATGGTGGTCGCGCAGTAGGGGCTGCCGCCGGTGACCTCGTCGAGCTTCATCTGCCCGGCGAAGCCGTAGTCGAGGCCGACGATCACCATCCCGAAGTGCAGCATGTTGGTGATGAGGCTGAACAGCGTCGTCTCCTGACCGCCGTGCTGGGTGGCCGTCGAGGTGAAGGCGCCGCCGACTTTGCCGTTCAGCGCGCCTCGGGCCCACAGGCCGCCGGCCTGATCGAGGAAGGCCGCCATCTGTGAGTTCATCCGGCCAAACCGGGTCCCGGCGCCGATGATGATGGCGTCATAGTCGGCCAGCTCGGCGATCGTGGCGATCGGCGCGGCCTGGTCGAGCTTGAAGTGAGCGGCGCGGGCGACGTCTTCCGGCACGGTCTCGGGGAGGCGCTTGATGTCGACCTGGGCGCCGGTCTCGCGGGCGCCCTCGGCGACCGCCTGGGCCATGGTTTCGATGTGGCCGTAGGCCGAATGGTAGAGAACGAGAATCTTGGGCACGGGAGTACTCCTGCGGGATCGGGGAACAGGGACGCCGCCTAGGCGGCGTCCACGAGGACCAGTTCGGCGTCTTCCAGGGCGGTGACCCGGATCGACGTCTCGTCGGTGATGGCGGCGCCATCGCGGGTTTCCAGGGTCAGACCGTTGACCTCGACCCGGCCCGCGGCGGGGACCAGATAGGCGTGGCGGCTACGGTCGAGGGCGTATTCGACGCTCTCGCCGGCCTTCAGCGTCGCGCCCAGGACGCGGGCGTTCGTGCGGATCGGCAGGGCGTCGTTATCGTTTTCGAACCCGCTGGCCAGGGTGACGAACTTTCCGGACCGGTCTCCCTTGGGAAAGGGCTTGGCGCCCCAGGACGGCGCGCCGCCGGTGCGGTTGGGCTGGATCCAGATCTGGAATATCCGGGTGGTCTCCGCTTCCAGATTGTACTCGGCGTGGCGGATTCCGCTGCCGGCGCTCATCACCTGGACGTCGCCCGCCTCGGTGCGCCCCTTGTTGCCAAGGCTGTCCTGGTGGGTGATCGCCCCGTCGCGGACATAGGTGATAATCTCCATGTCGGCATGGGGATGTGGCGGAAAGCCGGAATTGGCGGCGATCTCGTCGTCGTTCCAGACCCGCAGCGAGCCCCAGTTCATGTTCCGGGGGTCGTGGTAGCCGGCGAACGAGAAGTGGTGCCGGGCCTTCAGCCAACCGTGGTCGGCGCCGCCGAGCGTCTCAAAGGGCTTGTGCACGATCATCGTACTGTCTCCGCGCCGGACGGCCGGCGCTGTTGCTTGACGACAAGATAGGCGTCAGGATTGACGCATAAATAGAAACTCCTGAAACTCATCGTTTCCAGAAACGCATGTCCAGACTGCCCGATCTCGAAGGCCTGGCGATCTTCGCCAAGGTCGTGGAGCTGCGCTCCTTCGCCGCCGTGGCCGAGGATCTGAAACTGTCGAAGGCGACGGTGTCCAAGGCCGTCACCCGCCTCGAAACGCGGCTCGGCGCGCGTTTGTTCAATCGCACCTCCAGGCGGCTGGCGCTGACCGACGCGGGCAGGGCGCTGGCCGAGCGCGCCGCGCGGATGCTGGCCGAGGGCGAAGCGGCCGAGGCTGACGCCCTGGAGCAGTCGGCGGCGCCGCGCGGCCTCGTTCGGTTGGCGGCGCCAATGTCCTTCGGTCTCACGGACGTCGCGCCGATTCTGCCCGGGTTCATGGCGGAGTACCCGGAGGTGTTCGTCGACCTGCATCTGAGCGACGCCATGGTCGATCTGATCGGCCAGGGGTTCGACATGGCGCTGCGCATCGCGGCCCTGCCGGACTCCTCGCTGATGGCCCGGCGATTGCGACCGATCAAACGCCATCTGGTCGGCGCGCCCGCATACTTCGCGCGCCAGGGAACGCCCCGGCATCCCAGCCAGCTGGTCGACCATTGCTGCCTCGCCTACGCCTACCTGGCGAGCCCGGAGACCTGGCGCTTCACGCACCCGTCGGGCGAGGAAGCCTCGATCCGGATTGAGGGGCCGATGCGATCCAACAACGCCACGGCTTTGCTGCCGGCGCTGATCGCCGGCCGGGGCCTGGCGCTGCAGCCGGACTTCATCTGCGGTCCGGCCCTGGCCTCCGGCGAACTGGTGGCCGTGATGGAGGACTGGTCGCCGCCGCCGATCGCTTTGCACCTGGTAATGCCCCCCGGCGGGCCCAGGCCGACGCGGGTCGAGGTGCTCGCGGAGTTCCTCGCCAGGCGGCTGTCGTCCCGCTGAGCGCAGGCGTGCGCCCGGCAAAGGCCCAGGACCGGCGCGTCGAAGGCGACGCTTTTCAAGCCGGCCTGTGTCCCGCATAGAAGACCGCCTCCGTTCGATGTCGCCAGTTGCCCGGTGGATTGGCGGCCATCGCGAAAGGTGCAGCCCGATGAATGACACCCGTCCGCTGACGCCCTTCGAGAGCCAGGACATCCGGACCCTGATCGACGATCAGGCTGCGCGGCGCGGCGAACACCCCTTCCTGATCTGGGAGCCGTTCGAGGGTGAAGGGGCGTCCTGGTCCTACGCACGGTTCGCCGAGGCCGTGCGGCGGTTCGCCGCCGGCCTGCAGGCGCGGGGCGTGCGGCCCGCCGATCGGGTGATCGTGCATCTCGACAACTGCCCGGAGTCGCTGATCGCCTGGCTCGGCTGCGCCTATGCCGGCGCTGTGGCGGTGACCACAAACGCGCGCTCCAGCCGCGACGAGATCGCCTACTTCGCCAGTCACAGCGGCGCGGTCGGAGGCATCACCCAGCCAAGGTTCGCCGGGATTGTCCGCGCCGCCGCCCCTCAGCTGGCCTGGATCGCCGTAACGGCCGATGACAACGGCGCGCCGGCCGAGGCCGACGTGTCGGGCTTTGAACCCTTCTCCGCCATCGATTCGGACCCGGGGACCCTGGCCGTCCGGCCCCACGACCCCTGGGCGCACTTCGGCATCCAGTACACGTCCGGCACTACCGCCCGGCCCAAGGCGGTGCTCTGGACCCACGCCAACGCCCTGTGGGGTGCGCGGATGTGCGCCCAGAACGAAGACCTGCGACCCGACGACGTTCATCTGGTCTACCTGCCGCTGTTCCACACCAACGCCCAAGTCTACTCCGTGGCGGCGGCGCTCTGGGCCGGGGCGACGGTCGTGCTGCAGCCGCGTTTCTCGGCCTCGCGCTTCTGGCCGGTGTCGCTGAAGCACGGCTGCACCTGGACCTCTATGGTGCCCTTCTGCCTCAAGTCGCTGATGGAGCAGCCGAGGCCCGAGCGGCACAGCTACCGTCTGTGGGGCAACGGCGTCTGCGCGCCGCCGACCGATGCGGTTTTCGGCGTCAAAACCATCGGCTGGTGGGGCATGACCGAGACCATGACCCACGGCACGGTCGGCCTGGTCGACCAGTTCAACGCGCCCATGTCCATGGGACGCCCCTCGCCTGCCTACGAGATCCACGTCGTTGGCGAGGACGGCAAGCCGGTCGGCCCTGGACAGACCGGAGACCTCCTCGTTGGCGGCCGGCGGGGCGTTTCGCTGTTTCTGGAGTATGCGGGCGACCCCGTCGCGACGGCGGCGGCCTTCCGGGAGGACGGCCTGTTCATCACCGGCGACCGGGTCCGCGTCGGCGAGGATGGCTGGCTCTACTTCGCCGATCGCTCCAAGGACATGCTGAAGGTAGGCGGCGAGAACGTCGCGGCTTCGGAGATCGAGCGGGTCGTCGCGTCGGTCGCCGGGGTGGTCGAGTGCGCCGTCGTGGCCAGGCGGCATCCCATGCTCGACGAGGTCCCGGTCGCCTTCGTCATTCCGCGGGATCCCGCCGACGCCACGCTGCCCGACCAGGTGATGGCCGCCTGCCGCGAGGCCCTTGCGGGCTTCAAGCAGCCCCACGAAGTGCGCCTGATCGCCGAACTTCCGCGCTCCACGCTCGAGAAGATCGCCAAGGCCGAGCTGCGGGCGATGCTCAAGGAAGAGGCCCCCTGACAATCCCTCTGGCCGGACGTTGGGGCAAGGCGTCAGAGTTCGGGCAAGATCAGGCGCGGCCAACGCGTCAGGCAGGGAGCGGCGGATGAGGATCGACTGGAGTCCCGAGGACCGGGCCTTTCGTGACGAGGTGCGCGCATTCCTCGAAACTTCACTGGCGCCGGAGCTTCGGCTGGCCGGATCGCGCCTGACCAGCGTCTATGGCGACCACCGGACCCAGATGGCCTGGCAGAAGATCCTGCACGACAAGGGCTGGCTGGTTCCGTCCTGGCCGGTGGAGTTCGGCGGCTGCGGCTGGTCGGTGACGCAGCGCTACATCTTCGCCACCGAACTGACCGCCGCCGGCGCACCCCCGCTGTCGCCGATGGGGATCGGGATGTGCGGCCCGGTCCTGATCGGTCACGGCACGCCCGAGCAGCAGGCCCGGTTCCTGCCGCCCATGCTGAGTGGCGAGGACTTCTGGTGTCAGGGCTACTCCGAGCCGCAGTCGGGCTCTGATCTGGCGACGCTCCAGATGAGCGCCGAGGACGACGGGGATCACCTGATCTGCAACGGCCACAAGCTGTGGACCACCCACGCTGCGCACGCCAACTGGATCTTCTGCCTGGTTCGCACCTCCCGCGAGGACATCCCGCAGAAAGGCATCACCTTCCTGCTGATCGACATGACCACGCCGGGCGTCGAGGTCACGCCGATCATCTCGCTGTCGGGCGAGCACATCCAGAACCACGTCTTCTTCACCGACGTCCGCGTCCCCAAGGCCAACGCCGTCGGACCGATCGGCCAGGGCTGGACCGTGGCCAAGCACCTGATGCAGTTCGAGCGGGGCGGCAGCGCCTACACGCCCGGCTTCCGGGGCCGTATGGCGAAGATCGCCCATATCCTTGACGCCGAATACGCCGAAGGCGACGCGACCGGCGAAGGGAGCGCCCTGCGACGCCAGCTGGCCGATGCGGCCATCCAGGTCGACGCCCTCGAGGCGGTTGAACTGCGGGTCATGTCTGCCCTGTCGGTCGGCACGGCGCCCGGTCCGGAGTCGTCGATGATGAAGACGGTCGGCACCGAGCTGAGTCAGCGCCTGACCGAGATCGCGCTCGCCGCCGCCGGCCGCTACGCGGCTGTGCATCAGCCGCACATGGTCTCCGCGGGCGGCCCGACGCCGGGGTTCACACCGCCGCGCTACAACGACGGGGTCGGCCCCGAGTACAGCTGGACCGTTGCCCCCAAGTACCTCAACGACCGCGCCGGATCGATCTATGCCGGCACCAACGAGATTCAGCGAAACATCATGGCCAAGGCCGTGCTGGGGCTCTGAGCAGGGAGAGCGACCATGGACTTCGACACCGACTACAGCATGACCATCGGCGGCCAGGCCGTCGCCGGCGCGGGGACCTTCGACGTCCTCAACCCGGCCAATGAGCAGGTCATCGCCCAGGCTCCGGACTGTTCGAAGGAACAGCTGGACGAGGCCGTCGCCGCGGCCCGCGCCGCCTTCCCGGCCTGGTCGGCGACCCCGATCGCCGAGCGGCGCAAGGCGGTTCTGGCCCTGGCCGGCGCCATCGCCGCCAACGCCGAGGGCCTCAAGCGCCTGCTGACCCGCGAACAGGGCAAGCCGCACGCCGACGCCATGAACGACGTCCTCGGCGGCGCCGGCTGGCTGCAGGGCGCCTCGACGCTTGATCTGCCGGAAACGGTCAACGAGGACTCCGACGTCCGCCGCAGCATCACCCGCCATGTGCCGATCGGCGTGGTCGGGGCGATCGCCCCGTGGAACTTCCCGGTCATCCTGGCCATGTTCAAGGTCGCCCCGGCGCTGATGGCCGGCAACACCATCGTGCTGAAGCCCTCGCCGTTCACGCCGCTGACGACGCTGAAGATCGGCGAGCTGGCGCGTGCGGTCCTGCCGCCGGGCGTGCTGAACGTCGTCTCCGGCGGCGACAGCCTTGGGCCGTGGATGACCAGCCATCCCGGCATCGACAAGATCAGCTTCACCGGCTCGACCCAGACCGGCCGCAAGGTCATGGCCAGCGCCGCCGACAGCCTCAAGCGCATCACCCTGGAGCTGGGCGGCAATGACGCCGCCATCGTCATGCCGGACGTCGACGTGGAGAAGGTCGCAGAGCAGCTGTTCTGGGCCGCCTTCCGCAACACCGGCCAGATCTGCATCGCCAGCAAGCGGATGTACGTCCACAAGGACGTCTACGAACCGCTCAAGAAGGCGATCGCCGACTACGCCGCCACCGTGAAGATGGGTGACGGCGCCGAGCAGGGCACCCAGCTGGGGCCGATCCAGAACAAGCAGCAGTACCAGCGCGTGCTGGAGCTCATCGCCGACGCCAAGGCCAACGGCTATCCGTTCCTGATCGGCGGCGAGGCCTCGACCGCGCCGGGCTACTTCGTGCCGATCACCATCCTCGACAACCCGCCGGAGAGCGCGCGGATTGTCCAGGAGGAGCAGTTCGGCCCGGTCCTGCCGCTGCTCAAGGTCGACAGCATCGAGGAGGCGCTCGAGCGCGCCAACGCCAGCGAGTACGGCCTGGGCGGCTCGGTCTGGTCGTCGGACATCGACGCGGCGCTGGCCGTCGGCGAGCGACTGCAGACCGGCACCGTCTGGATCAACGAGACCCAGCACCTTAGCCCGCTGGTCAGCTTCGCCGGCCACAAGCAGTCGGGCCTCGGGGTCGAGAACGGCATCGACGGCCTGCTGGAGTACACCAACACCCAGACGATCGTGGTCCGGAAGGGCTGAGCAGCAGGCCGCCGCGGATCCTGGCCGGAATCCGCGGCGGCCTCTTGCCTTCAGGCGGGTCGGCCTGTCATCCCTTGGCCAGGGCAGGAGACAACAATGATCACGTTCGAGCTCAACGAAGAGCAGACCATGATCCGCGAGGCGCTGCAGGGCTTCGCGGCCGAGGTTCTGGCGCCGGGCGCGCGGGCCATCGATGAGGCCGGCGATATGCCGGCGGACATTCTTCAGAAGGGCTGGGACTTCGGCCTCATCGCCGCTGCGATCCCGGAAGCCTACGGCGGCGGCGGCGGCGACCGCTCCTGCATGACCAACGCCGTGGCGCTGGAGGCGCTTGGCGGCGGCTGCGCCAGCCAGGCGGCGGCCATCATGGCGCCAGGGCAGTTCGTCAGCGCGCTGATCGACTTTGGAACCGAAGAGCAGAAGGCCGAGCACCTGCCGCGTTTCGCCGGCGCGACGCCGGTCGCCGCCAGCCTGGCCGTGCAGGAAGGCCAGTTCGGCTTCGCCGCCGAGGCGCAGCGCACGACGGCGACCCGCAAGGGCAACGGCTTTGTCCTGAACGGTGAAAAGCGGCTGGTCCCCCTTGGCGACCGGGCGGACACGTTCCTGGTCCTGGCCCGCGACGAGGGCGGTGAGGGCCTGGGCGCGGTGCAGGCGTACATCGTCCCGCGCGACACGGCCGGCCTGTCCGTCGAGACGGAGAACGGGACCCAGGGTCTCAAGCCGCTGCCGAAGGGAAAGCTGACGCTCGACAACGTCGAGCTGCCCGGATCGGCCCGGCTCGGCGGCGACGCCGGCATTGAGGCGGCGCGGCTGATCAGCCAGGCCCGCGTGGGCGCGGCGGCGGTCGCCGTCGGCCTGTCGCGCCAGGCCACGGACTTCGCCATCCCCTACGCCCGCGAGCGCGTCGCGTTCGGCGAGCCGATCGGCAAGAAGCAGTCGATCGCCTTCATGCTGGCCGACATGCACATCGAATGCGAGTCGATGCGCTGGATGGTCTGGAAGGCCGCCAGCCTGCTGGAGCACAACGATCCGGGCGCCGTGAAGGCGTCGGTGCTGGCCCAGGACTACGTCCGTCGCAAGGCGGTGAAGATCGCCGACGACGCGCTGCAGATATTCGGCGGCCACGGCTTCATCCGCGATCTGCCGCTGGAAATGTGGCTTCGCAACGCGCGCACGCTGACCGTCCTCGACGGTCCGGTCTCGGTTTAGGGAGAACGATCATGGCTGACTTCCGTCTCTCGGACATCGACCAGCAGATCATCGACAAGGTCGTCGAGGTCGGCGAGTCCACGTCGCGGCACGCCCGCTACTATGAAGATCACGAGCACGAGACGCCGCCGACGCGGCTGGAAGGCGAGCGCGGCTTCGAGGAGGTCTTCCCGCTCTTCGGCCAGCGCAAGCCCGGCGATACCCCGATGATGACCTTCATGATGGCCGTCAGCATCGCGCGGGGCTCGACCACCGGCGTGACCCGGGGCCTTGGTCTGGCCATGCCGGCCGGCCGGGCCAGCGGTCTGGGCAACGCCGCCCTGCAGTCGGCCGGCACGCCCGAGCAGAAGGCCAAGTGGGGCGACCTCTTCCTGGCCATGTCGATCACCGAGCCCAACGTCGGCTCCGACACCAAGGCCATCCAGGCGACGGCCCGGCTGGACGGCGACGAATGGGTGATCAACGGCGACAAGATCTTCGTCACCGACGGGGTCAAGTGCGACGGCGCCATCGTCTGGGCGACCATCGACAAGGCGGCGGGCCGCGCCGGCATCAAGTCGTTCCTGGTCCTGAAGGGCGCGCCCGGCTTCGAGCTGGTCCGACAGGAGAAGAAGCTCGGCATCCGCTCGTCGGACACCGCCGCCTACAGCTTCCGTGACTGCCGGGTCCCTCGCGACGCCCTGCTGGGCGGCGACGAGACCGTACCCAAGGACGGCGGCTCGGCCGGCTACAAGGGCGTCATGAAGACCTTCAACATGACCCGCCCGGCCGTGGCCTCCGGCGGTGTGGCCAAGGCGAAGGGCGCGCTCGACTTCGCCAGGACCGCCCTGGCGCGGGAAGGCGTCGAGGTCGACTGGACCCGCAGCTACAACCAGCGCAGCGCGCCGGAGCAGCGGCTGATCGAGATGGAGGCCGACACCGAGGCGGCCACCCTGTCGGTGCTGCACGCCGCCTGGCTGAACGACGTGCGCAAATCCAACAATCTGGAGAGCTCAGTCTGCATGGCCAAGGGCGGCGAGGTCTGCCGGACCATCCCGCAGGCGGCCATGGAGCTGCTCGGCGGCATGTCCGTCAGCCACGACCACCTGGTCGAGAAGTTCCTGCGCGATGGCCGGATCAGCGACATCTACGAGGGCACCGGCCAGATCCAGCGGCTGATCATCGCCCGCGAGATTCTGGGCTACTCGTCCGAGGAACTCACCTGACGGCCTGGCGCCGCGGATCCTTGATCACGGTCAGGGTCAGCAGCGCCGCCACCAGCAGGCCCAGCGAGGCGCCGAAGACGACATTGTAGCCGAGCAGATCGGCGACGGCGCCGCCGATCAGCGGGCCGATCGTCGCGGTGACCCCTTCGGCCGTGGCGGAGATGCCGATCCGCATCGACAGATCGTCGCGGTGGCCGAACTCCAGGATCATGGTGTTGGACGCCATCATGTAGCCGGCCAGGGCCGCGCCGAGGCCGAAGAAGGCCAGGAACACCGCCCAGGGCGCGCTCATGGTCAGCAACAACAGCGTCGAGGCGATCCAGATCGTGATCGACAGGACGAGTACGACCCGGAAGCCGGACCGGTCGCCGAGGTGGCCCCAGACGATGTTGGAAACGGTGTCGGCGCCGAGGTAGGCCAGCGACAGCAGGCCCAGGGTCGCGCCGTCCAGGTGCATCGTCGCGCCGACGTGCAGGATGTAGAACGGCGTGGCGATCCGGGCCGAGGTGGCCAGCATCTGCATGACCAGGAACCAGCGGTAGCCGGGATCGGCGGCGATCAGCCCGGGAATGTCGCGCATCCGGTCGCGCAGACGGACCGGTTCGCGGATCGTTGGCGGGATCGGCTCGCGGATCTGGTGCTGGAGGAACCACAGGCCGGCGCTGGTCAGCAGGAAGGCCAGGATGAAGGTGGTGGCGTAGCCGTTGCCCAGCACGTTGGCGCCGATCAGATACTTGCCCGACACATAGGCCAGGATCGCCGCGATCAGGCCGCCGACCGCGTTGCGCCAGGCCTGCAGCCGTCCGCGCAGACTGATCGGGATCACCCGCGACATCAGCAGGGTGAAGGCCACGCGCTGGGCGCCCATGAAGACGCCAAACAGGAAGACGAACAGCAGCAGGGTCAGGACCTGCGCCTGGTCCCTCAGGAACCAGCCGGTCAAGGCCATGCCCAGGATCGCCAGCCGCCCCAGGCTGCCCAGGATGATGGCCATCGGCATGATCTTCGGCCGGTGCTCGATGGCGGCGCCGGCCACCAGCGGCGAGATGATCCCGCCCATCTGCTGCAGCGCCAGGCCCAGGCCGACAACCGTGTTGGAGCCGGCGACCAGGTGCAGGTAGGCCGGCATGAAGGTCGGGGCGTTGATCAGGCGAAAGCCCGTCATGCCGAGCATGCCGTGCACGAAGTTGCCGATGTAGTTGCGGCACAGGTTGTCCCAGACAAAGGTCTCGTAGGCGGCCTCGCGGGTCGCCAGATCGTCGGACGCGGACGCGACGGCGGGATCCGCCGCGTCCGTTTTGGCCGGCTCATCCATGTCCGGCTGAACTCCGCACGCTACTGAAGGGGCTGTGGGTCAATAGCCCTGCATCCTGCCCCAGCGGTCGCGGTGCCAGGCCGTCGAGCCGAACAGGGTCTCAACCGCCCGGGCCCGCTTGAGATAGAGGCCGGCGTCATGGGCGTCGGTCATGCCGATGCCGCCATGCATCTGGACCATCTCGCGGGAGATCAGGTTCAGGGTGTCGCCGGCCACGGCCTTGGCCAGCGCCGCCTGCTGGGCCAGGTCGTCGGCGTCCTGGTCGATGGCCGACAGCGCCGCCTCGACGCAGGACCGTGCCAGCTCCAGCTCGCTGAACATCTTCGCGGCCCTGTGCTGCAAGGCCTGGAAGCTGCCGATGGTCTGGCCGAACTGCACCCGGGTCTTGAGGTAGTCAAGGGTGGTGTCGAAAGCCTGGGCGGCCATGCCCAGCATCTCGGCCGAGATCGCGACGCGGGCGACGTCGAGCGTGCGTTCGAGCAGGGCATAGCCGTCTCCGGCGTTCCCCAGAACAGCCTCGGCGCCGACCTCGACCCCGTCGAAGCTGAGCGCCGCATAGTCGCGGTTGTCGGCCAGATGGCGCGGCGATCGGATCAGGCCCGTCGCGTCGGCGGGGACGAGGAACAGGGTGATGCCCGCTTCATCGCCGGGCGCGCCGGCGGTGCGGGCGGCCACGACAAAGGCGGTCGCCGCCATGCCCTCGGCCACGAAGGCCTTGGCGCCGGACAGACGCCAGCCCCCGCCGGAGGCCTCGGCCTTCAGCGCGGTCCGCACCGGCTCATGGCGCGGGCCCTCGTCAACGGCCAGGGCGACGACGGCCTGGCCGGCGGCGATGGCCGACAGCCAGCATTCCTTCTGCGCATCGGTCCCGGCGCGCCCCAGGGCGGAGGCCGCGGCCATGGACGAGACGGCCAGAGGCGAGGCGGCCAGGTTGCGGCCGAGCTCCTCCAGCACCAGGCCAAGGCTCAGGTAGCCGAACTCCGAGCCGCCGTGGGCCTCGGGGACAACCACCCCGGCCCAGCCCATGGCGGCCATGTCGGCGAAGGCCTCCGGCGCGTAGCCGAGCAGGCTGCCGCTGTCCCGCGCCTTGCGCAGCGCGCCGACGGGCGCCTTTTCCTGCACCCACGCCCTGGCGGCGTCGCGCAGCATCGATTGTTCTTCGGTCAGAACGGCCATGACGCGCGCTCCCTACTGGTGATCAAGAAGGCCAAGGATACGCTTGGCGATGATGTTGTTCTGGATCTCGGCGGAGCCGCCGTAGATCGTGGTGGCCTTGCCGCCCAGCCAGTTGCGGGTCTGCTCAAGCTCCTTGTCGGTGAAGCCCTCGCCCTCCCAGCCCAGGCCCTGGGATCCCATGATCTCGACGGCCAGCTCGGCGCGTTCCTGGCCGACCTTGGAGCCGACGTTCTTCATGATCGAGGTGGCGTTCGAGGGACCGCCGCCGCCCTTGGCCTCGGCCTGGGCGCGCATCAGGGTCAGCATGAAGGCCCTGGCCTCCATCTGGTGGCGGATGATCCGTGACCGCAGGTCCGGGTCGGCGATGCGGCCGCTCTCGTCGACGCCGACATAGGTCTTCGCCAGCTTGTCGAGCGGGGTCCCCGCCGCGAAACGCCCGGCCGAGCCGCCGCCGCCTGACAGGCTGTTGCGCTCATGCTGCAGCAGGCGTTTGCCGATGGTCCAGCCGCCGTTCAGCGGCCCGACCAGGTTCTCCTTGGGCACCTTCACGTCGGTCAGGAAGGTCTCGCAGAAGGGCGAGACGCCGCTGATCAACTTGATCGGCCGCACCTCGACACCCGGGGTCCTCATGTCGAACAGCACGAAGGAGATGCCCTCGTGCTTGGTGGTGAAGTCCGTGCGCACCAGGCAGAAGCACCAGTCGGCGTACTGGGCCCCGGAGGTCCAGACCTTCTGGCCATTTACCAAGAAGTGGTCGCCCATGTCCTCGGCCCGGGTCTGCAGCGCCGCGAGGTCGGAGCCGGCCCCCGGCTCGGAATAGCCCTGGCACCAGCGGATCTCGCCCCGGCAGATCGGCGGGATGTGGCGCTGCTTCTGCTCTTCGCTGCCGTACTCCAGCAGGGTGGGGCCAAACATCATGATGCCCATGCCGCCGATCGGGTTGCGGGCGCCGATGCGGTTCATCTCCTGCTGCAGGATGCGCGCCTGGGCCGGGGACAGGCCGCCGCCGCCGTACTCCCGCGGCCAGGTCGGCGTGCCCCAGCCCTTCTCGCCCATGCGCTGCTTCCAGAGCAGGGCGTCGCCCTCGACCGGGCCGGTGGCGTTGATCATCGCGACTTCCACCCCGGCGAGGGCGGGTGGGAAGTTGGCGGTCAGCCAGTCCCGCGCTTCAGCGCGGAAGGCTTCCGCGTCCGTACTGCCAAAATCGGCCATGTCTTCTGCTCCTGGACGTTCGTCTTGTTCTGTATTGAAGGGCCGTCGCCGGCCGGGGTCAGATCTGGCGCGCCCGTCCTTCCCAGTAGGGCGCGCGCACCTTGTTGCGCTGGATCTTGCCGGCTTCGGACCGGGGAAGCTCGGCGGCGAAGTCGAGACTGCGGGGGACCTTGAAGCTCGCCAGGTTGCCGCGGGCGAAGGCGAGGATCTCGTCGGCCAGGGTCTCGCTGGGGTCATGGCCGGGCTTGAGAAGGATGACGGCCTTCACCTGTTCGCCCCATTCCTCATGCGGCACGCCGACGGTGGCGGAGTCGGCGACGGCGGGATGCTTGACCAGCTCGTTGTCGATCTCCTGCGGATAGATGTTCACCCCGCCGGAGATGATGGTCTCGGCGCTGCGGCCGGTCAGGAACAGGTAGTCGTCGTCATCGAAATAGCCGACGTCGCCCATCGTGAAGAAGTCGTCGACGCGCGAGGCCTGGGTCTTGGCCTCGTCCTTGAAATAGGTGAAGGCGCCGCCGGGCGGCAGCTGCTGGTAGATGGTCCCGGACTGGCCATTGGGCAGGTCGCGGCCAGCTTCGTCGAGGATGCGGACCCGCAACAGGGCCGGACGCTTGCCGACGCTGCCGGGCTTGGCCAGCCACTCGTGCGAGTCGATCAGGAAACCGGCCCCGCCCTCCGAGCCAGCGTAGTATTCGGTCAGCACCGGGCCGAACCAGTCGATCATCGCCCGCTTGACCTCCGGCGGGCAGGGCGCGGCCCCGTGGATGATGAACTGGACATAGTCCACCGGGTAGCGCGCCTTGACCGCGTCCGGCAGGGCCAGCAGGCGCTGGAACATGATCGGCACCATGTGAAAGTGCGTGACGCGCCGCTCGGAGATGGTCCGCAGCACATGTTCGGAGTCCCAGCGGTCGATGAAGACCAGCGTCGCGCCGCTGCCCATGGCGGCCCGGATGTCGAAAACCAGCGGGGCTGCGTGGTAGCCGGGCCCGGCGCACATCTGGACCGAGACGCGGGGATCGTAGCCGCGCATCTGGTAGGTGACATAGGGCGTCACCGCAGGATTGGGACGGAAAACCCCCTTGGGCCGGCCGGTGGTGCCGGAGGTGTACATCATGCTGATCCCGAGCGCGGGGTCGGCGATGTCGCTTCCGTCAAAGGGCGCGATGGCGTCGTCGTACGACTCGAAGCCGTCGATCGATCCGCCGACGGCCAGCCGGGTGGCGATGACCGGCAGGCGGGCCACGGCCTCCGACACCGTCGCGACGCGGGCGTCGGCGATCAGCGCCTTCGCTTCGCAGTCCTGGATGATGTAGGCGATCTCGTCCGCTGACAGGTGCCAGTTCACCGGCGTCAGGCGCACCCCGCAGCGGAGCGTCGCGGCCAGCACCTCGACGAACTCGACCCTGTTCGAGCAGACGAGGGCCACCGAGTCGCCGACCCCCAGACCCCTCGAACGGAGCAGCCGCACCAGGCGGTTGGCGTTGGCGTTGACCTTGGCGAAGCTGTGTTCCGCGCCATTCGGATCACAGACGGCGACCCGGTCCGGCTGCTCGTCCGCCCAGATCGCCAGGGTCATGCCACAGAGCGCCGCCTCATCCAGGCGGGGGCCAAAATCGGGTCTGGACCCGGAGGGCTCCATCAGTTTTCTCCACGGGGATCGAAGACTCTCGGCGCGGCCCAAGTCTGGAACATTCGAACATCGTTCGGCAACAGTCCGCACGCTTTCGAATGGGGGGTATGCACAGCTTTCCTGGCGCATGGCCCCATCGTCTTTACAATACCTCGCAATCCGGCCGCGACTGGACCCGGATCGAGGCATTCTAGAACAACGGGTGCAGGATGATTGCGACAATGGCCGGGCGCCGCGCCTCATGTCCGCTTGACTCCGGTTCGCGTGGCGCAATTGTCGCGACATGACGCGAACGCTCAGGCAGTCCGCCCACGATGTCCCTGGTGTAAAGGCCAGGGCCCTGACCGCCGCGGCGACCATTCTGGCCGAGCAGGGCGCCGACGACCTGAACCTGCGCGCCATCGCCGAGGCGGCGGGCATCGGGCTGGCCTCGATCTACCACTACTTCGCCAACAAGGAGGCCCTGCTGATCAGCCTGGCGCAGATGGGCTACGAGGATCTTCGCCGCGATATCGAGGGCAGCCAGTCGGTTCATCCGTCCGGTTCGCCGATGCGGGCGGCGGCGCGGGCCTTCTTCGCCTTCGCGCAGTCACGTCCCTCGCTGTTCTCATTGATGTGCAACGAGAGGCTGCTGGCCCGCCATGAAACGCTCCGCGAGGCTGAGCACCGTATGTTCCTGGCCTACAAGGCGGCGGTGGAGGCCGACGAGCGCATCCCGCCCCGGCACCAGGAGAACGCCGCCTACGCTCTCTGGGCGCTCGGCCGGGGGATGGCGGCGATCATCGCCTCGCACCCCGGCGGCCAGCCGCCCGCCGACCTGGTGCAGAAGCTGTTCGCGGGCGGGGCCTATCTGATCGACCACCCCGAGTAGGGCGCTGGCCGCCTACAGTCGGCTGGGGATCACCACGGGCAGGGTTTCGAAGCCCCGCACGAAGACCGAGTAGCTGCGCCGGGGTTCGCCGGTCACGATGATCTCCGGGAAGCGCTTGAGCATCTCTTCCCAGATGATCTGCAGCTGCAGCTCGGCCAGGCGGTTGCCCACGCAGCGGTGAATGCCGAATCCGAACGAGATGTGCTGGCGAGGCCGCTCGCGGTCGATGATGTAGGCGTCGGGATTTTCGATCACCGTCTCGTCCCGGTTGCCCGAGGCGTACCACATGACGACCTTGTCGCCCTTGCGAATCTGCTTGCCCTGGAACTCGATGTCCGCAACCGCCGTGCGGCGCATGTGAGCCAGCGGTGTCTGGTAGCGGATGGTTTCGGAGACCATCGAGGCGATCAGATCCGGGTTGGCGCGCAGCTTGGCGTACTGGTCGGGGTTGCGGTTGAGCTCGAACACGGAGCCGGAGATGGTGTTGCGGGTGGTGTCGTTGCCGCCCACGGTCAGCAGCACCACGTTCCCGAAGAACTCGCGCGGCGACATGTTCCGGGTTTCGGGATGGTGCGCCAGCATCGAGATCAGGTCGCCTGTCGGTGGCGCGTTGACCTTCTGGTTCCAGAGTTCGGCGAAATAGGCCTGATACTCGACGAAGATCTCGAGCTTCTGCTCGAGGGACTCGACAATGCCTCCGGGCATCGGGATGGCCGTGACCACGTCGGACCAGTAGGGCAGCTTGCGGCGGTCCTCCTGCGGGGCGTCGAACAGCGTGGCCAGGGTCATGGCCGTCAGTTCCTTGGACACCAGGTCGACCCAGTCGAACTCCTCGCCGATCGGCAGGCCGTCGAGGATGGCGCCGGCGCGTTCACGGATCAGCGGGGCCATGATCTGCAGGTTGCCGGGCGAGACGGCCGGACTGACCGCCTTGCGCTGCACGTCGTGCCGGGGCGGGTCCATGGCGATGAACATCGGCAGAGGCTCGATGTTCGCCTGTCCGCCGCCGATGGTGATGCCGCCCAGCAGGAAGTCGGACGAGAACACCTGGTGATTGGTGTCGACCGCCATGATGTCGTTGTACTTGGTGATCGACCAGTAGGGTCCGAACTCGCCGCCTTCGGTAAAGTGGACCGGGTCCTCGCGGCGCAGACGTTCAAAGATCGGCCAGACGGTGTCGGCCTGGAACAGGGCCGGCTGGGCCGGGTCGAGACTCTCCAGCGGCGCCGCATAGATGGCGTCCCGCATACTGCTCAGGTCCACTGATCCGTCGCTCATGATCTGCTCCCGCGTTTCATTTTCATGGCAGGAAGGCGCTTCGAACGCTGTTCCACAAGTCCGGACCCTGCGCCCGGCTACGGCGATCAGCCTTCGTCATGACCGGACGACAGGGTCGTGATCGAGCATGTGCTCGGCCGCGCCGCCCAGCATTCGCAGGAACATGGCGTCGCCACGCTCGGTGCGGGTGACGATCATGGCGGCGAAGAAGGCCGTCATGAACAGCAGGTAGGCGCCCTCGCCATAGTGCCTGGCGAGATCGGCCTCGCTGTATCCGGTGACGCCATATCCGGTCAGGGTGCGGTGATAGAGGGCCAGCAGCTCCGGCTCGGCCGCGCGCCGCACCTCCCCCGGAACGGCGCCGGCGAGGAAGTAGGCGAGGTCGGTCGGCCCGGCGCCGTAGGCGAAGGACTGCCAGTCCAGCACCGTCACCGGATACCCGCCGGCGGCCGTGCCGAACATCATGTTGTCGGGACGGAAGTCGTTGTGCGTCAGGCAGCGGGGACCGTCGTGCCGCGTGCCGAGTTCGGTGAAGCGCGACGCGATCCTGTCGCCGACCATCGACCATTCGGGGCGCATCTGCGCGCTATAGCGATCCTTGAAGCCCGCCCACAGCTGGCCGACCATCTCGTCGGTGGCGACGCTCGGCGGCGCCGCGCTCGATCCCGACACCCAGGGCAGGGCGTCGAGCCCCTCGTCAGCCCAGTGCGAGGCATGGAGCTTCGCCGCCTCGACGACGACCAGCCGCGCCTGGTCCAGGGTGACCCCCGCCAGCTGGTCGCCCTGCTCGGCGGGCGCCAGGTCTTCCATCATCAGAACGAAGGCGCTGGTGGCCTCGTCGACGTCGGTGAAATAGCAGCGCGGCGTATGGATCAGGGCCCGGGGCGCCAGCTGCTGGTAGAAGCGCACCTCGCGGATATAGTTGCCGAGCGCGACGCCCGTGGCCCGGCTTTCCTCGCCCGCCGCCGGAAACTTGCCGACCAGGGAGGCCGGCGCGGCTTCGCCGCCACGCTCGTACTCCAGGGTGAACCGAACGCTGTCGCCGATCTGCCCGGTGCCCACGCCGCGGGCTGTGAACCCCTTCACGACGGCATCGACGCCGCCGGCCTGCAGGACGGTGGTCAGCCAGTGGGCGTCCACCTCGCCGGGCATGCGGATATCGGGTTTGTCGGACATGCTGCTGTGACCTCCCTAAGGCCCGTCTCTGCGGGCTCGGAGCGATCAATAGACGGTTTGCGCGCGAGGGCCCACGCTGACGCTGGGTTACCCGGGGCAACGATCGCCACCGCCGCCGCGCCGGTTTCCCGCCGCCTGATTTGATGGAGCAGGCGACAAAGGCGTGATCCGCACTGGCTGTTCAGGGCGCCGTCGGGCGGTGTGGCGCCAAAGCCCCTTCGCACACTTGTCACACACACGTCGGCTCTCCGTCATTTTCGGACCCTACCAATCGCCCCGGGCAGGCGGGGAGCCTGAATGGCGGCGAGGCCCAATGGCCTTCGCCCGGTTCCGCCCGCGTGAAAACGACTGCGAAGGTGGAGACTGGGATGACCGGCCTGAAGAAATATAGCGCGCTCGCGTTTGCACTGACTGCGACCCTGGCCCTGGCGGCCTGCGGCGGCGCCGATGGCGTGGCCTCGCCTGGCGAAGGCGGCTTCGGCGGTGGCGGCGGTGGCGGTGGCGGCGGTG
>JBEIDC010000007.1:0-53823 GCA_040383665.1 Caulobacter sp.
GACCGGCCCGACCGACGAGCGCTGGGACATCGCCTTCATCGCCTTCTACCCCGGCGCCGGCGCCTTCCTGGAGATGGTCACCGACGCGGGCTACCGCGAGCATGTGAAGCACCGGCAGGCGGCCGTCGAGGACAGCCGGCTCATCCGGATGGACCCGGTGGAAGCGCTCGGCGAAGGGTTCGGGGAGTAGACTCGCGTTCTTCCCTCCCCTTCATGGGGAGGGTGGTCGCGAAGCGACCGGGTGGGGAATAGCGATGCCAGTCACCAAACTTCGGGATTGGCGCACTGCTGCCCCACCCTGACCCGCTGCGCGGGTCTGTCCCTCCCCATGAAGGGGAGGGAAACGTCAGAGCTACTCCGCCGCCAGCCTCATCGGCGCGGCCTTCGCCCCGCGCACCAGCCGGCCGGGGAGCGCGCCGGTCGGCTCGCCGTCGCGGTAGGTGATCTGGCCGGCGACGACGGTCGCAACATAGCCGTCCGCCCGCTGCACCAGCCTGCGCCCGCCGGCCGGCAGATCGTAGGCGACGCCGGGAGCGTGCAGGGTCAGGCCGTCGAAGTCGATGACGTTGAGGTCGGCGCGCAGGCCCGGCGCGATCAGGCCACGATCCAGCAACCCGACCGCCTCGGCCGTGTCGCGGGTCTGCATGCGGATCATCTGTTCCAGCGCCAGCTTCGGGCCGCGCGTGCGGTCGCGGGTCCAGTGGGTGATGTTGCTGGTCGGGAAGCTGCCGTCGCAGATCATGCCGACATGCGCCCCGCCGTCCGACAGCCCCGGCACGGTATCGCGGTGGCTGAGCATGGCGAAGCTGGGGTCCAGCGAGCCGTTCGCGTAGTTCAGGAACGGGTGGTAGAGCATGCCCCGTCCGCTGTTTGACAGCATGTGGTCCAGCGCCACCTCGTCGGGCCAGACGCCCCGGGAGGCGGCCAGTTCCTTGATGGTGTCGACCGCCGCCGGCTCGTAGTCCGGCTGCTCGCTCATCAGGAACATGTTGTCCCAGGCGCGCAGGGCGCTGCCCGCGAACGGCCCCTTGGGATCGAGCTCCTCGCTGAACAGCCGGGCGCGAACCGCCGGATCCCGCAGCTGCGCCACCCGCTCGGCGAGCGGCAGATGGGCGATGGCCTTGTAGGTCTCGTGCTGGCTGAACGGGTTGAGAGTCAACTCCAGCCCGAACAGCACCCCGACCGGGCGGCCGGCGACCTGGGCCTTCATCGGCAGACCGTCGTCGTTGGCCTGGGTCAGGGCGGCCAGCAGGATCTTCCAGCTGTCGGGACCCTTTGGGCTCTGGGCGAGGCTGAAGCTCAGCGGACGGCCGCTCTTCTCGACCAGCCGCCGGAACTGGCGAACTCCTCGGCCGGCTGCAGGAAGTCGGACACGAACTGCAGCACGCCCTTGCCGGCGGCCTTGAGGCCGAGGGCGATGCCTTCCAGCTCGTCCTCCCCGGCTGTCAGGGTCGGGGTCGGCTGGCCGTCGCTGGTGCGGTGGTTCAGCGTGCGCGACGTGGAAAAGCCAAGGGCCCCGGCCTCGACCGCACCCTTGGCGATCACCGCCATCCGCGCGATGTCTTCGCGCGTCGCAGGCTCGCGGTTGGCGCCCCGCTCGCCCATCACATAGACGCGCAGGGCCGCGTGCGGCAGCTGGGCGGCGATGTCGATGTCGAACGACCGGCCCGACAGGCTGTCGAGGTATTCGGGGAAACTCTCCCAGTTCCACGGCAGGCCCTGGGTCAGAACCGGGAAGGGAATGTCCTCGACCCCCTCCATCAGCCGGATCAGCCGGTCGTGATCTTCCGGCTTGCAGGGCGCGAACCCGACGCCGCAGTTGCCCATCACCGCCGTGGTGACGCCGTGCCAGGACGAGGGCTGCATCCGCTCGTCCCAGGTCGCCTGGCCGTCATAGTGGGTGTGGATGTCGACAAAGCCCGGGGTGACGATGCGGCCGGTCGCGTCGATCTCCTGCGCCCCGGCCGGCAGGTTCGGCGCCACGGCGGCGATCAGGCCGTCCCTGACCCCGACATCGGCCGCGTAGGGCGCGCCGCCGGAGCCGTCGATGACGGTTCCGCCCCGGATCACCAGATCGAACGCGCGCTCGGCCATGCCATCACTCCCTGATCGTGCTTCTTATCGTTGATCAGGATCGTCCCGCCGGGTGACGCGAAGGTCAAGGCGTGCGGCGCCTATTTCGACTCCACGGCTACCAGTCGCCGGCAATCGGCGGGCAGACAGCCCGCCGGGCTGGCGATCGTCGACTTCACGTACAGAACGCCCATCGGCCGGCCGCGCGCCTTGGCGTCAAGCGCGATGCGCAGCACCGGATCGAGCAGTCGGTCGCTACTCTCCATGGCGAACATCCGCGGGGCGTCGGCGCCGGCAAGCCCCCCGCACTTCACCACCATCCGGTCACGCAGCAAGGCCACGCTGGCCACCGCGCAGTCCGTCCAGGCCCCGCCCTCGGGCGTGTCCTGGGCGACGGCGGGCTTGGAGAGGGCCGCCGCTGCGGCGATGGCGAGGATCAGGGTGCGCATGAACAGGGAGTCTCCCGGAGGTCAGCAGGAAGAAAGCCAGCGGCGGACCTGAATGGCAAGCAGCGCTCCAGAAACCCCTCCCCCAGGTTGACGCGCGCGTGATCTTTTCCTTGCGGCAGGGTTCGCCTAGGGTGCGGCGCACCATTCGAACGAGTGTTTGAGACAAAAGGGAAAACGCCAGATGCGTGAAGCCGTCATCGTGTCCTACGCCCGCACCGGCCTCGCCAAGGCGGGCCGCGGCGGATTTAATGTCACCCCGCCCATGAGCATGGCCGCCCACGCCATCAAGCATGCGGTCGCCAAGTCGGGCGTCGACCCGGCTGACATCGAGGACTGCTACCTGGGCAACAACGCCCACGGCGCGGCCAACATCGGCCGCCTGGCGGCCCTGCTCGCCGGCATGCCGGTGACCACCGGCGGCGTGACCATCAACCGCTTCTGCTCCTCTGGCCTGCAGGCTATCGCCATGGCCGCCAACTACGTGCGCGCCGACGGCGCCGACTGCGTTGTGGCCGGCGGCGTGGAGAGCATCTCCATCCCGAGCGGCGGCATGGGCGGGGCCGGCACGGTCGATCCAAAGCTGATGGACATCGCCCCGGCGATCTTCATGGCCATGATCGACACCGCCGACATCGTGGCCAAGCGCTACGGCCTGAGCCGTGAGTACCAGGACGAGTACAGCCTCGAATCCCAGCGCCGCACGGCCGCGGCCCAGGCCGCGGACAAGTTCGCGGACGAGATCGTCCCGATGGCCACCAAGATGAAGCTGGTTAACAAAGAGACCAAGGAAGAGACCCTGGTCGACTACGTGGTCGACAAGGACGAGTGCAACCGCGCCGACACCACCCTGGAAGGCCTGGCCAAACTGGCCCCGGTGAAGGGCGAAGGCAACTTCGTCACCGCCGGCAACGCCAGCCAGCTGTCGGACGGCGCCGCCGCCGTGGTGGTGATGGAAGCCAAGGAAGCCGAGCGCCGCGGTCTCGAGCCGCTGGGCCGTTTCGTGAGCTGGGCCGCCGCCGGCTGCGAGCCTGACGAAATGGGCATCGGCCCGGTGTTCGCCGTGCCCCGCCTGCTCGCCCGCCAGGGCCTGAAGGTCGACGACATCGACCTGTGGGAACTGAACGAAGCCTTCGCGTCGCAGTGCCTCTACAGCCGCGACAAGCTCGGCATCGACCCTGCTAAATACAACGTCAACGGCGGCTCGATCTCGATCGGTCACCCCTTCGGCATGACCGGCGCGCGCTGCACCGGCCACCTGCTGCAGGAAGGCCGTCGTCGCGGCGCCAAGTGGGGCGTGGTGACCATGTGCATCGGCGGCGGCCAGGGCGGCGCCGGCCTGTTCGAGATCTACTAGGACAAGGCGGCCGGTCCGGTTCTGGCGCTGACCCGCCGGCCCGGATCAATCCCTGAACGTACTGCAGCGAGGCAGGATGGACCGATGGTTCATCCTGCCTTTGCTTTGCGTGCGCCTCCGGCCTTGGCGGTTCATTAACCCCGCCGGGCGCAAGCTTCGCGCATCGACTCCAGGGGAGCCCCCGCCATGGCGGTCAAGGCCGTCTTCGCCATCGCCGCCGCCGCGGCCGTCGCCATCGCCCTTCTGCTGCCCGTCCCGGGCCAGCAGTCGCAGGCCAAGGTGTCCCGGATCCAGACCGTCGCGGTGGGCCAGGGGTAGTCGGAAGGCTCCCTGCGCGCTTCGACATGCGCCTGCGGCGCTGCTCAGCATGACTTAGATGAATAGCCTTCAAACGACGTCATCCTGAGCAGCCGCGAAGCGGCGTGTCGAAGGACGCACGGCGAATGCGGCGTTCCTGGGTGGCCCGAACAAGTCGGGCCATGACGAGGGAAGGAAGCGCTACGCCCCTTCTTTCGGCTCGGCGCTCAGCGGGAAGGCGCAGCCCTTGAAAACGGCGTCGCCTTCGCGGAGCTCGGCGGTGTAGTCGTACTTCAGGTCGCTCATGCCGTCGCTGCAGGCCGCCTTCGTCACCGTCAGCACGACCGGGGTGGTTCCGGCCTGGGCGGTCCAGGTCCCGGTGGTCCCGGACGTGCCCAGCGCGGCGTTGGTGGCCACGACCTCAGGCGGCTCGGGCCGGGTGATGGTGATCGTCGTCCCCTTCACATCGCCGCGCCAGAACGGCTCGGTCCCGCGGGCGCCGAAGTCGACCGCGTACTCGCTGACCGGCGCGGCCGGGGCCTCGGCGGGCGCATCGGCGGGCGGCGGCGCATCGGCCCCGCCGGGCGCCTCCTGCGCGCAGGCGGCGAGAATCAAGGCGGACAGGGCGGACGCGAACAGGACGGCGGTGCGGCGCATGGCGCTTCTCCTCGAAAGGTCGCCGGCAGGTTAGACTCATTTTGCGATGAGTCGGAATCCTCCCCTCGGCTTCTATGAATTCTTCGCCGGAGGGGGCATGGCCCGGCTCGGGCTGGGCGAGGCCTGGTCGTGTCTGTACGCCAACGACTTCGACGCGGTGAAGGCGGCGACCTACGGCGCCAACCACGACGGCGCCGAGGCCCACTTCCGGCGGGGCGACGTCTGGGCCGTGATGCCGGACGACCTGCCCGGTCGCGCCGACCTCGCCTGGGCCTCCAGCCCCTGCCAGGATTTCAGCCTCGCAGGCGCGCGGGCGGGACTGACGGGCGGCCGCTCGAGCGCCTTCTTCGGCTTCTGGCGGCTGGTCGAGGCGCTGAACAGCCAGGGCCGCGCCCCGCGCGCCATCGTCATCGAGAACGTCGTCGGACTCTTCACCTCGCACGGCGGCAAGGACTTCGAAGCCCTGTGCGCGGCGCTGGCCGGTCAGGGCTACCGCTTCGGAGCGCTGGAGGTCGACGCGTCCGCCTTCACGCCGCAGAGCCGGCCCCGCGTCTTCGTGATCGCCACGCTTGAGGCCGCCGGCGCGCGGACCGGCCGTTGCGGCTTCCACAGCAAGGCCGTGGTCCAGGCCCATGACCGGCTGCCCGAGGCCCTCAAGGCCTCGTGGATCTGGTGGGACCTGCCCGCGCCCCCGGCCCGCAATGCCGACCTGTCGGCCCTGCTGGAGGACGACGACGCCGTGACCTGGAAGCCGCAGGCCGACACCGCCCGACTGCTGGCCCAGATGACGCCGTTGCATCGCGCCCGGCTTGACGGGCCCGGCCGCACGGTCGGCGCCGTCTACCGCCGCACCAGGGCCGGAACGCCCCAGGCCGAGGTGCGCACCGACGGCCTGGCCGGCTGCCTGCGCACCGCCCGGGGCGGCTCCTCTCGCCAGACCCTCGTGGTGTCGCAGGACGGCGTCATCCGCTCCCGGCTGCTGACCCCGCGCGAGGGCGCCCGGCTGATGGGGTTGCCCGACAGCTACGTCCTGCCCGCCGGCTCGACGGCGGCCTTCCACGTCATCGGCGACGGGGTGGCCGTGCCGGTTGTGCGCTGGCTTTCAACCCACCTGCTTGAGCCGCTGCTGAGAGATTCAGTGAACCCGCTCGCAGCGGAATGAGCGCTGACATCGCCCGTTGGCGGTTCTAGGGTCGCCGCCACAGAACACGCTCCCTCCGGAGACTACCCATGACCACCTACGACGCCGCCCGTTTCAAACGCGCTGGTCGCGGCCGCATCTACGACAGCATCATCGACACCCTGGGCGACACGCCGCTGATCCGGCTGCCCAACCTGACCGCCGAGCTGAAGCCCAGGGGCGAGGTGCTGGCCAAGCTCGAGTTCTTCAACCCGATGGGCTCGGTCAAGGACCGCATCGGCGCGTCGATGATCGAGTGGCTGGAGGCCAAGGGCCTGCTCAAGCCGGGCGGCTCCATCGTCGAACCGACCAGCGGCAACACCGGCATCGCCCTGGCCTTCGTCGCCGCCGCCAAGGGCTATCCCATCGTTCTGGTCATGCCCGACAGCATGTCGATCGAGCGGCGCAAGATGCTGCTGATCCTCGGGGCGCGGCTGGAGCTCACCCCCGCCGAGAAGGGCATGCGCGGCGCCGTCGCCCGGGCCCAGGAGCTGCTGGAGGAAATCCCCGGCTCGGTGATGCCCCAGCAGTTCGAGAACGAGGCCAACCCGCTGATCCACCGGGTCTCGACCGCCGAGGAGATCTGGAACGACACCGCCGGGACCGTCGACGCGGTGGTCTCCGGCGTCGGCACCGGCGGCACCATCACCGGCGTCGGCCAGGCGCTGAAGGCCCGCAAGCCGTCGCTGCGCATGATCGCCGTCGAGCCCGAGGCCTCCCCCGTTCTGTCCGGCGGCGCGCCGGGCGCCCACAAGATCCAGGGCATCGGCGCGGGCTTCGTGCCGGGCATCCTGGATCGCGGCGTCATCGACGACATCGTCAAGGTCAGCAACGACGACGCCTTCGAGATGGCTCGCAAGGTGGCCCGCACCGATGGCCTGCCGGTCGGCATCTCTTCGGGCGCCGCCCTGACCGCCGCCTTCGACCTGGCCGGCCGCCCCGAGTACGCTGGCAAGGTGATCGTCACCATCATCCCCAGCTTCGCCGAGCGTTACCTGAGCACGGCGCTGTTCGAGGGGCTGTGAGCGTTCTCGGAAAGCCCTCCTCCTCGATGGAGGAGGGTTGGGTGGTGGTGTGGCCTCTGTGACGAAGCGAAGGGCTCGGCAAGGCGCCCGCGCCCAAAGGCGCTCTTCCCGCACCTCTACGGCAACACCACCATCCCCGACCCTTCCTCCATCGAGGAGGAAGGGAGGCGCATGGGCAACCTCGTGACCGACGTCTTCACCCCCGAGAAGCGCTCCGCCGTCATGCGTCGGGTCAAGGGGCGCGACACCGGGCCGGAAAAGACCGTTCGCCGCCTGCTGACCGCGCTGGGCGCCCGCTACCGCCTGCAGCGCAAGGACCTGCCCGGCAAGCCGGACATCGTCATGCCGGGCCGCCAGCTGGCGCTGTTCGTCCACGGCTGCTTCTGGCACGGCCACGACTGCGCAAGGGGCGCCCGGGTCCCGCAGCAGAACCGCGACTACTGGCTGGCCAAGGTAGGGCGGAACCGGGCGCGGGACGCGGCATCACAGGCCGCGCTGGAAGCAGCCGGCTGGCGAGTCGAGGTGGTCTGGGAGTGTGAGCTGAAGAATGAGGCGGGGCTGGGGGAGCGGCTCGCGCGGCTTCTTGCGTGATCGGGTGATCCTCACGACCCGACGCTCCCTCCCTCGTCATCGTCGGACTTGTTCCGACGATGACGGTAGGGGGAGAAGCGGGATCTAAGCCGCGTCCGCGCCCCGCGCCGGGGTCGCCGAGAGCGCCGCGTCCAGCGCGGCGTAGAGCTGGGCCGGTTCGATCGGCTTGGCGACGTGGCCGGTCATGCCGGCGGCGCGGCAGGCTTCCCAGTCGCGCTCGGTCGCCGAGGCGGTGATGGCGATGACCGGGACGAACTGGTTGGGGCCGGGCCGGGCGCGCAGAAGACGGGTCGCCTCGCGGCCGTCCATGTCGGGCATGTAGACGTCCATCAGCACCACGTCGAAGGGCTTGTGGGCCAGCAGCTCCAGCCCCTCCTCCGCCGAGCCGATGGTCACCGGCGTGATGCCGAGCGGGGCCAGGACCAGGGTCAGGGCCTGACGGTTGACGACGTGGTCGTCGACGACCAGCACCCGGGCCTCGACCGTCACGGGCTCGGCCGGCGGGGCGGCGGCCTCCGCGGCGGGCAGGGTGAGGTGCAGGGTGAAGGCCGCGCCCTCGCCCGGCGCGCTGGTCGCGGTCAGATCACCGCCCATCAGGCGGGCCAGCTCGCGGCTGATGGCGAGGCCCAGGCCCGAACCGCCATGAATACGTGCGGCGCCGGCCTCCAGCTGCTCGAAGGGCATGAACAGGCGGGCGACCTTGTCCGCCGTCATGCCGGGGCCGGTGTCGGTCACGCTCAGCGAAACAGCCCAGCCGCCGGGCGCCGGGGCGCTCTCGATCCGCACGGTCACCGAGCCGCTGGCCGTGAACTTTATGGCGTTGGACAGGAGGTTGTTGAGCACCTGGTTCAGACGGGTCGGATCGCCGACCACACGGGCCGGCAGGGCCCGGGCGCCCTCGACCCGCAGGCGCAGGCCCTTCTCGCGGGCCTGGGGCCGCCACATCTTCAGGGCGTTGCTGACGGTGGCCCGCAGGTCGAAGGGGATGGATTCCACCTCCATGCGGCCGACCTCGATCTTGGACAGGTCCAGCAGGTCATCCAGAAGGGCGCGCATCATCTGGCCGGCGTGGCCGATCAGCCGGGCCGGCGCCCCGGCGGACGCGCCGCCGTTTCGCTCCAGCTCGGCGGCGCCGGCCAGGATGGCGCTGATCGGGGTGCGCAGTTCGTGGCTGATGGCGGCGACATAGGCGCTCTTGGCCTCGACGGCGGCCTCGGCTTCGGCCCGGCGACGCTCGGCTTCGGCCTTGGCCTGATCCTCGGCGCGGCGGGCGTCCTCGCTGGTGATCCAGGTGCCGATGATGTTGAGCATGATCAGGCCGGTCGCGATCATCATCGTCGCCAGCAACGGACTTGGCACCCGGCCGACATCCGTGAGCGGCATGGCGAGCAGGAACAGGCCATAGGGTACGGCCGACGCGGCGAAGGCGATCCGCGATCCGCGGCTGAGCGCGATGACATTGGTCATCGCCCCGGCGATCACCGAGACGCCCAGGGCCGGGCCATAGACGCCAGCGTTGCCCCAAAGCGCCACGCCGACGCCCCCGAACACCAGGGCGCTCGGCATGAAGAGCACAATGGCGACATTGGCGGCCGCGGCGGCGCTGTCCAGCGGACGCGCCAGCAGACGCGGACCGATCCCGGTCTCGAACATCTGGACCACAAGGTAGAGGGCGAACCAGAGCCACATGGCGGGCCAGCCCATGGCGGCATGGAGGCCGGCGGCCATCAGCAACGCGGTCAGGACCCGCGACGGCAGATGGCGACGACGCGCCCGCACCGCCGCCCGCAGACCAAACCTGTCCTCCGCCTCGCCCGTCGACATGGTTGTTCCCTTTCTTTCCGGGACGATGCGGTCGGCGTTCCTAAGACTCAGTGAAAGAACGCCGGTAGGTGGCCCATTCTGGGCGCCCCTCGCTCACCTGGTCTTCAGGGCGCCTCGACCACCACCTCGGTCTTCACCGAGCTGGCGATGAAACAGTCCTCGTGGGCGGCGTGGTGCAGGGCGTCCAGCGCAGCCGCGTCAGGGGCGGCGCCCTCGAAGGCGATTTCCGGCCGGAGGGTGACCCGGGTGAGGGCGATCTTGCCTTCGGCGGTCTTGCGCATGACGCCCTTCGCCTCATCGCGGTAGGCGGTGACAACGTAGCCCGCCTCACGCGCCTTATGCAGGAAGGTCAGCATGTGGCAGTTGCTCAGCGCCGCCACCAGCAGCTCCTCCGGATCGACGGCCGAGGGGTCAGACCACGGGACCGGCACCACACTGGGCGATGGCGAGCCGGGGATCGTCACGCCGCCGTCGAAGGCGACGGTGTGGGCGCGGCTGTAGCGGCCCTTGAGAAAGTCCTCGGGCTCGGCGGTCAGGGTCCAGTCGATGGTGGCGACGTATTGGGCCATCAGCGGACTTCCGTCGCCCGGCAGACACCGCCCAGGAGACCGGGTCTGTAGGTGAAGGTCAGCCGGCTCCCCGCCGCAAGCGCGCGAGGAAGCCGGCAATCGCTGTAGTCTTCCCGCCCGTTGGGCAGCAGATGGAGCGGGGTGTCGGTCCACAGGTTGAGCCTCGGCCCGACCAGGGTCGAGGCGGATACCGAGAGGCAGCTCCCCTCGCCGGGCGTCAACCGCGCCAGCGGCGCCTGCCAGACCGGCTCGCGGGCGGTCGCCCTGGCGCCGTTCCCGGCGGTGACGACGACACTCCGGCTTCGACCGTCTCTCAGTCGCCCCAGGATCGTCTGTTCGGAGGCGTTGATGACGCAGACCTCGGCGGGGACGTCATGCAGCATGGCTATGGCTCCCTGGGAAAACACGCGGGGCTCAGCCTGGCGCCACCGCGGGCGGAAAATAAGGCGCCGTCGGAGTCCGGGCTCCCGGGCAAGCCGGTGACGCCGTTGGAGCGCGTTTCGCCGGAGCCGTAGCCGAAACGTCGGCCTACAGGGTCCGGGCGATCAGCACCTTCATGACCTCGTTGGCGCCGCCGTAGATCCGCTGGACGCGGCTGTCGCGGTACATGCGGGCGATCGGGTACTCGGCCATGTAGCCGAAGCCGCCGAAGAACTGCAGGCAGCGGTCGATGATGCTGTTTTCCAGGTCGGTGACCCAGTACTTGGCCATCGAGGCGGTCGCCGCGTCCAGCTTGCCCTTCAGGTGCTGCTCGATGCAGTGGTTGACGAAGACCCGGGCGACGGTCGCCTCGGTCTTGCACTCGGCCAGCACGAACTGCGTGTTCTGGAAGTCGAGGATCGACTTGCCGAACGCCTTGCGCTGCTTGACGTAGTCGATGGTCAGGGCCAGCGCCCGCTCGATGGTGGCGATGCCCTGGACGGCGATGTTCAGGCGCTCCTGCGGCAGCTGGCTCATCAGCTGGAAGAAGCCGTGGCCCTCACCCTCGCCCAGCAGGTTGCTGGTCGGAACACGGACATCGTTGAAGAACAGCTCGGAGGTGTCGGCCGCCTCCATGCCCAGCTTGTCGAGGTTGCGGCCGCGCTCGAAGCCCGGCGCGTTGTCGGTCTCGACCAGGATCAGCGAGGTGCCGCGCGCGCCCTGGGTCGGGTCGGTCTTGCAGACCACGATGATCAGGTTGGCCGTCTGGCCGTTGGTGATGAAGGTCTTGGAGCCGTTGATGACGTACTCGTTGCCGTCCAGTCGGGCCGTCGTCTTGATGCCCTGAAGGTCGCTGCCCGCGCCCGGCTCGGTCATGGCGATCGCGCTGACGTACTCGCAGGTCGCCAGCTTCGGCAGCCAGCGGCGCTTCTGGTCCTCGGTGCCGTAGTGGAAGATGTAGGGCGCGACGATGGAGTTGTGCAGCGACAGGCCGAACCCGTCGACGCCCTTGGCGCCCAGCTGCTCCATCAGCACGACCTCGTGGCGGTAGTCGCCGCCCATGCCGCCGTATTCCTCGGGAATCGACAGGCAGGCCAGGCCCGCCTCGGCGGCCTGAGTCCACATGCTGCGCTCGACGATGCCGTCGTCGCGCCACTTGGCCACGCGCGCCTCGGGGGCGTACTCGTCGAAGAACTTGCCGACGGCGTCCTCGAAGATGACGATGTCCTCTTCGGCCAGGGCCGGGAGACGTTCAACCTGAAGGGCGCTCATGATCAGAAGGCCTCCGCGGGCAGGGCCATCATGGTGGCCGACCCGGTCTTGAGTTTGGCGAGGTGTGCGCCGGTTTCCGGCAGGACCCGCTCGAGGAAGTAACGGCCGACGGCCACCTTGGACGAATAGAAGGGGTCGCTGTCGCCGCCGGCGATCTTCGCCAGCGCGACCTTGGCCATCAGCGCCCACATGTAGGCCAGGCCCGTGATCCCGAAGAGATGCATGTAGTCCGTCGAGGCCGCGCCCGCATTGTCCGGGTTGGCCAGGCCGTTCTGCATCAGCCACATCGTGGCGTCCTGGAGCTGCGCCTTGGCGCCGGCCAGGCCCTCGAGGAAAGGCTTCAGCTCCGGATCTGCGCCGTTGGCCTCCACGAAGGCGTCGACCTCGGCGAAGAAGCTCATCACCGCCCGACCCCCATTGGCGGCCAGCTTGCGGCCGACCAGATCCAGCGCCTGGACGCCGTTGGTCCCCTCGTAGATCAGGGCGATACGGCAGTCGCGCAGGTACTGGCTGGCCGGGAAATGCTCGGTGAAGCCGCTGCCGCCGTGAACCTGCATGGCGTCGACGCAGACCTTGAAGCCCTTGTCGGTCAGGTAGCCCTTCAGCACAGGGGTTAGCAGACCCATGTAGTCGCCGGCCTTCTGACGGACGGCCTCGTCCTCGTGGCCATGGGCCAGGTCGCCGTGCAGGGCGGTCCAGAACAGGAAGGCGCGGCCGCCCTCGATCATGGCCCGGCTGTCCATCAGCATGCGGCGGACGTCGGGATGGACGATGATCGGATCGGCGGGACCGTCGGGGTTCTTCGGTCCGGTCAGGGAGCGTCCCTGGAGCCGGTCCTTCGCAAAGTCACGGGCGGCCTGGTAGGCGGCCTCGGCCTGGGCGATGCCCTGCAGGCCGACGCCGATGCGGGCCTCGTTCATCATGACGAACATGATGCGCAGGCCGCTGTTCTCCTCGCCGATCAGGTAGCCCTCGGCCTCGTCGTACTGCATGACGCAGGTGGCGTTGCCGTGGATGCCCATCTTGTCTTCGAGGCCGACGCACTTGACGCCCTCGTTGCGGGCCCCGACCGAACCGTCGGCCTTGGGCAAGAATTTGGGCACGATGAACAGGCTGATGCCCTTCACCCCGGCGGGAGCGCCCTCGATGCGGGCCAGCACCAGATGGACAATGTTGTCGGCCATGTCGTGCTCGCCGGCGCTGATCCAGATCTTCTGGCCGGAGATGCGATAGGAGCCGTCGGCCTGGGGAACGGCCTTGGTGCGCAGCAGACCCAAGTCCGTGCCGCAATGCGGCTCGGTCAGGTTCATGGTGCCTGTCCACTCGCCCGACACCATCTTGGGCAGGAAGGTCTGCTTCTGCTCGTCCGTGCCGCCGGTATGGATGGCCGAATAGGCCCCGTGCGCCAGACCCGGGTACATCGAGAAGGCCATGTTGGCGCTGCTGGACATCTCGCTGAACGACAGGTTCACGACATGCGGCAGGCCCTGACCGCCATAGGCGGTGTCGGAGCCAAGGCCCGTCCAGCCGCCGGCGCAAAGCTGCCTGTAGGCTTCCTTGAACCCGGTCGGGGTGGTGACCGTGTGGTCCGGATGCCAGGTGCAGCCCTGCTTGTCGCCGACGCTGTTCAGGGGCGCCAGCACCTCGCCCGTGAACCTCGCCGCCTCCTCGATGATCTGCTCGACGACGTCCATGGGGGCGTCGGCGAAGCCCGGAAGGTTCGCGTAGCGATCAATCTCCAGCACGTCGCGCAGGAGGAACACGTGGTCGCGGGCCGGCGGCTGGTAAGCCATGGGCGCTCCGTTCAGGTCGGGGTCTGGTTGTGGTCGACGCCGCCTACTTGGCGGCGACCGGCTCGGCGTGACCGTCGAGGCGGGCGCGCAGCATCTGGTCGTAGTCGGCGGCCTTCGGCAGAAGGTCGGGACGCTTGTCGGCCAGGTGCCGCTCGAGGCGGGCGCAGGCTTCGTGAAGCTCGGCGATGGCGCCGTCGATGTCTTCGCGCTGCTGCTCGAGGACGACGATCTTCTCCTTGAATTTCTTCAGGGAGTGGGCGTTCTGGGCCATCACTTCGTCTTCTTCGCCGTACAGCTCGAAGATTTCGCGGATTTCCTGCAGCGACAGGCCTACCCGCTTGCCGCGCAGGATCAGGATCAGCCGCGCCCGGTCCTTGTAGGAATAAACGCGGTTCATGCCGTCGCGGGCAGGGGTCAGCAGGCCCTTGTCCTCGTAGAAGCGCAGGGCGCGCGGCGTGGCTTTGAATTCGGTGCAGAGCTGGCGGATGGTGAAGGTCCGCTCGGGGCGACGCAGTTCGGTCGGCATTTTCTAGTCCTCCCTTGGCTTACGTTTTTCTCGTTGAGCACGAGGTATAATGCCCTTTACGTCAACGTCAAGCATCGCGATGCCGTGATCCTTGACCGCCCGCGCGCTTGACGCGGCGGGACGGATGCGGGAACTGCCGAGGGCTCACCCCCGAAGGATGACCACCCTGCTGCTCTCGCCCGTCCAGATCGCCTTCATCCTGCTGATGCTCGTGACCGTCACGGGCGCGGTGATGCGCGGCGGCCCGATCGAGCGGCGGGGCGCGGCGCTGTTCTTCATCGGCTGGACCGCCACGCTGATCGCCCAGGTGGTCACCTTCGGCCTGACCGAGTCCCTCGCCCTGTTCGGGATCGATCTGGCCATCCTGATCGGTCTGATCGCCCTCAGCTGGAAGTCACCCAGGCCCTGGCCGGTCTATGCCTGCGGCTTCCAGGTGATGACCCTCGCCATCCATGTCGCCGGCTGGGTCGACCAGGACCTCGACCTTGCCTTCCGGCTGAACTTCCTGGCCCTGATGAGTTTCGCCGCCACCCTGGTGCTGGCGATCGGCGCCTGGATCCGCCCCAGGGCGGCATAGATCAAGGTATACATTCCTATCCTGTTGGACTATTTTCCTAGCTCTATCTGAGCAGGCCTCGCCATGTCGCGCCCGTCGCATTCACAGATCTGGACCGCCATCGACCAGCTGGCGGCCAGGTTCGACATGACCACCTCGGCCCTGGCCAAGGTGGCGGGGCTGGACCCCACCAGCTTCAACCGGTCCAAGCGCTTCTCCAGCGACGCCGACGCCCGGCCGCGCTGGCCCTCCACCGAAAGCCTGTCGAAGGTGCTGGCGGCCACTGGCGTCAGTTTCGGCGAGTTCGCGGCCATGGCCGAGGGCGGCGGGACGGCGGGGGCCAAGGGGGTGCCGCTGATCGGCTTCGCCCAGGCCGGCGACGACGGCTATTTCGACGACGCCGGGTTCCCGGTGGGACAGGGCTGGGACGAGATCGACTTTCCGGGGCTGGCCCGCGATGGGGTCTATGCGCTTGAGATCAGCGGCGACTCCATGGCCCCGGTCTATCGCGAGGGCGACCGCATCGTGGTCGACCCGACCGGCGGCGAACCGCGGCGGGGCGACCGGGTGGTGGTCAGGACCACGGCCGGCGAGGTGCTGGCCAAGGAGGTGGCGCGCATCACCGGCAAGGCCGTCGAGCTCAAGTCGCTGAACCCGGACTATCCCGGCCGCACCCTGGAGCGGAAGGACGTCGCCTGGATCGCCCGCATCCTCTGGGCCAGCCAGTAGGCGGACAGGCGAAAGGGCCGGCCCCTCGCG
Source organism: Caulobacter sp. (assembly GCA_040383665.1). Lineage (GTDB taxonomy): Bacteria > Pseudomonadota > Alphaproteobacteria > Caulobacterales > Caulobacteraceae > Caulobacter. The sequence continues at coordinate 15,346 of JBEIDC010000007.1, forward strand.
GAACCGGCCCCTCGCTGTGGGTCGGCGGGACGCCCTAGTAGCCGTAGCCCGTCTGCTGGTAGCCGCCATTCACCGGGCGGATGTAGCCGGCGTGGACGTAGCCGATGCCGACGCCGTCGCGGCTGAACAGCACCCACTGCCCGTCATTGGCATAGGCCGCGGCCTGGAAGGTCTGGCCGCGTTGCAGGCTGCCCACCCGCGCGGTCGAGGTCGACGGGCCGGCCCGCAGGCTGACGTTGGTCATGGCGATCATCCGCGCGTTGGTCCGCTCGAAGCGGGCCGGCAGGATGTAGTTGGCCAGACGCTGGCCATCCCGCGCGTAGACGCCGCGGCTGTTGTCGTCCTTCGTCTGCGACCTGCAGCCGATGTAGGAGCCGGCGGCGGCGCCGAGGCCGGCGCCGACCACCGTACCGGCCGCGCGCTCGTTCCTGGCCACCTGGTTGCCGAGCAGACCACCCAGCAGGGCGCCGATCACCGCGCCGCTCTCCTGCTTGGAGCCCGGGGCGTCACAACGGAAGACGCCCGCGTTCTGGGCGAAGGCCGTCGCGGGGACGGCGGCGGTCATGGCGGCGGCCACGGAGAGGGCCAGACCGACCTTGGCGATCCTGCTGTTGGCGTAAGTCATGGGTGTTCTCCTTCGAACGGTTTCAACGAGCCGATGCCCGTCGTTGAGGAGAACCCTAGCGGGCCGAGCCTGAACGCGATCAGGAGCGCCCTGTTATCTTCGGTTCAGGCTTGCAGCAGTTTTGAGGCAAGGCCGTCCTCGATCAGCTGGATGGTCCGGTCGAGGCCGAAGATGGCCGCGAAGGAGCCGAAGCGCGGGCCCTGGCTCTGGCCCAGCAGCACTTCATAGAGGGCCTGGAACCAGGTGCGCAGCGGGTCGAAACCACCCGCCTTTCCGGCTTCATAGACCTCGTTCTGGATCAGTTCGGCGTCCTGGCAGCCGGCCGGCAGCGCCCGGAAGCGCGCCAGCAGGTCCTCCATCGCCGCCCGCTCCTGGTCGGTGGCGGCCCGGAAGGCCTTCGTGGGGGCGACGAAGTCCTCGTAGTAGTTCATCGCGTAGTCGGCCAGGCGATCGAGCAGCGGCTCGCTCTGCGGCGTCGCGCCCGGGATGTAGCGGGTCAGGAAGCCCCAGAGCACATCCTTGCTGGAGGCGTTGCCGGCCGAGACCAGGTTGAGCATCAGCGAGAAGGATACCGGAGAGCCCTTCTCCGGCGGCTGGCCCATGTGGACGTGCCAGGCCGGGTTGTTCAGATCGACGGCGTTGACGCCCTCCTCCCGCTTGCGGTTGAAGGCGTCCAGCTGCTGCAGATACTCGTCTGTCGCCTTGGGGATGACGTCGAAGTACAGCTTCTTGGCCGACCTGGGGCTCTGGAACATGTAGTAGGCCAGGCTCTCGGGCGCGCCGTAGCGCAGCCACTCCTCCATGGTCAGGCCGTTGCCCTTGGTCTTGGAGATCTTCTGGTTGTTCTCGTCCATGAAGAGCTCGTAGTTGAACCCTTCCGGCGGAACCCCGCCCAGCACCTTGCAGACCTGGTTGGACAGGCGGACGCTGTCGATCAGGTCCTTGCCGCTCATCTCGTAGTCGACGCCCAGCGCGGTCCAGCGCATCGCCCAGTCGGGGCGCCACTGCATCTTCACGCCGCCGCCCGTCACGTGGACCTGCGTCAGTTCCCCGTCCTCGTCGCGGAACACGATCGTGCCCGCCTCGACGTTGCGCTCCAGCGTCGGGACCTGCAGCACCTTGCCGGTCCTGGGGCTGATCGGCAGGAACGGCGAATAGGTCGCGCGACGCTCCTCGCCCAGCGAGGGCAGCATGATCTTCTGGATGGCGTCGAACCGGGCCAGGGCCGTCAGCAGGGTCTCGTCGAACCGGCCGCCGCGATAACAGTCGGTCGAGGACACGAACTCGTAGTCGAAGCCGAAGCCGTCCAGGAAGGCGCGCAGGCGGGCGTTGTTGTGGTGGCCGAAGCTCTCGTACTCGCCATAGGGGTCGCGGACCACGGTCAGGGGCTTGTCGAGGTCCGGAGCCATGACCTCGCCGTTCGGCACGTTGGGCGGAATCTTGCGCAGGCCGTCCATGTCGTCGCTGAAGCTGATCAGCCGCGTCGGCAGGGCGTCGTCGGTCAGGGCGCGGAAGGCCATCCGCACCATGGTCGTGCGCGCCACCTCGCCGAAGGTGCCCATGTGCGGCAGGCCGGACGGGCCGTAGCCGGTTTCCAGCACCACCGGCTTCTGCAGGGCCTCGAAGGTCTTGAACGCCTCATCCGCCTTGCCGGCGGTGATCAGGGTGGCGGCGAGGTCGCGCTCGCCGTCGGTCAGGCGGACGCGCAGGACGCGGGCGAGCAGGTTGCGGGCCTGCTCGAAAGGCCAGGCCTTGGCGTCACGGGCGGTATGGGAGAGACCTTCGAACATGGGCTGGCGGTATAGGCGCTGGGGGCGCGGGGTCAAGGAATCGCCTTCGCGACCAGGCCCCCGCCGAACCAGATCTGCCAGCCTGCGACCTCAAGCCAGTGCAGCAACACCGCCGGCCAAAGGGAACCGGTCCGCCAGCGCAGCCAGCCGCAGGCCAGGCCCAGCACCGCCGTCGTGGCCAGGAAGTCCGCGCGCAGGAAGACCGGCGCGGCGGCCGGCATGAAGGTCAGGGCCTCGAAGACGTGCCAGAGCACGAACACCGCCGTCGACGGCAGGATGGCGCGCAGCACTGTGACGCCCTCGTCCCGCCCGGGCGTGAGCAGGCCCCGAAACACGACTTCCTCGCCGATCGACGGAACAAGCACCGCCAGCGCCAGGGTCATCGGCAGCACCGACCAGTCGCCCGGCGTCGGTCGCAGGAATCCGCCCCACAGCCCGATGCCCAGTTCCACGACAAGGGCAACCGCGCTGACCGCGGCCGTCAGCAGCCAGCCGCGGGCGGTCGGCCAGGTCGTCAGAGTCCGGCGGACCCGGTGGAGAAGGTGTCGGGCTTGCATCGCATGCTGTTTGGTCCAAGCTTCCCTCGCCCTCAAGGGCGATCCTCGGGGAGGGGGAATCAATCATGGAAATGCTTCCGGTCACTTCCGCGCTGGCGGGCGCCGCCGCGCTGTTTCTTGTCCTGCTCAGCTATCCCGTCGCCACTCACCGTCGCAAGGCGCGGCTCAGCGCCGGCGATGGCGGCGACGAGGTCTTCAACCGCAAGGTCCGCGCCCAGGCAAACTTCATCGAGTATGTGCCGCTGGCCATCATCGCGATCGGCCTGCTGGAAATGAACGCCTTCCCGCAGATCTGGGTCTGCGCCCTGGCCGCCGCCCTGGCCGTCGCGCGGGTGCTGCACGCCATCGGACTGATCTGGAACGTCATCATCGGCCGAATGCTCGGCGCGGTCCTGACCTTCGCCACCCTTGTGCTCGCCGGCGGCGCCCTGGTCTTGCATTCGTTCGTCTAGCGGATCCTTCCGGCCCTAGGTTGGGGCCGACTCCGGATCAACGATCACCGCCTCGTCGTCGCCCCGCCGATGCAGCAGGGCGGTGACGCCCAGGTGGCCGGTGACGTTGCCGATCGTGCGGAAGATGTCGGGGATCACTTCGACCGCCAGCAGGATCGGCAGCAGGTCCAGCGGTACGCCCAGCGCCAGGCAGATCGGGGCCATGCTGACGAAGAACGAGATCTGACCCGGCAGACCGACCGAGCCGATGCTGATCGCGAAGGCCACGAAGACGGCGGCTATCATGTGCGGAACGTCCGGCTGGACGCCGAAGATGTGGGCGACGAACCAGGCCACCGCCAGGTTGGCCACCGGGCTGGTCAGCCGGAACACCGCCACCGCCAGCGGCAGCACCAGACCTGTGATCCGCGGCGGAATCTTCAGATCGTCATTGGCGCGTTCGATCATCGCCGGCAGGCAGGCCAGGGAGGACTGGGTGGAGAAGGCCAGCACCTGCACGGGCGCCAAGGCGCGGGCGAAGGCCGGCAGGCTGACCCCGCCCCTGCGCAGCACGATCAGCGCGTAGGGCAGCAGGGCGATCCCGGCCGTGACGACCGAAACCAAGACGACATACTGCAGCAGCACCCCTGCCGCGCCGAGACCGGCCCGCAGTCCGACCCCCAGCGACAGCGCGAAGACCCCGATCGGCGCCGCCCACAGCACCCAGCGCACGATGATGATCATCGTCTCGGCCACCGCTTCGAAGAGGGTGACCAGCGGCAGCCTGAGCCGGTCCGGCAGGCGCGTGGCGGCGAATCCGACGAACACGCCGAACACGACCAGCGGCAGGATGGCGTCCTCGGCGGCGGCCTTGATCGGGTTGGACGGCGCCAGACTAGTGATCCAGGCGGCGAAGCCGGGCGACCCGGCGGCGACCACGCCGCTCGCCCCGGCGCCGGCGCGCAGCGCCGCCGCGCCCTCGGCGCTGACCGGCCAGACAGACAGAAGCCCTTGCGTCGCGAAGGTGGAGTAGGCGGCGGCGGCGACCAGCAGCACGGCGAACAGGCCTATGGCGCGGGTCGCCAGCCGACCCGTCGACGCTGCGTCCGTAACCGAGGCGATGCCGGTGACCAGCAGCGAGACCACCAGCGGCACCACGGTCATGCGTAACGCGTTGAGCCAAAGTCCCCCCACCGCCTCGACCGGCTGAACCGCCTCCGCCAGACCGGGGTCGTCGAGGGCCGCCAACGCCGCGCCTCCGCCGAGGCCAAGGGCGAGCGCGATGAGCACGCGGACGCTGAGGGATCGAAGCATTCGGGACTCCTGTTTGCCCTGAGATCCTGGGGCGCCTGGGCCTGCGCGGCAATCGCCCCCAAGGCCCGGTGGACGCCGCCGTCCGGCGCGCTACGCTCGCGGCGGTGATTCCAGAGACTTCGCGATGACCGACGCGCCCCTGCTGCCCTGCCCGCCCCTCGACGCCGGGATCATCGTCGGCCGGACGGTTGATCTGGAGCGTCTGGACGTCGCCCGCCACGGCGCCGGCCTGTGGGCGGCGATCGGCTCGAAGGCGGACCTCTGGACCTGGATCCCGTCCGGCCCGTTCGCGGACGAGGCCGCCTTCACCGCCTGGCTAGCCGATCGGGTCCAGAAGCCGACCCAAACCCTGTATGCGGTGATCGACAAGACCGACCCGCGCGGCCCGACCCCGGCGGCGCTGTACATGGTGCTGAACATCAATCCCGACATGGGCGTCACCGAGATCGGCCTCACCCTGGGCGAGGCGGTCACGCGCCGGGTCGGCGGCACCGAGGCCTTCCGCCTGCTCGCCGGCTGTGTCTTCTCGCGGGGGTATCGGCGTCTGGAGTGGCGTTGCAGCCCCCGGAACGTCCCGTCCAGCCGGGCGGCGGCCCGGTTCGGCTTCACCCTGGAAGGGACGCTGCGCCAGACCTACTGGCTGAAGGGCGGAAACTGGGACACCGAGGTCCACGCCATCCTCGACCACGAATGGCCGGCGATCTCCGACCGGCTGGACGGCTGGCTGGCGGAGGCGAACTTCGGTCCGGACGGCGAGCAGCGACGCCCGCTCTCGGCGTTCTGAACTCACGCCCCGTCATCAAGTCAGTAGCGCGCGTCAGATCCCCGCGAACCGCTCCGTCGCCTCGGCCCAGGTCTCCAGCACCGCGTGCGCGCCGGCCTCGACCAGGCGCGCGGCGCCCTGCGCATCCATATGGCCGCCGCCGGCGAAGCCCCAGACGGTCATGCCCGCCGCCAGGGCGGCGCGGACGCCGTTGACGCTGTCCTCGATGGCCAGGCAGCGGGCCGGATCGACGTTCAGCCGCTCGGCGGCGTGCAGGAAGATGTCGGGATGCGGTTTGGCCCGCGCGACCAGGTCGGCGGAGTAGACATGCGGGTCAAAGGCTGAGAGCAGGCCGGTCAGCCGCAGCTTCTCGCGCAGGAAGTCCGCGCCCGATGAACTAGCCACGGCCTTGGGCAGCGCCAGCGCCGCCACCGCCGCGCCGCAGCCGGCCACCTCGACCAGCCGCGTTTGGCAGGCGTCCCAGCGCTGGACATGGGCGCGATGCAGGAAATCCGTCGGCAGCGGCCGACCCGTACGCTCCATCGCGTCGATGTCGAGCGCGGCCTGGTAGGCGGCGTCGTTCAGGCCAAGGAAGCGATGGTGATAGTCGGCCGGCGCGTAGGTCAGGCCGCATTCGGCCAGCAGCGCGATCTCCACCTCGATGGCGAGGATCTCGGAGTCCACCAGGACCCCGTCACAGTCGAAGATCACGGCGGCGGGACTTTGCATGCCCGCCGATAACAAAAGGGCCTCCCGAACGGGAGGCCTTTCAGGGTCACTTCTGGTTACGCGACGTATCGCGTGAGGACTCCGCCGGGTCTGACCTGGTTCTGGGGGGAGGACGGTCAGACCCGGCGGAGCGTTGCGTCGCCGATCAAAGGCCGGCGCCGCCGACGATCTGGCTCGCGTTGATGGCGGCCAGAACCACGAACACCGGCAGGGCGGCGAGGGCCAGGCTGGCGAAGTTGCTGAGCTTGGAAACGGTCATCGGTTAATCCCCTTGGATCGAGTTGGGCGCGCAGGAGCGCGTCCGGTGATGTCGATATAGGAGAAGGCGGCGACGAATACCCGTTAAGTCTGCGTCATGACCTTTGTTTAAGGAAACGAACTCGCCGATTACTTGGCTGTAATGTTTGGGGGCCGCAGGTCCCCACCAACGTCATCCTCGCGCTTGTCGCGAGGACCCATGCGGGATGAGCAAACAGATCCGGGCGCGGATCGCTCCGGGCACATCGTCGATCGCCGGTGTTCGTGGGTCCTCGCCACAAGCGCGAGGATGATGAAGAGATGGGGGAACTCCCCCTACCCCTCCGTTGGGGTCACCAGGAAGTGCCCGCGCAGGGCGGCGATCGGCGCGGCGCGGCGATCCTGCCAGGCCTCGACATGGACGTTGGCGATCCGGCGACCCACCTTCTTGATCTCGGCTCGGGCGAAGGTGGTCAGCGGGCGCCCCGAACGCAGATACTCGATGGATACGTCGATCACCCGCGGCTGGCGCGCCTGGCCCTCGGTCAGCAGCAGCTGGGCCAGGGCGGTCATCTCCATGAAGGCGCCCAGCACCCCGCCGTGGATGGCCGGCAGGGTCGGATTGCCGACCAGGTGCATGCCGAAGGGGAGGATGGCGGTCATCTCGTCGCCGGCCAGCTCGATATTCACACCGAGGAAGCGGGCGTAGGGGATGCGGGCCAGCAAGGCGCCGACCGGTTCGGACGGTTCGGACGGTTCGCTCATTTGCGCGGCTTCCTGTCCTTGAGATTGGCGCCGAAGCCCCGGCTGCTGCTCGAGTCCAGCATGAAGGCCGCCTGGGCGGCCGCAACCGGGTCGTCGGGATTGTCGTCGTAGGCCACGGCCCGCACGAAGGCGACCGAGCGGGTGACCTTGTAGCAGTGAGCCCTGGCGAAGAGGTCCTTCCCGGGCTCGGCCGGGCGCATGTAGTCGATGCGCAGGTCGAGGGTGGCGATGGTCTTGAACTCTGTCAGACCCGTGTGCACCGCCTGGCCGCAGGCGTGGTCGAGCAACGTGGTCACCACCCCGCCGGCGATGACGCCCGTGTCCGGATCGCCGATCAGCTTCTCGTCGTAGGGCACGCGCAGCGTCGCGCCCTCACGGTCGAGCGCCACGGTCTCCATTTTCAGGGCGATGGCGTGGGGACTGCCCTGGTTCATGGCCTGGACGAAGTTGCGCATGGCGTCGAGATGATCACTCATGCACCCGGTTTAGACGTGAGGCGTTCCCATATCCAGATGGTGAAACCCGAGAGCCTTCTTCGCCCGACGCCGGCCGGCCTCTATTGCCCGCCGGGCGACTTCTATATCGACCCCGTTCGGCCGGTCGCCCGCGCGGTGATCACCCATGGCCACTCCGACCACGCCCGGGCGGGCCACGGGCATGTCGCCGCCACGCCGCAGACCCTGGACATCATGGCCTGTCGCTACGGCGATGACTTCGCGTCGAGCCGGGTCGGCCTGGCGCGGGGCGAGGTCCTGTCGCGCGACGGCGTGGAGATCAGCCTCGTACCGGCCGGTCATGTGCTGGGATCGGCCCAGGCGGTGATCCGCTGGAGAGGCATGACGGCCGTGGTTTCGGGCGACTACAAGCGCCGCCGGGATCCGACCTGCGAGCCGTTCGAGCCCGTCGCCTGCGACCTGTTCGTCACCGAGGCGACCTTCGGCCTGCCGGTGTTTCGCCATCCCGACGCCGCCGACGAGGTCGGGCGCCTGCTGACGTCGGTCGCCAGGTTCCCCGAGCGGACCCATCTGGTCGGCGCCTACGCCCTGGGCAAGGCGCAGCGGGTCATCGCCCTGCTGCGCGAGGCGGGATGGGACCGCACGATCCACGTTCACGGCGCGATGACCAGCCTGAACGCACTCTACGGCCGCCATGGCGTCGACCTTGGGTCCCTCGCCCACGCCGGCGAGGCGACCGGCCGGCTGCCGGGCGAGATCGTGCTCTGCCCGCCCTCGGCGCTGGCCGATCGCTGGAGCCGCCGCTTCGCCGACCCGGTCAGCGCCTTCTGCTCGGGCTGGATGCGGGTGCGCGCCCGGGCCCGGCAGCGGGGCGTGGAGCTGCCGCTGGTCGTCTCCGACCACGCCGACTGGGACGAGCTGACCGACACGATCACCGAGCTGTCGCCGGGCGAGGTCTGGATCACCCACGGTCGAGAGGAGGCCCTGCTGCGCTGGTGCGAGCTGCGCGGCCAGCCGGCCAGGGCTCTGGCCCTGGTTGGCTATGAGGACGAGGACGGAGACTGACCGGTCACGCGACAAGACTGGACAGGCAGGCGGATCGCGGGCTCCATCTTCGGTACGTCTTCAGGGGGGAGGCTCATGCGGCTCATCACCGGCTCGGCCGGGGCGATCATCAGCCTCCGGGGGAAGCCTCCCGGCGCGGGAGGCCGGACATGAAACGTCTGTCCGGACCCGACTACCGCACGCTGAGCGCCGATGAGATCGTCAAGACGGCGGTTCGCCTTGCCGACCGCATCCATGAGCGGTTTCCCGGAACCGGCCTGGCCGGCGCGGGACGACAGCTGCGCATGACCGCGGAGGACACCGCCCGCCGGGCGAGGGCCCTCAGCCGGCCCTACATCGGCCTGCGGACCCTGCTGGCGCTCTTCTGTCTGGGCGGACTTGGCGTCCTGGCCGCTGTCCTCAAGGACGTCGACTGGCGGGGCATCTTCGAGCAGACCAACGAGGTCGCCCTGACCGCTCTGCTGGAGTCATCGGTCAACCTGGTCCTGCTGATGGCGGCCGGCCTGTGGTTCCTGCTTACGCTCGAGGAGCGCTGGAAGCGATCGCGAACCCAGGCCGCCCTGCACGAACTTCGGTCCTTCGCCCATGTGGTCGACATGCATCAGCTGACCAAGGACCCCACCACGCTGCTGGGCGGCGGGCCCCGCACCCCGTCCTCTCCGGAGCGGCGGATGAGCCGGTTCGAGCTGACCCGCTACCTGGAATACTGCGCCGAGATGCTGGCCCTGACCGGCAAGCTGTCGGCCCTCTACGCCGGCGAGAGCCACGACCACATCGTCGTGGCGGCCGCCAGCGACGTCGAGAACCTCTGCACCGACCTCGGCCGCAAGATCTGGCAGAAGATCACCATCCTCGGCGACCTGCAGGAGGGGTAGCGCTCCGCATCGCAACCGACCGTCGCCGCGCTACATTGAAGGACGATGCGCGCCTTCGCCCGCCTTCTCGACGACCTGTCCTACACCGCCTCGCGAAACGCGAAGCTGCGGCTGGTGCGCGACTTCCTGGCCGGCCAGCCCGATCCTGACCGGGGCTGGGTCCTGGCGGCGCTGACGGGAAGCCTGAGCTTTTCCGCCGCCAAGCCGGCCGCCATCCGCAAGGCCGTCGAGGCGCGGGTGGATCCGGTGCTGTTCGGCTGGTCCTACGACTATGTGGGCGACCTGGCCGAGACGGTCGCCCTGGTCTGGCCCGCCAGGCCCGGCGCCAACCGCGAGCCCGACCTGTCGGAGGTTGTCGACGCCCTGCGCACCGCCACCCGCGCCCAGGTCCAGCCGATGATCGAGGGCTGGCTGGACGCCCTGGACGCCGACGGACGCTGGGCGCTGCTCAAGCTGCTGACCGGCGGCCTGAGGGTGGGCGTCTCAAGCCGCCTCGCAAAACAGGCCTGCGCGGACCTCGGCGGCGTCGCGGCCAGCGACGTCGAGGAGATCTGGTACGGCCTGGCGCCGCCCTATGCGGAGCTGTTCGCCTGGCTGGAGGGCCGCTCGGAACGGCCCGGCGCCGATACACCGGGCCGCTTCAGGTCGGTGATGCTGGCCCAGGCGATCGATGAGGCTGTCGACTTTACCCGGCTGGACCCCGCCGACCATGCCGCCGAGTGGAAGTGGGACGGCATCCGCATCCAGGCGGTCAGCGAGCGCGGCCAACGACGGCTCTACACCCGCACCGGCGACGACATCAGCCACGCCTTCCCTGACGTGCTGGAGGCGATGACATTCGAAGGCGCGCTCGACGGCGAGCTGCTGGTCATGCGGGACGGCGCCGTCGGCGCGTTCGGGGACCTGCAGCAGCGGCTGAACCGCAAGAGCGTGAACGCGAAGATGCTGCAGGCCTTCCCGGCGGGCATCCGGGCCTATGACCTCCTGCTCGACGGCGAGGAAGACCTGCGCGGCCTTCCGTTCGCGGAAAGGCGTACGCGGCTGGAAAGCTTCGTTGCAGCCGCCGGAAGTCTCCGGATCGATCTCTCCCCGCTGCAGCCGTTCGAAACCTGGGCGCAGCTCTCCGCCCTGCGCGCCGATCCGCCGCAGGGCGATCCGCGCATCGCCGAGGGCCTGATGCTCAAGCGCTGGGACAGCCTCTACGAGGCCGGCCGGCCGAAGGGGCCCTGGTTCAAGTGGAAGCGTGACCCACACCTCATCGACGTGGTGCTGATGTACGCCCAGCGCGGCCACGGCAAGCGCTCGAGCTTCTACAGCGACTTCACCTTCGGCGTCTGGCGTGAGGACGCGGCGGGCGAGCGGTCGCTGACGCCGGTCGGCAAGGCCTACTTCGGCTTTACCGACGAGGAGCTCAGACAGCTGGACAGGTTTGTCCGCGACAACACCCTGGAACGCTTCGGGCCGGTGCGGTCGGTGAGGGCCAGCGCCGAGTTCGGGCTGGTGCTGGAAGTGGCCTTCGAAGGCCTTCAGCGCTCGACCCGCCACAAGAGCGGCGTGGCCATGCGCTTTCCAAGGATCAGCCGTATCCGCTGGGACAAGCCTTCGCGGGAGGCCGACGAGCTGGCGACGCTGGAGCGGATGCTGGGTTCCGAGACATCTTCCAGCGCCTAGGCCTGGAGCCGCTTGGAAGCCCGGGCTTACGCAGCTATCAATGCGCGTTCCAGAATCCCGACGAGGCCCCCCGGATGGCGCAGACTGACAGCACCAATATGTCGCCACCTGAAGCTCCCCGCAAACGCTCCTCCCGGCGCAGGCGGAGCCAGTCCAAACCGTCTTCGTCCTTTCTTGGCCGAGTTCGGGCCGTGATGCGGCAAAAGCTGGCGGTAAGGATTGCTGGCGGTGCAGTGGCCGCTATCGGCCTGGTGCTCTTCGGTGTCCTGTGGGCAGCCTACGACTGGAGCATAAACTCCTATTTGGGCGCCACGCTGGCTGACGACCAACGGTCAATCCTCTACGCCAACGGCTATCCCACGGCCGTTCGACTGGATGAGCGGAGCCCATGGATCCGGACAAATCTGTCTGCAGATGGCGTGGTCCTCGGCTCCACAAAACCTATTGTGGCTGGTCGGGACCTGTTTGCCTATTCGCAGTGGTCTTACGCCCTGCCGCAGAATGCAGAGAGCCAGTATAGCTTCCTTCAGGGGTCGGGCCGGGTGACGGGCATCGCCTGCCTTCAGCTTCAGGCCGCGCCGGGATCGTGCCCTCCCATGCTGGGCATAACGGTTGGCGACCTGGATGACGTTGCCTATTTCAAGGTTGGTCTGCCGCAGCGCGAATGGATCAGCGGCATGAGCAAACATCTGTACTACGACAATATCGGCGTGCAGATCACAATGGCCCAGCGGCGCGTATACCGGATCGACCTTACAGAACGGACCGGCGGCCTGGGCGCCTACTGGGCCTTCTTCTTCCGCACCCTGATCCTCTAGCTGTTGAAGCCATGCACCGCGGTGATGATCCGGTCCTGCGTCTCCACGTCCATATAGGGGTGCATGGGCAGAGCCAGGACCCTGCCGGCAAGGGCCTCGGTCACCGGCAGGCCGCCGACCCCTTGCGGGAAGTGGGCGTAGGGCTCCTGCATATGCATCGGCACCGGGTAGTAGACGGCGGTCGGCACGCCCTGTGACTTCAGGTGGGCGGCGAGACCGTCGCGGTTCCCGTGCTCGATCACGTACTGGGCCCAGACCGACTGGCCGCCCTTGATCACGGTCGGGGTGGCGAGGACCGAGCCTTTCAGGCCCTCGGCGTAACGGTCGGCCACCGCCTGCCGCATGGCGATCTCCTCGGCGAAGATAGCCAGCTTCTCGATCAGGACGGCGGCCTGGATGGTGTCCAGCCGCGAGTTCATGCCTATGCGGGCGTTGAGGTACTTGGACTCATGCTCGAACACCCGGCCGTTCAGGTCGGCGGCGACCGCCTTGCCATGCACGCGGTAGCTGTCCATCAGGTCCCAGAGCGCCTGGTCCTTGCAGATCACTGCCCCGCCGTCGCCGTAGCAGCCCAGCGGCTTGGCCGGGAAGAAGCTGGTGGTGGCGACATCCGCCCAATGGATCGGGTGCTTGCCGTCCAGGGTGCAGCCGAAGCCCTGAGCCGAGTCGCTGATCAGCTTCAGGCCATGGCGGTCGCAGATAGCGCGCAGGGCCGGGTAGTCCGCCGGCTGGCCGAACAGGTCGACAGCGATCACCACGGCGGGCGTCAAGTCGCCTTCCGCCTTCACCGCCATGATGGCCGCCTCGAGCCTTGCCGGATCGAGGTTGCAGGTGTCCGGCAGCACATCGATGAACACCGGCGTCGCGCCCACCCACGGCACGACTTCCGCCGTCGCCGTGAAGGTGAAGGACGGGCAGAACACCGCGTCGCCCGCGCCGATGCCCCAGGCCATCAGCGGCAGGGCGATGGCGTCGGTGCCATTGGCGCAGCTGAGCGACAGCGGCGCCTGGCCGAATTCGGCCAGCTGGCGCTCGAACTCGCGGACCTCCGGTCCCATCACATAGCCGCCATGGTCGAGAACCCGGCCAATGGCGGCGTCGAGGCGGTCGCGGATCCGGCGCTGCTGCGCGGCGAGGTCGATGAAGGCGATGCTCATGAGCGCGCTCCTAGCCAAGGTGGACGGGCATTTCGACACAAACCCTGTAACCGGTTGTTGCCACGGGCAGGAACCGGCCCGCGCGGACGCCCGTTGACGAACAGGGCGCCGACCGGCCATGCCAGATCTGATGAACACTCTGCCCAAGGCGGTTGATCCGCAACTCGTCCAGCACCTTACGGCCTGGGAGACAATCGCCACCCGCCTGGCCGACGTCGCCGGCAGGCTGGCCGTGAACCTGGTCGCAGCAGCGTTCATCCTGATGGTCGCGGTCTGGGTCTCCCGCTGGGCGTCCAGCATCGTCCAGCACGCCATAGGAAGACTGCACCGCCGACAGCAGGCCCCTGATCCGACATTGCAGACCTTCGTCGGCTCAGTGGTCCGCTTCGGCATCCTGGCCGTCGGCCTGGTCGCGGTGCTCCAGCAACTCGGCGTTCAGGCGACTTCGATTATCGCTGTCCTGACCGCGGCTTCCCTCGCCATCGGCCTGGCGTTGCAGGGCGCGCTGTCCAACATCGCCGCCGGGGTGATGATCCTGATCTTCAGGCCCTACCGCGTCGGTGACGTGATCGAGAGCGCCGGACGGCTGGGCACGGTGAAAGCGCTGGACCTGCTGGTGACCGAACTGGCGACCGCCGACAACGTCAAGGTGGTGATCCCCAACGGCAAGGTGTTCGGCGATGTCATCCTGAACTACTCCACCCATCGGCGGCGCAGGGTCGATGTGGTTTTCAAGGTTCCGCTCAAGGCCGATATTCTCGCGGTCCTGCAGCGGCTTCGCGCGCGGGTCGACGCCGACCCCCGGGTCCGCAAGGATCCGCCGCCCCTGATCGAGATGATGGACCTGACCGAGGCCTATGCGCAGGCCGCCATCCGCGTCTGGGTAGCCCGCGACGACGTCTCTGCGGTCAGAACCGACCTGATCCTGTCGGCGCACCTTCTGGCGGAGGATCCACAAACCGAACTTGCGCCGCCGCGCCCCTCCAGCGCCAGCGACCAGTCCGCCCCGATCCCCGACAGTCCGGGCCTCAGCCTGAAAGGGCCTGGTCGAGATCGGAAATCAGGTCAGAGCAGTCCTCGATCCCGACCGAAAGTCTGATCAGGGTATCGCTGATGCCGATCGCCGCCCGTTGCTCGGGCGGGATCGAGGCGTGTGTCATGATCGCCGGATGCTCGATCAGGCTTTCGACCCCGCCCAGAGACTCGGCCAGGGTGAAGAGCTGCGTCCGCTCGAGCACCCGCCGGGCGCGGGCCAGGTCGCCGTCGATCTCCACCGAGATGATGCCGCCGAACCCATTCATCTGACGTCTCGCCAGATCGTGCTGCGGATGGCTTTCGAGGCCGGGGTAGATGACCCGCGTCACGTCGCCCCGCGCCTCCAGCCACTGCGCGATCCGCAGCGCGCTGGCGCAGTGGCGCTCCATCCGCAGCGCCAGGGTCTTGAGGCCCCGCAAGGCCAGGAAGCTGTCGAACGGGCCGGAGATGGCGCCGACGGCGTTCTGGAGGAAGGTCAGCTGATCGCGGACCTCGGTGTTCTCGCCCACCGCCACCACGCCGCCGACCATGTCCGAATGGCCGTTGAGGTATTTGGTGGTCGAGTGCAGCACCAGGTCGAAGCCATGCTCCAACGGCCGCTGCACGTAAGGGCTGGCGAAGGTGTTGTCGGCAACGGTGATCAGGCCACGTCCGGACGCCAGCGCGGCGACGGCCTCCAGATCGACCAGCCGCAGGGTCGGGTTGGTCGGAGTCTCGACCCAGATCATCTTCGTCTCGGGACGGATCGCCGCCAGGATGTTGGCCACGTCGGTCATGTCGACGAAGCTGAACGACAGTCCGGCCGAACGCTTCTTCACCCGCTCGAACAGCCGGTAGCTGCCGCCGTAGAGGTCGTCGCTGGCGATGACGTGCGCGCCGCTGTCGAGCATCTCGAGCACCGTAGACGCCGCCGCCAGGCCGGAGGCGAAGGCGAAGGCTTTCGTCCCGCTCTCCAGGTCGGCTACGCAGCGTTCGAAGGCGAAGCGGGTCGGGTTCTGGCTGCGCGCGTACTCGAAGCCCTTGTGCACGCCCGGGCTCTCCTGGGCGTAGGTAGAGGTGGCGTAGATGGGCACCATCACCGCGCCGGTGGTCGGGTCATGGCTCTGGCCGCCGTGGATGGTGCGGGTGGCGAAGGCGAGGCGGTTCTTGCCGCCCCCCTCGTGCTTGGGCGTTGTCATGCTCACGCGTTCCGGCGCAGGTGATTGATGAGGTCGACCTTGGTGATCAGGCCCACCAGCTTTTCGCCGTCCATCACAACCGCAACCTGGTCGCGCTCGAAGACCGGATTGAGGCTTTCCAGCGGCTCGCCGACCTGCAGGGTATGGACGTCGCGGGTCATGGCGTCGGAGACGGTCTGGCCGAAACGGTCGGCGCGGCCCTCGCGCGGACCGACGGCGCCGAGGATGTCGCTCTCGTCGAGGATCCCGACCAGCCGGCCATGGTCCATGACCGGCAGCTGGCTGATGTCGGCCGCCCGCATGCGGTTGTAGGCGGTCAGGAGGCTGTCGTCCGGACCGGTCGAGATGACGCCGCCCTCGGAAAAGTCGCGGGCGATCAGGTCACGCAGGTCGCCGTACTTGGGGCGGTCCTCGAAGCCGTGGGCGGCCACCCACATGTCGTTGAACATCTTGGTCAGGTACTTGCCGCCCGTGTCGCAGACGAACGTCACCACCCGCTGCGGCTCGGTCTGTTCGCGGCAGTACCTCAGCGCCGCCGCCAGCAGGGTGCCTGACGAGGAGCCGGCCAGGATGCCCTCCTTCTCGAGCAGCTCGCGGGCGGTTTCGACGCTCTCGCGGTCGGTGATCTCGTAGGCCTTGGCCACCAGATCCATCTGGGCGTTGTCGGGGATGAAGTCCTCGCCGATGCCCTCGACGATCCAGCTGCCGGCCGCGCCATAGGTTCCGGTGTTGACGTAGTCGTAGAGGATCGAGCCCTTCGGATCGGCCAGGATCATCTTCGTGCCGGGCGAGGTCCTCTGGAAGAAACGGCCAAGGCCCGTCAGCGTGCCGCCCGAGCCGACCCCGACGACCATGGCGTCGATGTCGCCCTCCATCTGCTCGAGGATTTCCGGGCCGGTGGTCTGCTCATGGGCCAGCGGGTTGGCCGGGTTCTCGAACTGGTTGACGAAGAAGCCGCCGGTCTGCTGGGCGATCGTCTGGGCCATGTCCTGATAGTACTCGGGGTGACCCTTGCCGACATCCGAGCGAGTGATGCGCACGTCCACGCCCATGGCCCGCAGGTGCAGGATCTTCTCCCGCGCCATTTTGTCGGGAACAACCAGGATCAGATTATAGCCCTTGACGCTGGCCACCTGCGCCAGACCAAGGCCGGTGTTGCCGGCCGTGGCCTCGATGATCGTCCCGCCGGGCTCGAGCCGACCGTCCCGTTCGGCGGCCTCGATCATGGAGAGGGCGATACGATCCTTGATCGACCCGCCGGGATTCTGGTTCTCGAGCTTGAGGAACAGCCGGCAGAGGCCGGTGTCGATACGGGTCACCTCGACCATCGGGGTGTTGCCGATCAGGTCGAGCGAGGAGCGTGCGGCCCGCGGCAGCGTGCGGTTGGTCATGTCGGAGGATGATCCGCGTGGGAAAGGATTGCCCCTGCGTAACGCGAAACTCGGCACGACGGAAGCCGCCGGAAGCGTTCTCAGGAAACGTCCTTGCCCGTGAGCGTCGCCAGCCGCTCGGCGATGAAGACGTCCAGATCGCCGCCTCGGAAGAGAAATCCCGCGACGCCGGCGCGGCGGGCCGCCTCCATGTCGGACTCCTTGTCGCCGATCATGATGGCGTCGGACGGCGCGACTGCGAACTCGGCCAGGGCCTTGAGCAGCATGCCGGGATTGGGTTTGCGGTCGGGGTGATTGGCCACGCGGTAGCGGGCCTCCGGCGCGTCCTCGTGATGAGGGGCGAAGTAGATGGCGTCGATACGCCCACCGTCGGCAGCCAGCTGGCGCAGCATCTCGGCGTGGAAGGCGTGCATCTGGTCTTCGGTGTAGTAGCCGCGGCCGATGCCGGACTGGTTGGTGGTGATCACCGCCACCGCGCCGGCCCGGTTCACGCGCGCCACGGCGGCCCGGGCGCCGGGCATCCACTCCAGTTTGGCGGGGTCGTAGGCGTAGCCCGTATCGACGTTCAGCACGCCGTCGCGGTCGAAGATGACGGCGAAGCGGCGGGACGGCTGGGACATGGCTCTTCCATATCATCCATGCATCGGAGAGAAAGACCTGTGACCGCGCCGGCCGCCATCCTTGCTCTGAACGACCAGCTGAAAGGCTGGCTGTTCGACCATGCGTTGCCTTTGTGGTTCGAGGCCGGGATCGACCGGTCGCGGGGCGGTTTCGCCGAGCGGATCGACCTGACAGGCAAGGCCGTCGAGGGTCCCCGGCGGGCGCGGGTGGCGGCGCGACAGACCTGGGTCTTCGCGACGGTCGGGGCGCTCGGCTGGACCGGCCCCTGGCGCGAGGCGGTCGTCCATGGCGCCCGGGCGCTGGAAACCTTCGCCAGGCCGGACGGTCTTTACGGCATACTCGCCGACCCGGACGGTCGCCTTGTTGATCCCACCCCCGCGCCCTACGAGCAGGCCTTCGCGTTGCTGGCCCTGTCCGCGGCGCAGGAGGCGCTCGGCGGCGACTTCGAGACGCAGGCCGTCCGCCTGCGTGAAACCTTGTCGGCCGCCGGGATCGTGCGGCCCGACGGCGGGATCTCTGAACAGGGATCGCTGCAGGCCAACCCGATGATGCACCTGTTCGAGGCCGTGCAGGCCTGGTCACGCGTCAGCGCCGATCCCGCCTGGGTCGGTCTGGCCGACGTCATCGCCGCAACAGCCCTGACCCGGATGGTCGACCCCGTCACCGGCGCCCTTTGCGAACAGCATGCGCCGGACTGGACGCCCCGTCCGGAGGCCGACGTCGAGCCGGGCCACCAGCTGGAATGGGGCTGGCTGCTTCTCCAGCATGCGCGCCATGCCGGCCGTCCGGATCCGGCCGCGGCCCGGCGGCTGATCGAGATCGGGGAGACCCGCGGCGTCGAGCGCGGCGTGGCCATCTTCAGCCTTGGCCAGGATCTGCTCCCCCGTGACCGCTCGGCGCGGCTCTGGGCCCAGACCGAGCGGCTGCACGCCCATGCCGTGGCCCGCCGCTGGGCCGACATAGCGACGACGCTTGAGGGCCTGAACCGGTTTCTCGCTGTCGCTGTGCAGGGTACATGGCGCGACCGACTGCTGCCCGACGGGTCGTTTGTCGAGGAGGCCGCTCCGGCCAGTTCGCTCTATCATATCGTTTCGGCCGCGGCGGCGCTGGACAGCGCCTGCGCCCCGGCAAGGTGATGGGCCTTTCAGTTATTCTGAGTCCGACCAGAGGGTTAGCCGCCTTGCATCGCTAGGGCCGCTTCCTTAACTGCCGAGCCAGAGGAGGCCCTTGTCTGGCGACGATGACCTCAGGAGTTCTGCATGGCTTCCGACACATCCACAGCCCTCGCGTCCGCGCGCGGCCCCCTATCCGATGAGACCATGAACCCGACCCTCTCGCCCGCCCGCCTGACGCACCTGCAGCGCCTCGAGGCCGAGAGCATCCACATCATGCGTGAAGTGGCGGCCGAGGCGGAGCGTCCGGTGATGCTCTATTCGATCGGCAAGGACAGCGCGGTGATGCTGCACCTCGCCGCGAAGGCTTTCTTTCCGAGTCGACTGCCCTTCCCGCTGCTGCACATCGACACCACCTGGAAGTTCCAGGCCATGTACGAGATGCGGGAGCGGCTGGCCCGCGAACTGGGCTTCGACCTGCTGGTCCACAAGAATCCGGAGGCCGAAGCGGCGGGCATCAACCCGTTCGACCACGGCACGGCCCACACCGACCTGTGGAAGACCGTGGGCCTCAAGCAGGCGCTCGACAAGTACGGCTTCGACGCGGCCTTCGGCGGCGCCCGACGCGACGAGGAGAAGAGCCGGGCCAAGGAGCGGATCTTCTCGTTCCGCTCGGCGGAGCAGCGCTGGGATCCCAAGAACCAGCGGCCCGAGCTGTGGAAGCTCTACAACGCCCGCAAGAACAAGGGCGAGAGCATCCGGGTGTTCCCGATCTCCAACTGGACCGAGCTGGACATCTGGCAATACATCCACCTGGAGAGCATCCCCATCGTGCCGCTCTACTTCTCCGGCGTCCGGCCGGTGGTCGAGCGCGACGGCACTCTGATCATGGTCGATGACGACCGCTTCAGACTGCGGCCGGGCGAGGTTCCTGAAATGAAGTCGGTGCGGTTCCGCACCCTTGGCTGCTACCCGCTCACCGGCGCGGTGGAGAGCACGGCCTCGACTCTTCCCGAGATCATCCAGGAGATGCTGCTCGCCACCACGAGCGAGCGCCAGGGCCGGGTCATCGACCACGACCAGACCGCTTCGATGGAGAAGAAGAAGCAGGAGGGCTACTTCTGATGAGCGCCTACAAGCCCGCCGATCTCATCGAGACGGACATCGACGCCTACCTCCACCAGCACCAGCACAAGACGCTGCTGCGCTTCATCACCTGCGGCAGCGTCGACGACGGCAAGTCGACCCTGATCGGGCGGCTGCTCTACGACAGCAAGATGATCTTCGAGGACCAGCTGGCGGCTCTGGAGGCCGACAGCAAGAAGGTCGGCACCCAGGGCGGAGCGATCGACTTCGCCCTGCTGGTCGACGGCCTGGCCGCCGAGCGCGAGCAGGGCATCACCATCGATGTCGCCTATCGCTTCTTCGCCACCGACCACCGCAAGTTCATCGTCGCCGACACGCCCGGCCATGAGCAGTATACCCGCAACATGGTCACCGGCGCCTCGACGGCCGACGCCGCCGTGGTGCTGATTGACGCGCGGCGCGGGGTGCTGACCCAGACCCGCCGCCACAGCTACCTCGTGAACCTGCTGGGCATCCGCAAGGTTGTCGTGGCGGTCAACAAGATGGATCTGGTCGGCTGGGATCAGGCGATCTTCGATGGGATCGTCGCCGAGTATCGCGACTTCGCCAACCTGATCGGTCTGGCCGATTTCACCGCCATCCCGATGAGCGCGCTGGACGGCCAGAACATCACCGAGCCGAGCGCGGCCGCGCCCTGGTACGACGGCCCGCCGCTGATGCGCTGGCTGGAGTCGATCGAGGTCGAGGACGCCCTGCCCTCGCAGCCGTTCCGCATGCCGGTGCAATGGGTCAACCGCCCCAACCTCGACTTCCGCGGCTTCAGCGGGCAGATCGCCGCCGGGACGGTGAAACCGGGCGACCGGGTCAAGGTGCTTCCGTCGGGCCGCGAGAGCCGCGTGGCGCGCATTGTCGTGCTGCCGGGAGACCTGGACAGCGCCCAGGCGGGCCAGTCGGTGACCATCACCCTTACCGACGAGATCGACATCTCGCGCGGCGATGTCCTTGTGGCCGCCGACAATCCCTCGCCGGTCGCCAACCAGTTCGAGTCCACCATCGTCTGGATGGACGACGATCCGATGCTGCCGGGCCGGCCCTATCTGATGAAGATCGGGGCCCAGACCGTGGCCGCCACCATCACCGAGCCCAAGTACCGGGTGCAGGTCAACACGCTGGAGCACATCGCGGCCAAGCGGCTTGAGCTCAACGAGATCGGCGTCTGCAACCTGTCGCTGGACCGGGCGATCCCGTTCGAGGCCTATGCGACCAATCGCGACCTGGGCGGCTTCATCCTGATCGATCGCCTGAGCAACCGGACGGTCGGGGCTGGGATGCTGCACTTCGCGCTGCGCCGGGCCGACAATATTCACTGGCAGGCCACGGACATCCACAAGGCGGCCCGCGCGGCCCAGAAGGGCCAGAAGGGCCGTGTGATCTGGTTCACCGGCCTCAGCGGCGCCGGCAAGTCGACCATCGCCAACCTGGTCGAGAAGCGTCTGCACGCCCTGGGTCGCCACACCTATCTGCTCGACGGCGACAACGTCCGCCATGGTCTCAACAGGGACCTGGGCTTCACCGAGGAAGACCGGGTCGAGAACATCCGCCGGGTGGCCGAGGTCAGCAAGCTGATGGTGGACGCCGGGTTGATCGTGCTGACCGCCTTCATCAGCCCGTTCCGCGCCGAGCGCCGCATGGCCCGCGAGATGCTGGAGGACGGCGAGTTCGTCGAAGTCTACGTCGAGACCCCCCTGTCCGTGGCCGAGCAGCGCGACGTGAAGGGCCTCTACAAGAAGGCCCGGGCCGGCGACCTGAAGAACTTCACCGGCATCGACAGCCCCTATGAGGCGCCGGAGAACGCCGAGCTGACGGTCGATACGACGACCCTTTCACCGGTAGAGGCGGCGGAGAAGATCGTGGCGTGGCTGGAGGCGGAAGGCCTCTGACCTAGAAGGTCAGGCGCCAGTCCACCGCCCCGCCGAAGGCGACGTCCGCGTCGGCCCGATGCCCGTCGTTGAAGGCGGCCACGGTCCGCAGCCGCCAGAGGCCCCAGGCGCCGAAGTCGCGGTTCAGGATCAGCTTGAGGTCGACCTCCCGACCACTGGGGCTGGCCGTGAAGCGCCGCACCGAATAGGTCGTCGGATCGCGCCAGTCAGCCGGGACGTCGGCCAGGACGGTGCTGAAGACTCCGCTTTCAATACGCAGCGGCTGCTCCAGCTCCAGGGCGAAGACGTCGCAGGCAAGCCCGATCAGACCGCAGTCGCCATAGGCCCCCAGCCGCCACTGGCTGCTCAGGGCTTCGTCGGTCCGGAAGAAGCCATCCTCGATCCGGGTCCGGCCGAACGCCCCTTCCGCGCGCAGACGTAGCCGCTTGCTGACCTGACCGGACAGGGATGCGGCCGTGAAGCGCGTTTCGGCCGGCATGCTGAAAACTGACCCGGGAGACAGATCCGAGCCCAGGGGGCCGCGGCTTTCGTCCAGCCAACCAGCGGTCAGCACGGCCGAAACGCGCCCTCCGTCGTAGCGGGCGCTGGCGCTGGCATAGTCTCCGGCCTCGACCTGGCGGAAGGCCCGAATGTCCATGCGCTCGGTGCTGCCCTGTTCGGCGACCAGGGACCAGCCCTGTCCCAGCGCAAGGGACGCCTGCAACACCTGGTCAGGCGCCGCGACAGCGCGGAAGGCGTCCCGCTCGTCCGCTCCTGGCGCCTGGGCGCCGCCCTCGCCGCGCCAAGCGACAAGGCCCAGCCGGCCCAGCCGCGCGGTCATGGTCGCGGACGTCGGCTGGCGGGCGCCGGTGAGATCGAGCATCCGCTCGGGCGCCTCGGCTTCCCCGAAAACGGGCTGCTCGGCCTGGATCGACAGCCGTGCGCCCGCCGGACCGGGCATCGTCACAGCGGTGCGCCGGGTCGCCGGCGCCGCCGTGCCGATCACCGCGCCGACCGCGCCGGGCAAGGCATCGGCCATATCAACCGCGTAGATGCGCCGATAGTCGTCACGCCCGAACGTCGTCAGGGCGTTGCTCTGTCGAACCGCGTCGCCGAACGCCGAGCCCATCATGCTGCCCGGGGGCGTCGTGGGGACGATGGTCTCACCGCTCGCCATCGGCACGCCGAGCGTTCCGACAGGGCGGAATGCCGCGCCCAGGTCCAGCAGACCATGGCCCCAAACCGGATCGACGCCGGGCGCGCCCTTGTCGACGGCGGTCCGGAACAGGATCTCGACCGCATCCCGACCAGACAGCATCGGAAAGGCTTGCAGCAGCAAGGCAAGGGATCCGGCGGCGATAGGCGAGGAGAAGGACGTGCCGCTGACCCGCCAGCAGCTGACCGTATCACAGCCGGTGACGATATCGTCGCCAGGGGCGACGAGGAATCCGTTGGCGGCGAGGCCCGCGCGCGCTGAGAAGCTGGCCATGTCGCCGTCCTGGGCGCTTGCGCCCACCGCGATCACCGATCCGGCGAAGCGTGGGTCGACGGCATAGCGCGCGGGGTACTCCGGGTTGGTGGTCGTATCGTTGCCGGCGGAGAAGGTGAAGACCAGCCCGGCGGCCACCGCGCGCGCCATGGCCGCCTCGAACTCGGCGCCGTTCGGCGTGTCGCCGCCGAGCGACATGTTGACGACCCGGGCGCCGTTGGCGACGGCGTAGTCGATCGCCAGGGTCAGTTCCCGATCCCCGAACGCGCAGCCGTCGCTGGCAGGGCAGGTTCCAGGGGAGTTGTCGGCGCGCAGAGCCAGGACGGTTGCCTCATAGGCGACGCCCATCGTGCCGCTGCCGTTGAAATTGGCGGCCAGCACGGTCGCGACGCGCGTACCGTGCTCGCTGCCGCGATCGACGTTGTTGCGCCCCAGCCGCATATCCGCCGAAAGCGGCGAGATCCGGCCGCTGAGTTCGGCGAGGGACAGGTTGATGCCGCTGTCGACGACCGCGACGGTGACGCCCGCGCCGGTCGCCGGCTTCTCGAAGGCGTTGATGGCGTTGATCGCCGCAAGGCTCCAGCTGCGGACGTACTCCGGGCTGGATCTCGACACCGTCGGAGGCGGCGGAGGCGGTGGAGGGGGAGGGGGAGGGGGAGGGGGAGGCGGAGGCGGAGCGCTGGTGCTCGGGCCACCGCCGCCCCCACCGCCGGCGCAGGCCCCCAGGAGAAGCATGCCGATGGCCAAGAGAGCGACACCGATAGGTCTTCCCGCCATATGGCCCG
This sequence comes from Caulobacter sp., assembly GCA_040383665.1. Lineage (GTDB taxonomy): Bacteria > Pseudomonadota > Alphaproteobacteria > Caulobacterales > Caulobacteraceae > Caulobacter. The sequence goes on from JBEIDC010000007.1 coordinate 39,214, forward strand.
CCCTCACCGCTGCACCGGCCACGCCGAACCATCCGGAGGCCGCCTGCCCTGTTTGTAGGCGCAACGCCTGACTCTGAACAGCCGGTGGCGCCGGAGAGTACCGAACTGACGGTGGACGTCACGACTTTGTCGCCGTCCTCTGTCGCCAGTTCACTTGATCCCGTTGTACCCGCGGTACCAGTCGACGAAGTTCTTCACGCCCTCCTCGACGGTCACGCGCGGTTTGTAGCCGACGATCTTCTGCAGCTCGCTGACGTCGGCGACCGTGTCGGGGACGTCACCGGGCTGCAGCGGCAGCATCTCCATGATCGCCTTCTTGCCGAGGCACTCTTCCAGCACCTCGATGTAGCGCAGCAGTTCGACCTGCTCCTCGGCGCCGATGTTGAAGATCCGGTAGGGGCCAGAGCCACTGGTGGCGGGGTCCGGATTCATGCCGTCCCAATCGGGGTTCGGGCCCGGCGGGTTGTCCAGCGCCCGGATCACCCCTTCGACGATGTCGTCGACATAGGTGAAGCCGCGGCTGTGCTTGCCGTGGTTGAAGACCTTGATCGGCTCACCGGCCAGGATGGCCTTGGTGAACAGGAACAGCGCCATGTCCGGCCGGCCCCAGGGGCCATAGACGGTGAAGAAGCGCAGGCCCGTGCAGGGCAGGTCGAACAGGTTGGCGTAAGCGTGCGCCATCTGCTCGTTGGCCTTCTTGGTCGCCGCATAGAGCGTCAGCGGATGCTCGGTGCTCTGGTGCTCCGAGAAGGGCATGGCCGTGTTGGCGCCGTAGACCGAGCTGGTCGAGGCGAACACCAGATGCTCGACCCCGTTGTGCCGACAGCCTTCGAGGATATGCAGGAAGCCGGTGACATTGCTCTGCACATAGATGTGCGGGTTCTCGGCGGCGTAACGCACCCCGGCCTGGGCGGCCAGGTTGATCACCCGGTTGGGCCGGTGCTCTGCGAAGGCCGCCTCCATCGCGGCGCGGTCGGACAGGTCGATGGTCAGCTGGACGTAGTTCGGATGGTCGATGTGCCGCGCCAGCCGGGCGCGCTTCAGCGCCGGGTCGTAGTAGTCGTTCAGGCAGTCGACGCCGATCACGGTGTCGCCCCGCTCAAGCAGGCGCAACGTGGTCGCCGAACCGATAAACCCGGCTGACCCGGTGACCATAACCTTCATGGAAGCTCTCTCGTCAGAATCGCGCTGGACGCGTCCGGTTTGCAGGATAGTCCATGAGTCTTCGCCTCAGCGACCACGATCTGAGCAGGTCCGCGCCGCGCGCGGACCACCCGCAGCTCGGCCAGCTTACCTGACGAACAATGGCCAGGAGACTATACCGACAGAAGAAAGTCGTTGGTGTCCTGACGGTACTCAACAGTCGTCATCGGCCCAAGGTCCTTATAGACTGCAAGTTGCGCCTCTCCACCATCACGCCACCACTCCACGAAGGCCGAAGGTTTATCCCAAGGCAGGGTCGTAGCGCTGAATTCGTTCAATAGTCGCGGGATATCGTAGTCCCACCACTTGGTCTCAAGAAGAGCCGCGCAGAGTGATTCCTCAAATCGATATCGGATTATTCTAGCCGGGTTTCCGGCGACGATGGCGTAAGGCGGGACGTCGTGCGTAACGACTGAACCAGAAGCGATGACGCTTCCGCTGCCGATGCTAAGGGGTCCGCTTCCGGCGATGATGACCCGCGTGCCGATCCAGACGTCGTGGCCAATGGTCACCGGCAGAGGGAAACCTTCGAAGTCGAAGCGGCTGGAGAAGGAGCGCCAGTCCGGCGCGGCGCCGCGATTGCTATAAGGGAAGGGCGACGTCCCGACCCACTCCAAAGGATGGCGATCAAGTCCAATCGATGAATCTGGCCCGATCGAACAGTATCTGCCGATCTTCGTGTTGCCGATCGCCCCACGAATGTTGATGTAAGAGTAAGCACCAAGATCAACGTGCTTGAGAACGGTTTCACTATATATTGTTGAGCCGCGCTCAAATTTCAAATAGGTGAATAGTATAGTATCCGGCATTATCGCGATGCCGTGCTTGAGGAGCTGACGACTGATACCGGAAATGTTGGTCATAGCTTCTTGAAATCACAGTCCATGCGGCGCTGATCGCCTTGGAAAACAACACCGCGTGCGATCCAGCGCCTGAGCCGGACCTGGACCTGGACGTCGTCGCACCTGCCGCCACGGCCTCTTGTCCGGGGCGGGTCTGGGCAACCAACAGGCGCACAGTCGGATCAATGAAAGAGCGCGCTGTATCGGCACCTGGGGCTTCCTTGTACAGTCGAACAAGCGTGACGTCACGCTGCGTAAGGAATTCAGCAGGTCCTGGTCGGACGCAACTGCTGCGAACGGCCAGGCGCGCCGGACTCAGCGTGCGCCTGGTTTCTTGATGCATTGACCTGGAACGACGGCGTTGGCGCCCCGGTCGTTGACGTTGGCCGAGCTTTTCGCAGCGTTCAATACGCCCGCCTTACAGGCGCCCGTCGACCGCATCGCGCGGCAGGGCGGATTTCACGTCGAACACCACCGAAGCCTCCTTGCCATAGGCCCTTAACTCTTCGGCGCCCAGCTCAACGAACTGCGCATGCGCGACAGCCAGGATGATGACGTCATAGTCGCCAGCCCGCGGCTCTGAGACGAGCTCGACACCATACTCATGTCGCGCTTCAGCGGCATCGACCCAAGGGTCATGTATGTCGACGCTCATCGAATGCTCCTGGAGCTCGGTAACGATGTCGACAACCTTGGTATTGCGCAGATCCGGGCAGTTCTCCTTGAACGCCAGACCCAGCACCAGGGCCCGGGCGCCGACCGGATTGATCTTTTTACGGAGTAGTATCCGCAGGATACGATCGGCGACATAGGCGCCCATCCCGTCGTTGATCCGCCGACCAGCCAGGATCACCTCAGGATGATACCCAAGCTCCTGCGCCTTGTGGGTCAGGTAGTAGGGGTCGACGCCGATGCAGTGGCCGCCGACCAGGCCCGGCCGGAAGGGAAGGAAGTTCCACTTGGTGCCGGCGGCTTCCAGAACTTCGAGCGTGTCGATCCCCATGCGGTTGAAGATCATCGCGAACTCATTGACCAGCGCGATGTTGAGATCGCGCTGGGTGTTCTCGATGACCTTGGCGGCTTCAGCCACGGCAATGGAGCTCGCCAGATGAGTGCCAGCTGGCACGATGGCGCGATAGAGCTCGTCGACCAGGGCGGCGGCCTCCGGGGTCGAGCCCGCGGTGACCTTGGTGATGGTCGACAGGCGATGCTGGCGGTCGCCGGGGTTGGCGCGCTCAGGGCTATAGCCGCAGAAGAAGTCCCGGTTGTAGCGGAGCCCGGAGACCTGCTCGAGAATGGGGACACAAACCTCCTCAGTGCAGCCCGGGTAGACGGTGCTCTCGTAAATGACCACGGAGCCGGGCTTCAGATGGCCTGCGATCGCCCTGCTGGCGGCCGAGACAGCGCCCAGATCCGGGCGGCGCGCACCGTCGATGGGGGTAGGCACGGTGACAACGAAGACGTTACGCCCGCTCAGGTCCTCAGCATTGGCGCTAAAGCGTAGCTTCTGAGACGCCGCGAGATCGCCCGCCTCAACCTCAAGCGTACGGTCGTGGCCGCGCTGGAGCTCATTGATCCGACCCCGGTCTAGATCATAGCCGACAGTATCGAAGTGCTTTCCGAACGCTACGGCCAACGGAAGACCTACGTATCCAAGTCCGAGCACACAGATCCGGGCGTCGCCAAGAACGATCATCGAGACTAGCCTCACACGCGAGTAAAATAGCCGTTCGGTCGGTCATCCACTATCGGGCGTGCTGTGGCAAGACTTTGTCGCTGACGAAGGCATTGTGGGCACAAACTGAGCTCTTCTGAATGAATCCACCCGTCGCAATAACTTCGCTGGCGCATCCAGCGGCACTGCCGTAGACATGTACCGCGTTAAACCCGTTTTGGGGCGTTTGCCGTTTCCAAATTCTTCGTGCCCGTCGTTGGGAAGCGCGTATGGTAAACGGACGGGGGGTTAAGATGGTGGGGATCTCCAGGCAACGGGCCAGCGGCATCGAGGCTCCCGGCGCGCAACTGCCTTATGCGAACAGTATGTGGAATGCGAGCAACCCAGGTCAGAAGCAGTCGGGTTTCGCAGCCGCCCCCCTTCGCCCCCTCGGCTATGTTGCAAAGCGGCCGGCTGACATTCTTGCAAGCGGCGCCGGGCTCGTCTTCCTCGCGCCCTTGATCCTCATCGCCTGGTTGGCGGTCAAGCTGACAAGTCCCGGCCCGGGCATCTTCTGGTCGGATCGTGTAGGCTTTGCGGGGCGCACCTTCCGGATGCCCAAACTTCGGTCCATGACCGTTGAGGCGCCCCACCAGCCACGCGAAGCCTCAGGGGCCGGCGCCCACATCACGGCGGTCGGCGCATTCCTTCGCCGCACGAGCATCGATGAGCTCCCGCAACTCTGGTCGGTGCTCATTGGCGATATGAGCCTCATCGGGCCTCGGCCCCTGATGCCAACCGATCCGGCGACGTACGTTCGCGCCCACAGATTCCCTGGCGTCCTTCATGTGCGGCCGGGGATCACGGGGCTGTCGCAAGTCAACGGCAGAAATCATGTCCGCGCGCGCCGCAAGGCCCGATACGATCTCCACTACGCCCGGCGCTGCTCCGCGGCCCTGGACATCTACATCCTGCGGCGAACCATCCGGGTCGTGATCATCGCCGAGGGGCTTCTATAGCGCGGGCCTTAAGTCGGGACCAAAGTAGAGACGCCGCCGGAAGGCGCCGGTCGCATCGTTGATGTGACAAGCGTGCGCTGCCCGCAGCCGACATCGAACGACCAGTCAGGTGATTGTTTCACCCTGACTGCGGTAGCTTGGGAGGCGGGCCGTTGGCCGAGTCCGCCCCTGGCGGCCTTGCACCACCCCCGCCGCGACCCCGAGGCGATGGTCGGCGTTATCGGGCAGTGGGGGTGGGCGCGTTCTGGTGCGCGGGGTCGTAATCGCCAACCTTCTGGTTCTGCTGCATGGGCCCACCGATTCTTTGTCGCAGCTCCAGCCTTTGCCTCGCGCTGGGCTTGCCTGCTTGGGCTTCAACTCGCCTGGGTCAACGCCGGAAGCGGGCGGTGACACCTTCAGGATCGATGTGTTTAGTGGGTTCGATCCGCGGGGGCTCCTGTTGGATCTCCAGCGATCAAGGCCATGGTTTCCGCGGTGACCTTGCCGAGCTCAAACCTCTCACGACAAAGATCGTAGCCGGCGTCGCCCATGCGCATGACCAAGGCAGGGTCGGTTCCGAGCCTGATCATCGCTTGCGCCAGTGCGATAGGGTCAGCTGGCGGAACGAGGATACCGTTGACCCCGTCGCGAACTGTTTCCCGGCACCCGGGGACATCGGTCGTAATGATAGCCCGGCCGGGGGCCATGGCCTCCAGGTTTGTTCGGGGGGTCCCCTCACGAAAAGAGGGGAGGACGAAGATATGGCATTCGGCGAACGCATCGCGCGGGTCGGAGATTGACCCACGAAATTCGACGATCCCTTCACCGCGCCAATGGTCCAGCTCCGCATCCGTCAAGGCCGATGGGTTGGCATCTCGTCCACCCACCACGATGAAACGGGCGGTCGGCAGAAGCTTCCGGACGTTTCGGGCGGCCTCAACGAACTCATGGATGCCTTTCTCCCTCAACAGGCGGCCAACGAAGAGGAAGGTGCAGGGGCCGGACGGGAGCGGCGCACGCCTGAAATGGGTCATGTCGACGCCGGAGCCATGGACTCTGGCGGTCCGCGCCCCTGGCGGCAAAGCACCTATGCGCCGCATCTCGGCGATGTCATCGGGATTGTGAAAAATCGACACGGCCATCGGCCCCAGTGCAGCACGATACCCCAGTCGTGCCACAACAGCGGCGATCCGGTGCTTCAGTCCCTTCGCTGGCATGAAGGCGTGCCCCAGCCCCGGGATCATTGCAACGCGCCGTGGAACCCGCCGCGCATAGCCCAGAATCCCCCCGTAGATCACTGGCTTGATTGTGTGGACGAACAGGATGTCCGGCTGGATCGAACTCAGGATCCGATAAAGGGCAAACAGAGCCCCAAGATCCTTGATCGGATCGAGGCTCGCCTTGCCGATCCGCCAAGGGATAAACTCGACGCCAAGCGAGGCGAAACAGCCGGTGTCGAAGTCTCCCAGCGGCGTGGCGGCGACCACCACCCGATAGTGCCGGTCCCGAAACGCCCCCATCAAACCCTTGCGGAACTTAAAGGCGTATTCCGCGTCCGCGCCGAGAAACAGGATGGTCCGATCTGGCATCGTCGTCGGCCCCTTAGCCAGCTCCCAGCAGAACATTGCGATAAGGGAAAAAGGCGGGAGCCACATTGGCGAACGTCAGCCACACGACCATCACACCCGCCTGCACGGCCAGCGCTCCAGCTGCGAGTTGGGCCTGGGATTTTTGACCGCCGAACACCAGGGGCGCGCTCGCCCAGATCATCATCGGGGCCACAGTCAGATACATCGATAGCCGACTGGCGGCGATGGAGGAAACGAACACCAGGGGCAACATGGCCAGCGCGGCCAAGCTGAGCGCGGTAAGCAAGGGATTGGCGCCGAAATACTCACGCCAGCGCTTTCGAAAGAGAAGGTAGACGCCGGCCGGAAGGGCGTTCACGAGGGCGTGGAAGATCGCCCCTTGGGCGACCACGGAACCCTCGCCGACATACCGCTGCATATAGATGTCGACCTGTTCCGGTTGAGACCGCGTCAGCAAAATGACCACCAGTCCGGCACCGAAAATGCCCAGGAACTGAAGTCGTCGGGAACTTCCTTTGCCGAAAGCGAGGAAGGCGGCCATGAACAGGGCGCTGAAGTGGAACAGAGATGCCGCGCCAATGAACAACAACCTGCTGGCGGTCGACCGCTTGTTCCAGTCAGCCAGGACGATGAAAATCAGCCCCATTGCCATAGCCTGGCGGATGCCGCCCATACCAAGGGTCAGGACGAGGTAGGAGGTGGCGACGGCGACAGCGATCCAGGGTGAGGCAGTCTTTCGCGCAAAGATGAAAAGCCCGATCAGAAACACCGCCGCGCTCATGGCGTTGATCCCGGTCAGGCCCCACCCCGTGCGGTCATTGACCCAGAGAAGAGTCCCGAAGGCCGGCTCGGCCTTCTGCCAGATTGTTAGAAGATCGAGGAGCTTAACTCTTGCGAGCTGATTCAAATAGCCGAACCAGTCTGTTCCTGTCTTGAATCGGAATCCAATGAACAGCCAGTATATGATCGCGACGAAGATGAGGGCGGCGGCGTGGGCGCGGCGCGGTTGGGTAAGGCCGAATAGCAGTGGCAGGCTCATCAAGAGCAGATAGGCGATCATCTATGGGTCTTTCTCATCGATCGCCGCCGCGTAAGGGGAAACGTTCGGGACAATCATTGCGACGGGTTGGGCCATAGAGATCACTTTGGGCAGGCCCTGTCGTAAGCCGCCCTACACGATCACAATGTCATATCATCGGTGTGGTGTCGCTACGAGTTGCCCCACCATCCTGGGATCTTCGTGCGGCAGAACACCAGAGACCAGTGCGCGTATGTATTCCGGTGACGGACCGGAGAGCGCGCCGTCAGGTTGTTGCTGAGCGCAGGGTTAGTTTCAAGCCACCTTGGCTAAAACTGGTCTTATGAGACGCAGCGTTCAAGGCAATGTGGGACAGGGTTCGCCTTGCGATGTCGCATTCCCTCAGCCCATCTCGCCATGACACGGCGATGCTGACTGCAGTGTTGCATGGTCGGACACGCACGCAAGGGGAAGCCCTCCTAAGGACCTTGCGTCATCGTCTCCAAACAAGATCCTGGCCGTGATCGGCTTGGGCTATGCGGGCCTTCCGCTCGCGGTCGAGTTTGGAAAGCACCGGCCGATGGTCGGGTTCGATGTCAGCAGTCAAAGAGTAGAGGCAGGGGATCTGCAGGCAGCCCTCCACCTCAATTATGCCGCCGATCCGTACGGATTGGCAGACGCGCGCATCTACATCGTGGCGGTGCCGACACTGTTTGATCGGGCCAACCGCCCGGGCGTGAACCTGTTGGAGCGCACTTCGGAGGCGGTCGGTCGCGTCCTGAAGCCCGGCGACATCGTCGTCTATGTATCGACCATCTATCCGAGCGTCACCCGCGAAGTCTGCACCCCCGTTCTGGAGCGTCTGTCGGGATTTTTGTGTAATCAGGACTTCTTTGTCGGCTATAGTCCTGAAGGGCTGAACCCTCGCGACAAGTGTCCGCCGTTAGCGCCACTGAGACAGATTGAGGGGGCGCCTCGCATGAAGGCGATCCGTGAACTGCTCCCGCGGCTACCCGGCGACGTCGCCTCGACCTATGCAGACGTCGGCACCCTGATGACCGCGACTGCTATCGGCTGTCCACGAAGGTGAAATATGGCGTTGGTGTTTTCGTAGAATAGTGCCGAGGTTATTGTGAAGGCTCACTTCTGCTTCGTTCTTTACTGCTACTATCCAATCGGAACGCAGGGACAGTGGTGAGGCTTCCCCTGAATCTCGGCGACAGAAGCAGCCTCGCACGCCAACTCGTCGCGGCGACGCTCGGAAGCGCCACTGTTCGCATTGTCGGAATGGCGATGACCTTCCTCATCGGCGTTCAGCTTTCACGCTATCTTGGTCCAGGAGGCTACGGGGTCTATGGCACGGTGATGGCCGTCGTCGCGCTTCTGCTTATGCCGGCTCAACTCGGACTGCCACAGATCATGACGCGCGATATTCCCGCTGCAATGGCAGAGCGGGACTTCACCAAGGTAAAAGGCGCTCTGATCTGGTTCACGCTATTCGTGCTCCTTGCCTCTTCTGTATTGGTGACATTAGGTATAGTCGGGTTTAGATTGCTCTGCGGCGAGCAAAGTGCGTTGCCCTATGCCGCATATTACTGGGGTCTTGCCGCCGTTCCTTTATTTGCCCTATCATCCCTCGCCGCGGGGGTTCTGCGTGGGTTTCATCGCGTCGTCAGCGCGCAGTTTTATGACGCGCTCTTCCGCCCGGCGACGTTCGCGTGCCTGATATTTCTCATAGGAAGTCAGACAGGCGGCCTGAGCCCTGCCTCGGCGCTGGCTTTGCAAGTGATCTCCATATCTATCGCCCTCGCTCTGTCAATCTGGCAAATACTTGTCTGTATGACGGCCGAGGTGAGGAACGCCTCTGTCGTCAAGCGGCCCTCTGGCTGGCTGACGAGCGCGGGACCGATAACTGGGACGGAAATTATTCGGGCACTCGACGGACAATACGCGGTGCTGCTCCTCGGAATACTGGCGACAATCGAGGATGTAGGCCTTTTTCGTGTTGCCCTTTCGGCCGCCGTCTTGTTCGGACTTCCATCAACGCTCATCAACCTTGTTGTGATGCCGTATGTCGCGCAACTGAACGCAAGCAGCGACCAACCCAGGCTGCAACTTCTGGCGACTAGCTCGGCCTTGGCCATGCTCGCCGGAACGCTATCGATGACAGCTGTGATCTACCTGTTCGGAGCACCGCTAATCGCCTTTGTCTTCGGCGAAGCGTTCCGTTCTGCATGGCCTGTGCTTGTCGCGCTCGCGATCGCCTACTCGATCAATGCGTTCTTCGGATCGTCAGCCATTATTCTCAACATGAGCGGTCAGGAGCGCATGGTGACAATTGCCTATTTGTGCGGTCTTGCAACGGGTATCGCGTTAAGCTGTGTCCTGATCGGCCCTCTCGGCATAGTAGGTTGTGGAGTCGCGTTGATGGGTTCGGAGTTCGTCAAAGGTGCCATTCTGTGGCGAACTGCCTTCCGACGCATGGACATCGATATCGCCGCGACCTCCGTCATCAGACTCCGCGAAAGTCTACGCGGATCGACCCCGCACAAGCGTCGCTCTGGGATTATTTGATGATCATGCAAGCCACCTTGCGCCAAACTCTAAAGCGTACCTTACCGACGCCTATCAAAAGAGCACTCGTGCGGGCGGAGAACTACGTGCGACGGCTGTTCGTTTTGGCGAGCGTAGCGCGCAACGTTCGCGGTAGGTCCGCCGCAGATGCCAGGGTCGTTTGGCGCTCTATTATCTTTGGACCGCTCAACCTTCTATCCGACATAAACCTATACCGCGAGCCCCATCTCGTCGCCGATGCGGAGGTCGTTTCAGTAGGTCTCGGGTTGTCCTTTGTCCGGGGCAACTGTGACGCTAATCGTTACATTGTCGATTACTATGCGGATCAGTTAGCGCAGTTTTTGTTAAGAAGAAGCCATACGAGAAGTTCATTGGCAGCGCTATATTGTGAATTTTACTTATGTATGATGAGCGACAAATGGACGCGGAAGTCTGTTCGCCTCATTAGAAGACAGCGAGCGTTTGTTCCGACATCATGATAACAATCCTTCTTCCCGACCTGCGTGGTGGAGGCGCCGAACGAGTGATGCTCGACCTTGCTCGTGAGTTCTCCCGTCGCGGGCACCAGGTCGAATTCTGCTTGATGCAGGCTAGCGGGGAATTCCTTGCCGGGGCGCAGCTGGAGTTTGCGGTTGTCGACTTGGCCGCTGCGCGGACGCGCATTCTCGCGATCCCACTTGCGAGATACCTCCGCCGCCGAAAGCCCGACGCGGTCATCGCCAATATGTGGCCGCTGACCTCAGCTGCTGTGATCGGCCGTGCGCTTTCGCAGCATCGCTGCCGCCTGATCCTCGTTGAGCACAATACCTTGTCCCGACAGTATGCGTCGTGGGGTCGCCGCCATGCTTGGTCCATGGGTGCTAGCATGGCGACAACGCATCGGTTCGCCGACGTTGTGGCTGCCGTCTCCACAGGGGCTGCAGAAGATACGGCGCGCCTTGCCCGACTGCCAAATAGCCGCGTCGAAGCGCTGTACAATCCGATCCCGCAAAGGCCGCGGCCGGGGCCGCGCGCGATGGAGATAGCTGACGCGCTCTGGAACTGTCCGCCCGGTGACCGGATTCTCACGGTCGGCAGCCTGAAGGATCAGAAGAACCACAGCCTTCTCCTGCGCGCTTTCGCAAGAACCCCCGGAACCCGGTCGCGCCTGATGCTGCTGGGTCAAGGCGAGAACGAGGGGATATTGCGCGCGGTCGCCAGCGATCTCGGCATTTCGGACCGCATAATTTTCGCCGGTTTTCATCGAGACCCCTCGCCCTTTTATGCGACTGCTGATCTGTTCGTGCTTTCGTCGGACTATGAGGGGTTCGGCAATGTGATCGTAGAGGCGCTAGCTTGCGGCTGTCCCGTTGTCTCGACCGATTGTCCTTCGGGTCCAGCCGAGATTCTGGAGAACGGTCGCTTTGGCAGACTTGTTCCGGTTGGCGACGCCGAGGCATTGGCGGTGGCCATATCCGAGGCCCTAGCCGCCGAACACGACCGCGAGCTGCTACGGCGGCGCGCTGAGGACTTTTCGCCCGAGCGGGCGGCTGACAAGTACCTAGCCCTGCTGTTTCCCCACGGGTTTTCCGCCGCAAACCAGCGATGATGGAAAAGAAGAAACGCCCTAGGGCGGCGGAACAAATGACCTAGGTCCAATGACCGTGCCCCGCCTGAACGCTGTGAGGAGACCGACATCATGACGTTGCTGACCCGGGATTGCCCGATGTGCGGCGGAAGGCCAGCCCGGTCGGCTTTTCCCTATGAGACCCGCTTCAACAACGTTGTTTTCAGCTACCTGGAATGCAGCGATTGCCGCAGCGTATTCGTTGATCCCATCCCGGACGACAAGACATTCGCGCTTATGTACGCCAAGGATGCGTATCACGATTGCCACTACGCAGACGGGGTCGACAAGGCAGATCAAGATCACAAGGCGTATAGCCAATCTGCGAAACTCTTGAAGGGTGAATTGCTTACCGGCTCATTGGTGCTCGATTACGGTTGTGGCCTCGGAGGCTTTCTGCTTGCACTTCGCGAAGAGGGGCTTGTTCCATTTGGAATAGAGTTTGACGAGGGCGCATCGGCGCACGCCGCTCATAGAGCTGCAGCCGAGGTCTATTCCGTCGAAGGTTTTGGTCGGCTGGCGCCCAAGCCGCGCTTCGACGCCATTCATCTGGGGGACGTGCTTGAGCATCTGCCTCATCCGGAGGAAACCCTCCACGGATTACTGGAATTACTGAAGCCAGGCGGAATCTTGTTTGTTGAAGGTCCGGTAGAGAAGAATGCGAGCCCGGTCTATTTTGCGGCCACACTGTTTGGTGCGATTAAAAGACAGTTCAAGCCGACTATCGGTACAACACCACCCACCCATCTGTTTCGGGTCGATTCCAAAGTACAACGAGAATTTCTGGAGAGAATAGCTCCGAGTGCCGAACTCGTTTCATGGTCGGTCTATGAAACCGGATGGCCTTACGCTGAAGGAGGCGGGACGAAGCGCGCCATTGCGGCGGTCGCTGTTGCACTGGGAGGGCGTCGCCTGTTCGGCGCCACCTTCGGAAATCGCTTCTGCGGATTGTTCCGGATGAGCGCGGGGTCGTTCCATGTTTAACCGACGCAGCCGCTCAATCTCGATTGACCAGGGCCTGTTGCCGGCTCCTTCGGAGACTTGCTGAGCATGTGCGGCCTGACAGGCATCTGGTCCAACGGGTCGAGGGGCGACCTGCAAACCAGCATCCGTCGGATGTCGGACGCCCTGGACCACAGGGGGCCGGATGCCGGAGGCGACTGGGTCGATGCGGATGCCGGTGTGGCGCTGGGCCACCGGCGCCTGGCGATTGTGGAACTTTCCGAACTCGGGGCCCAGCCGATGCATTCGGCCTGCGGCCGGTATGTCCTCGTGTTCAACGGGGAAATCTATAATCATCTGGAATTGCGTCGCGCGCTTGACGCTGCCGGCAAGGGGGGCGACTGGCGCGGCGGTTCCGATACCGAGACCCTGCTGGCGGGTTTCGTCGCCTGGGGCGTTGCTGCGACCTTGCAGCGCGCTGTCGGCATGTTCGCCATCGCTCTGTGGGATCGTCGCGACCGCCGGCTGACGCTGGCCCGTGACCGGTTCGGGGAAAAACCGCTCTACTATGGCTGGGCGGGTCAGGGATCGGATCGACCTTTCGTGTTCGGCTCGGAGTTGAAGGCCCTGCGCGCCTTCCCCGGATTCGACAACGGGATCGACCGCGGAAGTCTGGGTTTGATGCTCCAGTTTTGTGCGGTACCCGCGCCGCATGCGATCTTTGAAGGTGTTTTTCAGCTTTCGCCGGGGACCTTGCTGACCCTCGACGCCGCTGACCTTGCTGCGAGACAGGTGAAGGTGACGCCCTTCTGGCGCGCAGACGACATGGCCCGACGGGGACTGGCCGATCCATTTCGTGATGAGGGCGATGCGATTGACGCACTTGACGCCGCTCTGCGCGAGGCCATCAGTGTACAGATGATCGCCGATGTACCGGTAGGGGCCTTCCTCTCCGGCGGGATCGATTCATCGACCGTCGTGGCGATAATGCAGGCCCAGTCGGCGCGGCCGGTCCAGACCTTCACCGTCGGCTTTGATGAGGCCGGGTTCGATGAGGCGCCATTCGCTGCCGCTGTGGCCCGTCACCTCGGGACGGAGCACAACGAACTTCGCGTCAGCGCAGCCGATGCCCTGAACGTGATCCCCCGCCTCGCCACAATGTATGACGAACCGTTCGCCGACAGCTCGCAGATCCCGACCAGCATCATCTGTGCCGCCGCTCGCGGCAGTGTCACCGTGGCGCTCAGCGGCGACGGCGGCGACGAGCTGTTCGGCGGCTATAACCGCTATGTCTGGGGTCAGAGGATCTGGCGTCCGGTCGCTCCTCTCCCGTTCGGCCTGCGCCGGGCCCTGGGTGCCGCAATTCTGGCGATACCCACACCGGCCTGGAATGGGCTGGGGGCGGCCATGCCGAAGGCCTTGCAGGCAAGCCTCTTCGGCGACAAGGCCCACAAGATGGGACGCCGGCTGGAGACGGTAAGGACGCTGGATGATCTCTACCGGAGTCTGGTGACGGAATGGCCAGTCTCTGAAATCCCGGTCCTCGATGCCCAATCCAGGGCAACAAGGCTCGACGATCTGGGCCTGGTGGCGGGCATCGATGCACCCGAACAGCGAATGATGCTGTGGGACAGCCTGACCTATCTGCCCGATGACATCCTGACCAAGGTGGATCGGGCTGCCATGGCCGTCAGCCTGGAGACCCGGGTGCCGATGCTCGATCACCGCGTCGCCGAGGTGGCCTGGCGGCTGCCGATGGATATGAAGATCCGCAATGGACAGGGCAAATGGGCGCTACGTCAGGTCCTTGATCGTTATGTGCCGCGCGCGCTGATCGAACGACCCAAGGCGGGGTTCGGTGCCCCTATCGGGCAGTGGTTGAGAGGGCCTTTGCGCGACTGGGCCGAGGCGCTGCTTGACGAGACGCGCCTCAGAAACGAGGGCTATCTCGAACCTGAGGTGATCCGCGCCCTGTGGCACCAGCATTTGAGCGGACAGCATGACTGGACCATCCGGTTGTGGAGCGTGCTGATGTTCCAGGCTTGGCTGGAAGGTGGAGGTTCTTCGGGTGTTGCCCAAATGCCGACGAAGAGGTTGGTGTAGTGGAGGCGATAACGGCGTTTTCGGCCGGGCTCTCCGAACCGGAGAAGCGGGCGCGCGCAACGGGTTTAACCCCCCCCCCCC